>QHVV01000119.1 GCA_003222385.1 Acidobacteriota bacterium
CGCTGCGCCGGCCGGAGGAGGAGACGCCCGGGAAGATCGAAGCCGGAAGGGTGACGAGCTCCGTCGTCTCGCCGGAGTCCGGCTCGATCGGGCTCGGCTACGCGTTCCGCGAGATTCTCGACGGAGATCGGCTCGTCTCGACCGTCCGCGCCGGCGACACCGCGATCGTTTCGGATCTCGCTCCCGTGTGAGCGAGCCGTCCTCCCGGCGCCGCCACGGCGGAAGTCCGTGGCCCGTCCACTTCGCTATGGCGCTCGAGCAGACCGGCTTCGCGCTCTTCCCGATCTTCGGAAAGCTCGCTCTGGGATCCATTCCCCCGTTCGTGCTCGCCGCGATCCGGGTCACGGCGGCCGCGGCGATGCTCGAGGTCGTCCGGCGCCTGTCCGCGCCCGAAAGGATCGCTCCTTCCGACCGCGGGCTCCTGATCGTGCTGGCGCTGCTCGGCGTCTCGTTCAACCAGGTGCTCTTCATCCTCGGGCTGTCGATGACGACCGCGATCAATACCTCGATTCTGATCTCGGCGATCCCGGTGTTCACGCTCGCTGCGGCGGTGGCGCTCGGGCGCGAAGCGACGACGGCGCGCGCGGTCGGGGGGATCCTGCTCGCGGGCGCCGGAGTGCTGGTTCTGCTGAATGCGGAGCGGTTCGAATGGAACAGCCGTTACTTTCGCGGCGATCTCCTGATCTTGACGAACGGCTTCTCCTACTCGCTCTTCCTGGTGTTGTCCCGGCCGCTGCTCGCACGCTACCGGGCGCTCGGATTCGTCGCCGCCGTCTTTCGCTGGGGAGCCGTCCCGATCGTGCTCGCCGCGGTCCCGGCGCTCCTGCGCTTCTCGCCCCGCGCAGTCTCCCCCGTCGCGTGGTGGAGCCTGGCGGCGATCATCGTCTTCTGTACCGTAGTTCCCTATGTGCTGAACTCGTGGGCGCTCGCGCGGACGCATGCTTCCCGGGTCGCGGCGTACGTCTTTCTTCAACCGGTGATCGCCTCGGCGCTCGCGATGGCGGTGCTCGGCGAAAGGCCCACCGGACGGACGGCCGTCGCCGCCGCCCTGATCTTCGCGGGCCTCGCAGTGACGCTTCGCCCCGCGCGGGCTCCCCTCGCGGCGGTCCCGTGAAGGTCGCGGTCGTCATTCCCGTGTTCAACGAACGGGACTCTCTCCCGCTGGTGGTCGGCGACATCCCGCGCGAAGCCGTCGACGAGATCGTCGTCGTGGACAACGGCTCGACCGACGACACGCGGCTCGTCGCGTCGGGACTCCCGGTCCGGCTCGTGCGGGAAGAGCGGCGCGGATACGGAAGCGCCTGCCTCGCCGGAATCGCGGCGCTCGAAGCTTCGCCTCCGGAAGTCGTCGTCTTTTTGGACGGCGACTTCTCCGACCATCCGGAGGAGCTGCCCCGGCTGACCGGAGCGATCGCCGCGGGTGCGGACCTCGCGATCGGGTCCCGCGTGCTCGGGTCGCGGGAGCCGGGAGCGCTTCTCCCCCAGGCGCGACTCGGGAACGCGCTCGCCTGCCTCCTGATCCGGTTGTTCTTCCGCCACCGCTACACGGACCTCGGCCCTTTTCGGGCGATCCGCTGGGAGGCTCTCCGGTCGCTCGGAATGGAAGACCGCGACTTCGGGTGGACCGTCGAGATGCAGCTGAAGGCCTTGAAGAAAGGTCTCACTGTCGTCGAAGTGCCGGTGTCCTACCGGCGCCGGGTCGGGGTCTCGAAAATCACGGGGACGCTGACGGGGACGCTCACGGCGGGAAGGAAGATCCTCTGGACGATCGCGGGGTACGGGCTCCGAAGACGTTAGGCGCCCCGGAATCTCTCCAGGACCTCGAGGACTTCTTCCGGCGCGCGCGCCGGTCGGCCTTTGACGTCGGCGAAGACGTGCCGGCTCGCCCCGTCCGCGAGCCTCCGACCGTTCTCGTCCAAGACGTCGTAGGCGAACGCGAGCCCCCGGCTCGCGAGCTCGGTGACGCGGGCGCGCACGAGAACGCGGTCGTCGTACCGCGCCGGTCGCCGGTAGACGCACTCGACGCGGGTCACGAGGATCAAGAGCCCGCTGTCCTCCATGCGCCGGTACGGAAAGCCGGCCGCGCGGCAATACTCGGTCCGCGCGACTTCGAACCAGGAGACATAGGCGCCGTGGTAGACGATCCCCATCCGGTCGGTCTCGGAGTAGCGGACGCGCAGCTCCGTCTCGACGACCCGACCGTTTCCCGTCACGAGCGCGGAAGCCGCGCTTCCAGGCGATGCCGGACCGGCTCGGGGACGAGCCCGGAGACGTCGGCGCCGAGCCGCGCCACCTCCTTGACGAGACGGCTCGAGACGTACGAGTACTCCTCCTTCGCCATCAGGAACACCGTCTCGATCGAGGGCGCCAGGCGGCGATTCATCAAGGCCATCTGCAGCTCGTACTCGTAGTCGGAGATCGCGCGGAGGCCCCGGACGAGGAGCGTCGCGCCGGTCTCCGCGGCGAAGTCCACCAGGAGGCCGGAGAACGACCGGACCGATACGGCGGAGTCGCCTCCGACGATCTCGCGGATCATCTCGAGGCGCTCCTCGACCGAGAAGAGCGGCTTCTTCTCGTCGTTCTCGAGGATGGCGACGATGACGCGGTCGGCGAGCCGGCGCGCTCGGAAGAGGACGTCTAAATGCCCGTTGGTCAGGGGATCGAAGGAGCCGGGGTAGAGGGCAACGCGTTCCGGCATCACGTTCTCCCTGCTTCGGTCGTCGCGTGTCGGAGGCTTTCGGCCAGCAGATTATAGGCAGACACGGTCGCGAAGAGCGCGAGTCCCGGGAAGAGCGCCAGCCACCATGCGTCCTCGATATACGCGGGCGCCGCCGACAGGATGCCTCCCCACGAGGACGCCGGCGCCGGCAGCCCGACGCCGAGGAAGGAGAGCGCGGCCTCCGCGAGGATCGCCCAGGAGACGCCGAACGCGGCGGAGACGAGGAGCGGCGGCAGAGCGTTCGGGAGGAGATGGCGAAGGAGAACCCGCACCGGACCGGCCCCCGCGGCCCGCGCGGCCCGGGCGTAATCGAGGTTCCTCGCCTTCAGGATTTCAGCGCGGGCGTAGCGGGCGTCGGAGGGCCACGTGGTCAGCGCGATCGCGAGAACGACCGTCGCCGGAGACGGAGGGAGAAAAGCGGCGAGAGCGAGCAGCAGGAAGAGGACCGGAAAACAGAGCACGACCTCGATCAGCCGGGAGAGAAGAAGGTCCGTCGCGCCCCCGAAGTAGCCCGCGGCGGCGCCGATCCCGAAGCCGACGACGAGGGAGACTCCCGCCGCGACGAGACCGATCGCGAGCGAGATCGGAGTCGCGACCACGACCCGCGCGGCGACGTCGCGGCCGAGGTCGTCGGTACCGAAGGGATGGCCGGGAGACGGGGCCTGCAGGCGCTCCCCGAGCCGGATCTCGGAAGCGCGACGGGCGAAGAGCGGCGAGACGGCGGCGACGGCCCACAGGAACGCCACGACGGCGAGCGCGATCCGGCCACTCCCGGAGAGCCGGCGGATCACGCTTCCTCCCGCAGGCGGGGGTCCACGATCGCAGCGGCGACGTCGGCCGCGAACGTCGCGGCGAGGGTCGCGACGCCCCCCAGGAGCGACAGCCCGAGGACCACCGGATAGTCACGCGACAGGATCGAGTCGAAGTAGAGGCGGCCCAGGCCCGGCCAGGCGAAGATCCGCTCGACGATGACGCTGCCCGAAAGCAGTCCCGGCAGGAGAAGCCCGAGAAGCGTCACCAGCGGGAGAAGCGCGTTGCGAAACGCGTGTCGCCACAGCGCCTGGCGCCGCGAAAGGCCTCGCGCGAGCGCCGCCGTCACGTAGTCCTGAGAGCGCGCCTCCACGACGCCGGCGCGGACGAGACGGGCGAAGAACGCGAGCGAAGCGTACGTCAGACACGTGACGGGAAGCGCCAGGTGCGCCAGCCGGTCGGAGAATCCGGCGATGCCGGCCGGGGCGGGATCCGACGAGACGCCGTAGAGCGGGAGCCAGCCGAGCTCGACCGAGAAGAGGGTCTGGAGAAGGAGCGCCGCCCAGAAGAGCGGCATCGAATAGAGGGCGAACAGAACGACGGCGGAGGTCCGATCGAACGGCCCTTCCGGCCGGCCTCCCGCGGCGACCCCGACGGGGATCGCGATCGCGAGCGTGAAGAAGAGCGCCAGGCCGTTCAACGCGAGCGTCGCAGGAAGCGCCTCGCGGATCCTTTCGGAAACGGGCCGGCGGTCCACGAACGATTCGCCCAGATCGAACCGCGCCACCCTGCCGATCCACTTCACGAATCGCTCCGGCAGCGGCCGGTCGAGCCCGTAGAGCTTGCGCATTTCCTCACGCGCGGCGGCCGACACGCGTCGGCCGGCCTCAGGAGATCCGCCGGCCGATGCCGGACTCCCCGGGGCCAGGTGGAGCAGCAGGAAAACGAGGACGACGATCCCGAAGAGAGTCGGAATCGCGAGGAGAAGACGCCGGACGAGATAGCGGGTCACTGCCCGCGACCGCCGGCGACCGAATCGTCCGGGATTCCCCACCAGGCGAGCGGTCCCGGCCAGAAGCCGTACAGGCCGAGCGGCGACGTGACGAGGCCCCGCACCCGCCGTCGGAAGGCGTATTTCTGGGACGCGTTGGCGATGAACACGACGGGCGGATCGTCGCGGAAGATGCGGTGGAGGCGGTGGTAGATGTCGCGCCGCTTCCCGGGATCGAGCTCGCGCCGGGCGTCCTCCATCAGCCGGTCCGCCGCCGCGTTCGAGTAGAAGACGTTGTTGACCCCCCTGGGAGGAGACTGCGACGAGTGCCAGTACGGAAAGGGATCCGGATTGGCGTCGGACGCCGCGGAAGCGAGCGAGGCCGCCTGATAGTCGCCCCTGTCGATGCGCTCGACGAATGTCGCCCACTCCAGAGGCCTCACCCGGGCGCGGATGCCGACCCGCGCGAGCTCGGCCGCGAACACCTGGTCGATCTCGCTTCCGGTCTTCGCTCCGGCCGAGGAGAGCAGATCGAACTCGAACTCGCGGCCGTTCCGGTCACGGGTGCCGTCGCCGTTCGTGTCCCGCCACCCGGCGGAATCGAGCAGCTCCGCCGCCGCCGAAGGATCGAAGGGCAGAGGCGTGACGGCCGCGTCGTACGCAGGCGAGTCCGGCGCCCACGGCCCCGAAATGATGCGGGCGGAGCCGTGGTACAGGTTGCGGACGATCGAAGGCCGGTCGAGGAGCATGGTCATCGCCCGGCGCACCCGGGAGTCGGAGAAGAGAGGGGATCGATTGTTGAGAGCGATGTAGTTGTAGTCCAGGTTGTAAAATTCGACGGTCCGGCAGCACGCGCCGAACCGGCGATCCCGGGCGCTCCGCTCCTTCAGCGACTGGTCGATCCAGGTCTCGTCCAGCGTTCCCTCGACCAGCGCCCGGTATGCGACTGCTTCCTCCGGCACGATCCGGAAGACGATCCGATCGAAGTGCGCGGGCGGTCCGGACCAGCGCGGGTTGCGCTCGAGCTCGATCGCGTCCTGCGTCTTCCAGCTCGAGAGGCGATAGGGCCCGTTCGACAGCGGCGCGCGGTTCTCCCGCGCTTTTGCGAAAGGTCGACCCGAGAAGCGCCGTTCCGGGAGCAGCGGCATCGCGAAGGCGTACGCGTGGAGCGCGTCCCGGTTGCGGAACCGGGCTCGAAACGATGTCGGGCTGGTCGCCTCGACGAGCTCGAGGTCGTCGAAGAGCGGCTTGAAGACGGGTGACGGGATCTTCGGGTCGGTGATCTGGCGGATCGTGAAGACCGCGTCCGCGGACGTCACGGCGCTGCCGTCCTCCCAGACCTCCCGCGGTCGAAGAAAGAATCGGTACTCCCGGCCGTCTTCGGAAACCTCCCAGCGCTCCGCGAGGCCCGGAACGAGGAGGAGCCGCGCGTCGAAGTCCAGAAGCTGTCGCGCGAGGTACTGGAGAACCTGTTGCTCCGGCAGGCTCGACTGGAGAACCGCGTTCAACGTGGCGGGCTCCCCCACCAGCCGGCGCCGCAGGATCCCCCCTTCGACCGGCGTTGCCCCCCGCGTCTCGTCGACGAAACCGAGGACGGGCGCGGGGACCGCCGGCGGCGGTGTCGGCGGGGAGGACGCAGAGCCGGCGGAAGGCTCCTTCGCCCGGCACGCGCCGAGAACGAGAAGGAAGATCGCGGAAGGAAGCCGCTTCACCGCCGCAATTATGCGGCGGTCCGGTTCACGGCGCGCTGAAGGACGCCGCGGCCACGTTGTGCGACGCGTCCGTTGCTCGAACCAGGAGATAGCCGCTGCGGTCGGCCGGCGCGAGATCGATCGAGTACGTTTCCTTGCGCGAGTCGGAAAGCCCGTCGTCCGGTTCGACGCGGACCCACTCGCGGGCGTTGACGCTGTACTCGAACTCCGTCAGCGGCGAAGCCGCGTCCTCGACCTCGAACCGCAGGGGGCTCTTGCCGGTCCCGATGCGCCGGATCACCGGCGGCGTGTTGTCGATCGAGACCGGGCTCGTTTCGCGCGAGGCGGACTTGCCCTCGCCCGGATTCGCTTCGGCGTCCGAGGCTGTCAGGCGGAAAACGTACTCGCCGTCCGGAAGGGAACTCGTGTCGAACGAGTAGAAGGTCTCACGGATGTCGGATTTCAGCGGGATCCACCGGCTCGAAGACACGGGGCGGAACTCGAGCAAGTCGATCACGACGTCTCCGTCCGGATCGCTCGTCTTCCACGTCAGGGTCCGGTAAGCCTTGCGGGACAGCTTGCGCGGAGCGCTCTCCGCCTTCGGCTCTTCGAGGCTCGTGAAGATCCCTTTCTCGTCGGGCGCGGTCGTCTCGAAAACGTTCGATCCCCCTCCCCCCGACCGCGCGAACACCTCGGATGGTCCCATCGCGAAGAAGGCTTCGATGACCGGGGCGGCATTGCGATTCCGGTACGCGGCCTCGACGCGGCGGATGACCGGGGAGGCGCTGCCGCGAGACGTCATCCGGACCTTCCACTGGAGGAACCGTCCGGGAGGAGCCACGATCTTGGGCCGATCGCCGATCGGCTGAAACGCGGACCAGTCGCTCCAGGTCGAATCGGGGGCGGCGGACTCCCCGGTCCGGAACGCGACCTCGAGCCGCGAGCCGCTGGGAACGTCCCCTTCCACCCGGAACGCGCCGAACGTGCTCGTCCGACCCGTGTCCTTGACCGCCGAGACGTACTCCCCGGTTCGCTCCCCCTCCCGCATTCGGTAGAACGCGCTCGCGGCGTTCGTCGCGATCGACTCCCCGGCGATGATCGACACCTGCTTCTCGTCGAACGTCCGATCGAGCGACCAGGTATCCCGCGAGATCCGGTAGAGGCGACCCTTCGGCCCGGTGCCGGCGAGCACCGACCCGGCCTCGGCATCGCCGAGGTCGAAGACCATTTCTTCGGAGCTCGACCAGACGGTGCGCGGCGGCTCACCCTTCTCGAACAGGACGACTTCCGACGAATAGCCGCTGCGCCCGGCCGGCCGCGACGGGGCGAGCCGCGGCGCGCCGACGGTCACGGTCACCTCGGGCTTCTTTTCCTTGTCGTCTCCCCCCTCGCCCGCGGGCGCGCTCGGACGGGGCGAGCGCGGCGGCTGCGGAAGCGGCGCGGAGACCGGCTCGCCCGCGCTCGTTCCCTCCGACGAGGAGACCGCGGCCCAGACGCGGCCATCCGGGCCGGACGCGATCGCGGTCACCTCCGTCTTACCGGAGTCATAGACCGTCGTCGCCTTGCCGGAGGAGTCGATCCGGAGAACGAGGCCGGTTCCCGACGTTCCAGCCCAGACTTCGCCGTTGCCCGCAGCGTGCAGAGTGCGCACGTGGGCATCCGAGGAGGCGTGGACGCGTTTTCCGCGGCCAGCCGCCTCGACCCGATGGATCTCGCCGGGCAGGCCGGTCGCGGCGAAGAGGACGGGTCCGGAAAACGCGAGCGACCAGACGTACTGGGCCTTCGTGTCGTAGTAGAGCGACGCCTTGCCGCCGGAGTCCAATCGGTAGACCTTGCCGCCAGGAGAGCCCGCGGCGTACACCGCGCCGTCCGGACCGAGAGCGAGCGCGGTGACCTGTTTCTCGGTCAGGGTCGCGAACGTCTCGACCTTGCCGGCCGGCGACACCCGGAGAACGCGCCCCGCCTGGCCGGTTCCGACTAACACCACGCCGTCCCGGGCCGTCACCGCGTCGTAGAGAACGGCTTCGCCCACGCCCTCGACGCGCTCGAGCGCGCGGGACAGGACGAGCTCGCCGTTGACCGTGACGGCGATGCCCCGGGCCTCCCCCGCCGAGAAATCGGCGGTCG
>QHVV01000120.1:0-544 GCA_003222385.1 Acidobacteriota bacterium
GACATCGCCACGGCCGTCGAGTCCACGCGGCGCGGGGCCGTCGACTTCCTCGAGAAGCCGCCGCAGCGCGAGCGCATCTTGGTCTCGATTGCGAACGCGCTGTCGCGCAACCAGCTCCGCGCGGAGAACGAGCGGCTGCGCACGGCGCTCGACGAGGAGTCCGTCCGCGTCGGGCGGAGCGCTCCGATGCAGCGCCTGCGGCAGGAGATCGTGCGGGCCGCGCCGACCGGCGCCACCGTGCTGATCATGGGAGAGAGCGGGACCGGCAAGGAGCTCGTGGCGCGCGAGGTCCACAAGGCTTCGCGGGTGGCGGGCGGGCCGTTCATCCAGGTGAATTGCGCCGCCATTCCGGAAGAGCTGATCGAGTCGGAGCTCTTCGGACACGAGAAGGGTTCCTTCACGGGAGCGGTCCGGCGACAGACCGGAAAATTCGTCGAGGCCGACGGCGGGACCATTTTCTTGGACGAGGTCGGCGACATGTCCGCCAGGACACAGGCGAAGGTGCTTCGGGTGCTGGAGGCCGGGGAAGTCGAGCCGGTCGGCG
>QHVV01000120.1:556-8874 GCA_003222385.1 Acidobacteriota bacterium
CGTGATCGCCGCGACGAACCGGGATTTGACGGAGTCGATCCGGGAAAACCGTTTCCGGGAGGACCTCTTTTTCCGCCTGAACGTCGTCCCGATCCGGACTCCGCCGCTGCGCGAGCGATCGGAGGACATCCCGGATTTAGTCGAGCATTTCGCCCGCCGCTTCAGCGACCGCGACCACCGACGGCCCCGGCGGTTCGGCTCGTCGGCCCTGGCATTGCTCAAGGCGCGCGCCTGGCCGGGCAACGTCCGCGAGCTCCGGAACTTGGTCGAGCGGGTCCTGATCATGACCGACGCCGATCCGATCGAGGCGAAAGACCTCCCGCCGGAGGCCCGCGTTTCTCCCTCCGAGATCTCGGAGCGCGGCCTCGCGATGACAACGCTCTCGGAATTCAAGGAGTTCGCGGAGCGCCAGTTCCTGATGGCGAAGCTCCGCGAGAACGGGTGGAACATCAGCCGCACGGCCGAGGTGATCCAGACCCCCCGTTCGAATCTCTACAAGAAGATCGAGCACCACAAAATCACGCGCGACCAGGGTTAACCTGTCATCCCGAGCGCAGCGAGGGATCTCGTCGCAGCTCCGAAGAGACTCCTCGGCCCTTCGGGCCTCGGAATGACGATGAAAAAAGAGTGCTGACCGTCGCCGACTTCGAAGAGACCGGCGCGCTCCTGACCGGCCACTTCCGCTTGTCCTCTGGTCTCCACAGCGACCGCTACCTGCAGTGCGCGCGTCTCCTCATGTACCCGGACCGCGCGCAGTCCGCGGGCCGCGATCTCGCCCGGAAGCTCGCGGAGTTTTCCCCTCGGGTGATCGTCTCGCCGGCCCTGGGGGGGATCGTCATCGGCCACGAGGTCGCCCGCGCGCTCGAGACGCGCGCTCTCTTCGCGGAGCGCAAGGACGGCGCCTTCGCTCTGCGCCGCGGCTTCGCGCTCGAGCCGTCAGAGCGGGTCGCCGTCGTCGAGGACGTCTTCACGACCGGCGGTTCCACGCGGGAAGTCTGTTCGGCGGTCGAATCGGCCGGAGGCGAGGTGGTCGCCGTCGGCTCGATAGTGGACCGCGGCCTCGAAGAAGGCGTTTTTCCGGTGCCGGCGCGGTCGCTTCTGCGGCTGCCGGTTCCATCGTGGCCGGCCGCGGATTGTCCGCTCTGCAGCCGGGGCGTCGCTCTCGAGATTCCCGGCAGCCGTTCCCGCGGATAAGATCGCGCCGGATGGACCTCCACCGTGTTTGCGTGTATTGCGGGACGAGCGGCGCCCGCGATCCCGCGGTCGAGAAGGAGGTTCGCGCTTTCGGCCAGGAGATCGCCCGGCGCGGCATCGGCCTCGTCTACGGCGGGTCTTCGCTGGGGCTCATGGGCGTCCTCGCCGACGAGGTCATCGCCTCCGGCGGAAAAGTCATCGGCGTGATCCCGGAGGCGCTGGTCGGCCGGGAGGCCGCTCACAAGAGCGTCACGGAGATGAAAGTCGTGCACACGATGCACGACCGGGATCAGACGATGTTCGACCTGGGAGACGCCTTCGTCGCGTTCCCCGGTGGCTTCGGGACGCTCGACCAGATTCTCGAAATGATCACGTGGAAACAGCTCGGCATCCACGGCAAGCCGGTGGTGATCGCGAACATCGGCGGATACTTCGACCCGCTGCTCCAGCAGTTCGAGAACGCGGTTCGCTCGGGCTACGCGCGCCCCCACGACCGGATCGTCTACGCGGTCGCGGCGAACACGACGGCGATCCTGACGCTCTTGGAAGGCGCGCCCGTTCTGTTCCGCAAGCCGGGGGACTGGGCCTAGGAGGTCGACGCCGGTTTTTCGGGCGCGGACTCCTGGTTGCCCGGCTGCGGACCCGACCCCCGCAATTTGAGTTCCTCGAGCAGCGTCCGGTTGATCCCGACCAGATCCGCGAGCAGAGCGATCAGGAACGTCTGGGCCCCGACGACGATCAGCACTCCGGCGAGGATGAGCGACTGAACGTGGCCTCCCGGACTCTGGCGGGCGATGGCGTACCAGCCGTATCGCGCGAGAAGGATCACCCCGGCGAGAAGAAAGATCGCCGCCGCCGCCGAGAACATCTTCAATGGCTTGTAGAGGGCCGTGATCCGGAGCATGTTCGCGCCCTGCACGAGGACGTATCTGCCGACCGACGAGTAGAGGCGGGACCGCCGCGCGGGGGGGTGCGCCGCGACCGGAACCGACGAGACCCGGAGGTCCTTCGATCCCGCCTGGATCAGTGTCTCGAGCGTGTAGGTCATCCGCGAAAACACGTTGACGCGGCGCGCCGCCTCGCGCGAGAGCGCTCGAAAACCGGAGGCCGCGTCGGGGATCTCGAGGCCCGAAGCCTGACGCACGGCCCAGCTCCCGACCCTCTGGAGGAGGCGCTTCCCCGGAGAGAAATGCGCGAGAGACCCGGGGCCGCGATCTCCGACGACCAGGTCCGCCCGGCCCGAGAGGATCGGAGCGACCAGCGCGGGAATGTCGGCCGAGTCGTACTGGAGGTCTGCGTCGAAGTTGACGATGACATCCGCGTCGAGCGCGAGCGCTTCCTCCAGGCCGGCCGAAAAGGCCGCCGCGAGACCGCGATGCGCCGGCAGCCGCAGCACGCGGTCCGCTCCGCCCGCCCGCGCGACCTCGGAGGTTCGATCCGTAGATCCGTCGTCGATGACGATCACGGCGACTTCGGAGAACCCGGGAACGGAACGCCCGATCGAGGCGAGCGCCTTCCCGAGGATCGCCTCCTCGTTGAACGCGGGAATCTGGACGACGAGCTTCACGGAAGAGGCGCTCTCCCGGGACGGAATCCCCGGATCACGACCGCGGCGAGCGCGAGCAAACCTACACCGGATGAGGCCAGCTCCCACCGCGGAATCCGGAACCTTCCTTCGACGCGGTGTCGCCCGGCGGGAAGCTCGAGCCCTAGAAAGATGCCGTCGGCCTCGAAGCCCGGGGCGCTCTTGCCGTCCAGGTCGAGCCGCCAGTACGGCGGAAAACTCTTCTGCGAAGAGACGAGGAGCGAGGGAAGCGGAGTCTCGGTCTCGATCTCGAATCGTTCCGGCTCGAGCGACACGATCCGGATGGCCCCATCCGAGCTCCTCCGCGGCTCGCCGGGAGCCAGCGCCTGCGCGACCTCCGGCGGCGCGAAAACGACGCTCGCGAGCGTCGCCCGATCGGCGCGTCGGACCTCTTCGATCCCTCCGGGAACGGCACGGGAAACGAGCCAGAACCGGGGAAGGGCGGTCGGTCTGGCGAAGAGCGCCATGTCCGGACCATTCCAGATCCGCGGAAAGCGCGCCGCATCGGGCGTCGGGTGCGCCGGGACTTCCTCGGGCTCCATCGCCGCAGCGTCGCGCGTCAGAATCGAGTCTCCCGTGGGAGCGGAAGAGCGCGGCGGCGCCGCGAGCACCGTCACGTTCAAGAGGTCGAGGACCGGCGAGGCGGGATCGAGCGTCCTCGGGTCGAAGAGGAGATACGTCCCGTAACGGCCGAACGAGAGCGGGTCGGCCGCCGAAAGGAGGCGCCGGTAGGCGGCTTCGTGGAGCAGGTGACCGCGCGCGTCGTTGGCGCGAAAAACCTCCGACGTGTTGGGCAGCAGCGTCCAGCCCGCCGCGGCGAACCGGCCGGGCGAATCCCGTTCGAGCTGCTCCAGCCGCGCGACCCCCGGCGTCGTCGCGAAAACCGCGTCGGAAGGGGAAGAGACCGTGTGGAAGTCGAGCGCGAGGAAGGCGAGCGGCACCGCGATCGCGAACGGAGCGACTTTCAGAGCGATCCGGCGCGCTTCGCTCCCCGCCGCCAGGCTCTCGAGCGCTTCCATCCCGCACGCGGCCAGCACCGCGACCGCGAAGACAATCAGGATCTTGGATCGCGAGAAGAGGGCATTGTCGAGAAAGGGCAGGGAACCGACCTCTTTGAGGATCCAACCGCCGCCGTACAGGGGGAGGGCGACCGCGGCGGCGAGGGCTGCCGACCAGAGCGCGAGGAAGTGGCGGCGCCGCGAGAAGAGCCCGACCGCCGCGAGCGTTGCGGCGACGAGCCCCACGCCGGCCGCCGTTTCGACGTAGTTGTCTCCCGGAATCCAGCCGACACCGTGGTAGTCCGCGGACCGGGTCGTGCCCTGATATTCCGGAAAGAAGTAGAGGCGAATGTGACGGAGCGGCAGGGGAAAGGCGCTTCCCATCCCTTTCCGCAGGGCCTGGAAGCCGGACGCCCGGACGAATCGAGCCGAGGCGAGGATCGACGGCGTCAGGATTGCGACCGAGATCGCGAGGCCAAGCGCCAGCGTGGCGACGGCGCGCCCGGCGCTTCGCGGCTCCCGCGCCGCGCGAAACACGAAGTACAGGCCGGCCGCCAACGCGCCGTACAGGATCCAGTGGGGAAATCCTCCCGCGAGGCAGAGCAGAAACGACGCCGACCCGAACGCCAGAGACCGCGCGGGACGCTCCCGCTCGAAGGCGCGATCCACGGCGGAGAGGAGAAGCGGGAACGTCACGGAGACGGAAGTCTGCATCCAGAGGCCCCAGACCGTCTGTCCCGTCGAGAACGCCCAGGTGGCGGCGCCCGCCGCCGCGGCGAGGTCCGAGAAGCGCCGGCTCCGCAGGAAATACAAAGCCGCCAGGTACGCGAAGTTGAACTTCGCGAAAAGGATCCCGGTCTCGATCCACGCCTCCGGAAGGAGGAAGGATGGAAGCGCAACGAAGGGGGACAGGAAGCCCTGCGCGAGGTGAAAAGGCCCGATCGCGCCGGAGGAGACCCACGGGTTCCAGAAGAAGCCCTTTGGGAAGTCGCGGTAGCGCACGAGCGTCGTCTCGCCCGAAGCCGCCGGATCCGCGAGCAGCGGGTTCTCGGCCTCGAGGATGCCCTGGTCGGTCTGGCGCCAGGGATGGTGCGCGCGAACGAACTCGTGCGACGAGAGGACGCGGCCGCGCGCGAAGAGCGGCGCGAAGAGGACGAGGTCGAAGACGAGGAGGGTGGCGATCGAGAGTCGCCGGCTGCCGTCGGTCCCGCGCCGCGCCGGCTGCGGCGACTCTTCGCGAAGAGGCGTCAGCGCTTCTTCGCCACGATCACGCGGAAGTACGAATCCACCCATCCCCGCTCGAGGAGATGTTCCTCGAAAGCGATCAGGCGCGACAAGACTCCGGTCGAGTCCTGTCGGAGGCGCTCCATGTCCAGGCAGGGAAACACGAACCAGAGGATGTTGCCGCCGTATGGCCGTTCCTCGACGATTTCGAAGAGCCGGGCGGCGGCCGGACGGATGGCACTCGATCGGATCGACTCGGAGGGATCGTCGAGCGGCAGCGGAATGGCGAGCCGCGGCCGGTTTTTCAGGTCGCTCGGAAGCGCATCGAACGCGCTCCGCGCGAACCCCCAGTGATCGTCGGTCCACTCCGCTCTCGAGGGCCCCATGTACTCGTCGATGTAGACGAGACCGCCGGGGCGGAGCGACTGCCGGACTTCGGAGAGCACGCGCTCGATCTGTCGAACGTGGTGGAGCGAGCCGTGAAAGAAGACGATGTCGTAAAACGCGCGCGGCAGGTCGAGCGCGTTGATGTCGTGGACGCGATAGTCGAGCCGATCCGAAAGGTGCGCCTCCTCCGCCGCGAAACGCGCCTCTTCGATGGAGTCCTCGGAAAAGTCGATTCCTTCCATCGCCTCGCAGATTCCCTTGGCGAGGACGTCCCGCTCCAGAAGTCCCGACCCGCAGCCGATCGAGAGCCCGCGCGAGAAGGGCCTCTGCGCGAACGCTTCCGCGAACCACTCCATCGGCCAGCGGTTCGGGTCGCCAGTGACCCGCCGGTTGATCGCGCGGCGAACCAATGGCTGCGCGCCCCAGTAGTGGTCTTCGGTGTCGCGGGCCGTCTCGGAGCTCCAGAACCGGCGGGCAGCTGCGGTTTCGGCGCGCTCCTCACGAAGAGAAGTCCAACGCCGCACGAGCGAGGAGAAAGACGCCCGAAGCGCGGATGACATTGGATGTGTCGTCTCAATATAGCAGCCCGGTCCGGTTGCCGGAAAACCTGGACGCCGATTGCGCCGGGCGCAACGGTCTGCTAGATTGCGCAATCCTCCGAAGAACGATCGGAGCAGCTCTTTTTCAACCAGGGACGAAGGCCGGGATGAAAACGCCCCCGCGGGCTTCCGGCCAGCAGCCCCCCGGACGGCGGTTCGCCGCCGGGACGAACAGGCTCGTAGCTCAGGGGGAGAGCACTACCTTGACACGGTAGGGGTCAGCGGTTCAAATCCGCTCGAGCCTACCAATTGTTCGAGGCGGAGGCGCTTAGCTCAGCTGGGAGAGCGCTACCTTCACACGGTAGAGGTCAACGGTTCGATCCCGTTAGCGCCTACCAGAGAAGAATGACGACGCGGGGTAACCCGCGTTTTCGATTTTTAGGGCCCAGGACGACGGAAACTTTCGGAAATCGGGAGAACATGGAAGCGCTGGCGGAGAAAGTGACGATCCGGCTGCCCGACGGGAGCACCCTCGAGGTCCCCAAAGGCGCGACGGTCCGCGAGGTCGCGGAGCGGATCGGTCCGCGTCTCGCGAAAGACGCGGTCGCCGGCAAGCTCGACGGCTCGATCGTCGATCTCGTCACGCCCCTCCAGTCCGACGGGTCGCTCGAGATCGTGACGTGGAAGTCGCCCGACGCCGTGCCGATTTACCGCCACTCGACGGCGCACCTGACCGCCCAGGCGGTCAGGCGGCTCTTTCCCGAGGTCCAGATCGGAATCGGGCCGCCGATCGAGAACGGGTACTACTACGACTTCCTGCCCGCGCGGCCGTTCACTCCCGAAGACCTCGGGAAGATCGAGGCCGAGATGCGGAAGATCATCGGCGAAGACTGGAAGATCGAGCGTTGCGAGATGCCGGTTTCCGAAGCGATCGCGATCTTCGAGGGGCAGAACGATCCGCTGAAGGTCCAGATCGCGCGGGAGCTTCCCGGCGAGCGCGTCTCCTGCTATCGACAGGGGGAGTTCATCGACCTCTGCCGCGGTCCGCACGTCGCCTCGACCGGGCGGCTCGGCGTGTTCAAGCTGACGCATACGGCCGGCGCCTACTGGAAGGGGGACGAGAAGAACCCGATGCTCCAGCGCATCTACGGGGCCTCGTTCCTGACCCAGAAGGAGCTCGACGGCTATTTAAAGGGCCTCGAGGAAGCCCGTGCGCGCGACCACCGGAAGCTCGGCCGCGAGCCCGAACTCTTCACGTTCCATCCGCTCGCGCCGGCGTCCCCGTTCTTCCTGCCGAAGGGCGCCGCGCTCTACAACGGGCTGCTCGCGTACCTCCGCGAGGAGTACCGGCGCCGCGGCTATGAAGAGGTCGTCACGCCCCAGATCTTCGATTCCGAGCTCTTCCGGATCTCGGGCCATTACGACAACTACCGGGACAACATGTACTTCACGGACATCGAGGAGCGGGAGTTCGGCGTCAAGCCGATGAACTGCCCCGGCCATCACCTGCTGTTCAAGGAGCGGCTCTGGTCGTACCGCGAGCTCCCGGTGCGCTTCGCCGACTTCGGGCGGCTGCACCGGTACGAGCGCTCCGGCGTCACGGCGGGCCTGACGCGCGTGCGGACCTTCTCGCAGGACGACTCCCACATCTACACCCCGGTCGATCGAGTGGAATCCGAGATCCACGCCTTCGTCGAGTTCCTGGACTCCGTCTACTCGACCTTCGGCTTCGAGGAGGTGGACATTTCCGTCGGTCTGCGGCCGCCCCAGCGGATGGGTTCCGACGAAGACTGGGACCGGTCCGAAGCCGCCCTGGAGTCGGCCTTGAAGAAAATCGGACGTCCGTACGCTCTCACGCCGGGCGACGGGAACTTCTACGGACCGAAAATCGACTTTCGCGTGAAGGACGCGATCGGGCGGCCCTGGCAGCTGGGCACGATCCAGTACGACTCGGCGCAGCCGGAGCGATTCGATCTGACGTACATCGGAGAGGACGGAAAGCCCCACCGCCCGGTCGTGCTCCACCGGGCGATCCTCGGGTCGGTCGAGCGGTTCCTCGGCATCTTTATCGAGCACACCGCCGGGAACTTCCCTTTCTGGATCGCTCCGGTCCAGGGGGTCGTTCTCCCGGTGTCGGATCGCTTCGCGGCCGCCGCCCGCGCCGCCGCCGAGCGACTTTCCCGGGCGGGACTGCGAATCGAGACGGACGAGCGCAACGAGAAGCTCGGCGCCCGCATCCGCAAGGCGGAGATCCAGAAGGTGCCTGCCATGCTGGTCGTCGGCGAGAAGGAGGCGGGGGCCGGTACGGTCTCGGTCCGGCTGCGGCACGGAGGAGACGCCGGAACCATGACGGTCGACGCGTTTCTCGAAGCCGCCGCCGACGCGGTTGCG
>QHVV01000120.1:8906-15582 GCA_003222385.1 Acidobacteriota bacterium
AAGAAAACGATTCGAATCAACGACCAGATCCGGTGGAAGGAAGTCCGCCTGATCGGCGCGGAAGGCGAGCCCCTCGGAGTGGTGGCGATGGCCGACGCGCTCCAGAAAGCGAAGGATGCGGCTCTCGACTTGGTCGAAATCGCGCCGACCGCGAACCCGCCGGTCTGCCGGATCATGAATTTCGGAAAGTTCATCTACCAGCAGAAGAAGAAGCAGCAGGACTCGAAGAAGAAACAGAAGACGACCCAGGTGAAAGAAGTGAAATTCCGACCGAACATCGACGACCACGACTACGACTTCAAGATCAAGAACATCCTGAAGTTCCTGGCGCACGGCGACAAGGTCAAGGCGACCGTCCAGTTCCGCGGCCGCGAGATGGCGCGCCGGGAGAACGGGCAGCGGGTCCTCGACCGGCTGCTCCTCGACCTCGCGGGAAAGGCCGTCGCGGAGTCGCGGTCGGAGATGCTCGGAAACCGCCTCTACCAGATCCTCGCGCCCGTCAAGGTGCACGAGAGGGTGGCCCGAGGGGCGTAAACGGGAAACGGGAAATCGGTCAGCGATCGATTACCGAACGGAGAGTGCAGATGCCGAAACTGAAAACCCACCGCGGCGCGGCGAAGCGTTTCAAGCGCACCGCATCGGGAAAGTTCAAGAGGGCGAAGGCCTACAAGAGCCACATCCTGACCAAGAAGGCACCGGGGAGAAAGCGCGGACTGGCCCAGTCGACGTCCGTTTCCCACTCGGACCACAAGCGCGTCAAGGAGATGCTGCCCTACGCGTAAGACAGTCCCTGACCGGTCATCCCGAGTCCCTCGCATTCGCTCGGGACAGGCTCCGCGAGGACTGCGGAATGACTGGGAGGGAGGAGGTTCCACGACATGCCCCGCGTCAAAAGAGGACCGAAGCGAAAGAACCGGCGCGCCAAGACGCTCGCGCTCGCCAAGGGTTACTACGGCACCAAGTCCAAGTCGTACCGGATGGCGAAGCTCGCCGTCGAGAAGTCACTGCTGTACGCATACAGGGATCGAAAGGCGCGGAAGCGCGACTTCCGCGGCCTCTGGATCGTCCGCATCAACGCGGCGGCGCGGGACAACGAAATCTCCTACAGCCGGTTGATGGACGGGCTGAAGAAGGCCGGAAACGACATCAACCGCAAGATGCTCGCGGACCTCGCGGTGACCGACCCGGCCGCGTTCAGTCACTTGGTCGGCGTCGCGAAGCAGGCGCTTCAATCGGCGTGATGGCGGGGTCCGGCCCCGTCTCGTCACCGGACCCGATCGCGCAGCTGCTCGTCTCTTTTCGGGAAGAGTCCGCACGCGGCGTCTCCTCGCGAGCCGAGTTCGAGGCGTTGAAGGGCCGCTATCTCGGCCGCGAGAAGGGCCTCGTCCCGGCGCTTTTCCTAGGCGTCCGCGAGCTCCCGCCCGAAGAGCGCGCGGGCTACGGGGCGCGCGCGAACGCCGCCAAACGCGAGATCGAGGAAGGAATCGCCCGCCTGGGCGAGACCCTCGCCCGGGCCGAGTCGGAGCGCCGTGAGCGGACTGCCGCGGTGGACGTCACGCTGCCGGGACGCCGGACGAGGGCGGGCTCCCTCCACCCGGTCACCCTCGTCCGGCGGCGGATCGAGGAGATCTTCCTTCGGATGGGTTACTCGATCGCGGACGGCCCCGAGATCGAGAGCGACTTCCACAACTTCGAGGCGTTGAACTTTCCGCCGGAACATCCGGCGCGCGACGCCCAGGACACGCTCTTCCTCGACCGGAAGGCGGAGTCGCCGCTCCTGCTTCGGACCCACACGTCGCCGGTTCAGATCCGCGAGATGCGCAAGCGCGGCGCGCCGCTCAAGATCATCGCCCCGGGCCGCGTCTATCGAAACGAGTCGGTCGATGCGACGCACCAACCCGTCTTTCATCAGGTGGAAGCCCTCGTCGTCGACAAAGAGATCTCGATGGCCGACCTGAAAGGGACGGTCGAGGCGTTCTTCGGAGCGCTCTTCGGGGCCGGAACGCGGGTGCGGATCATTCCGACGTTCTTTCCGTTCGTCGAGCCGGGCGCCGACGTCCAGATGGGCTGCCTCTTCTGCAACGGCGCAGGTTGCCGGACGTGCAAGGGATCCGGCTGGATGGAGATCGCGGGCGCGGGGGAGGTCCATCCGGCGGTTCTCCGCGCCTGCGGAATCGATCCGGAGGAGTGGAGCGGCTTCGCTTTCGGGCTCGGGCTCGATCGCGTCGCGATGATGCTCTACGAATTTCCGGACCTGCGGCTCCTTTTCGAAGGAGACGAGCGGTTCCTTTCGCAGTTGGCCCCGCTGTCATGAAGTTCTCTCTCGACTGGCTGGGCGACCACGTCACGCTCCCGGACGCCGGCGCGCCCGACTCCGTGCGGCGGCTGCTCGATCGCGCGGGGCTGCCGGTCGAGTCCGTTGAGGAAGCTCACGGCGTCGTCGTCTTCGACGTCGAGATCACGCCGAACCGGCCGGACGCGATGAATCACCGGGGGCTCGCCCGCGAGATCGCGGCGATGTCGGGCGCGGCGTTTCCGAACGCAAGCGGAAAGTCGGTCGGGGAGCTGCCTTCGGAGGGCCCGCCCGCTCACGAGCTCTCTTCCGTCGAGATCCAGGTTCCTGGGTTGTGCCGCCGGTTCGGCGCGCGCGTCGTCCGCGGCGTCCGGAGCGCCGGCTCTTCCGAGCGCGTCCGCGGACGGCTCGCTTCGATCGGCGCGAAGACGATCGACGCCGTCGTCGACGCCACGAATTACGCGCTCTGGGACATCGGTCAGCCCCTCCACGCGTTCGACCTCGATCGGCTCCGGGGCGGGCGCATCGTCGTGCGCCGGGCGAAGAAGGGGGAGAAGCTCACGACCTTAGACGGCGTGGAGCGCGAGCTCGAGCCCGGCGACGTCGTGGTCGCCGACGCAGCGCGCGCGGTTTCGCTCGCCGGAATCATGGGAGGTCTCGAGACGGCGGTTACCGGGAAAACGACGAACGTCCTGCTCGAGGCGGCGTGGTGGGATCCCGTCGCGATCCGGCGGACGTCGCGGCGGCTCGGAATGCACACCGACGCCTCCCACCGTTTCGAGCGCGGCGCGGATCCGGAGTCGATCCCGGAAGCGCTCGACCTGGCCGCGAGCCTGCTGCTGGCGGCGGCCGGCGGCATCCTCGCCCCGGGGCGGATCGACGCGCGTGGACGTCCGTTCGCGCGCCGCCGCGCCGTCCTGCGCCTCACGCGGCTGCGACTGCTCTCGGGCGACGACCGCCTCGATCTCGACTTCGCGGCGGAGGCGCTCTCGAGGCTGGGTTTCTCGATCGCGAAGCGGGGCGGGAAGCGTCGGACCGTCGAAATCCCGAGCTTTCGGGGAGACGTCTCGATCGAGGAAGACCTCGTCGAGGAGGTGCTCCGTGTCTGGGGGTACGACCGGCTGCCTTCGCGACTCCCGCTGACGGCAGGAGCCGGCGGTCACTTCGAACCGCTCCGTCTCGTCGAGGAAAAGCTCGCGGACGAAGCCGTCGCGGCCGGTTTCCACGAGACGTTTTCGTACCCGTTCGTCGACCGGCAGGCCGACGAATCGTCTTTTTCGGCGTGGCTGGAGGCGACCGGAACCGCGAAAGCTCCGCTCTCGGTGGCCAACCCGGTGGACGCGTCCCGCCGCGACCTGCGGGCGACGCTCCTGCCCGGCCTGCTCGACGCGGTCTCCCGCAACTTCCGGCACGGAGCCCACGGGGTTGCGCTCTTCGAGGTCGGCCGCGCGTTCGGAGGCGACGGCGATGTTTCGCGACCGGAGACGTTCGAGTCGCGGCGCTTCGCCTTCGCGATCGGAGGAGATGCGCGGCCGCACTGGAGCGCGCCGGTCGCGTCGCGAGCGGCGGATTTTTTCGACGTGAAGGGTCTCGTCGAAAGGCTGCTCGAGCCGTGGGCCGACCCGAGGAGACTCGTCTGGAAGCCCTTCGCCGCGGACGCCTTCGCGACCGGGGCCGCGGCGCGCTGCGAAGTCGGCGACGGCCGGCTCCTCGCGGTGGCGGGCATCGTCGGCGAAGACGAACGCGAGAGGCGGCGGCTTCCCGAACGGGTCTGCGTGGCCGAAATCTTGGTCGAGGCGATTCCGCGCGAGCGCCGCCCGGCGCGGTATGTGGGTTATTCGGCTTTCCCTCCGATCGTCGCCGACCTCTCGTTCGCCCATCCGCGCGATCTCGCCTGGGAAAAGCTCGAGGCGCTCGCCCGGAAGCTCGACCTTCGGGACCTGGAGTCATTCGCTCTGCTCGACCGTTACGAAGGGCCCGGCGTCGGAGAAGGAGAGGTCAAGACCACGATCCGGTTGACCTTCCGGTCTGCCGAGAGGACGCTCGAGCAGGCAGAAGTCAGCCGGGAGAGAGATCGACTGGCGGCCGCGCTCGGCGACGAGCTCGCCGTCCGCTTCTGAGGAGGAAGGAATGGTGGACCAGACGAAGGTTTTCGACGTCCTCGACAGGAAGATCGAGAAGCTCCTCTCCCGTCTCGAGACACTCGAAGGCGAGAACGAAAGACTGAAAGCGGACCTCGGCGCCGCACGGCGTGCCGAGAAGGATGCCGCGGACTCGCGCGGCGCGGTCGAAAGGCTGAAGGCGGACCTCGCGGCCGCTCGCCGCT
The DNA here is from genome assembly GCA_003222385.1 of Acidobacteriota bacterium. Taxonomy (GTDB): domain Bacteria; phylum Acidobacteriota; class Thermoanaerobaculia; order UBA5066; family Gp7-AA6; genus Gp7-AA6. Next base: position 13,526 of record QHVV01000120.1, read on the forward strand.
CCGAGAAGGACGCCGCGGACTCGAAAGGGGCGGTCGAACGGCTCGAAAGAGATCAGGAGGTCGTTCGAGAGCGGCTGGAAAGACTCGTGGCGACGCTCGAGGCTGCGGAGAAGAGAGGGTGATCCGGGTCGGCGGCGGCTCCGTAAACCATTGACTCCGCTGAGGGCAAAAACTACACTCAGCCGTTGAAAGGAGCCCTTTCAAAGGCCATCGCGTGGAGAAGCGGGGCAGCATCACGCAGGTGGAGATCTTCGGCCAGACTTACAACGTCCGGGCCGAAGGTGACAGCACCTACATTCATGACCTGGCCCGCCTGGTCGACTCGCGAATGAAGGAAGTCGCGGAAAGGACCGCGACGGTGGATACGACGAAAATTGCCATTCTGGCTGCCTTGAACATCACGGACGATCTTTACCAGGCGGAGAAGCGTCGAACGGGCGAGCCGGCGGACTTTCGGGTCCGCGCCGAACGCCTGATTCGAAAACTGGACGACGCCCTGGGGGCCTGAAGGCTGGCGTCGGCAACCCCGAGTCTCTCGGGGACACGAGTGAAACGAGCGGTCGCGTTGAAAGAGGAAACGGTCATCCCAATTCAGAACCCTCGTCGGAAGAGTCGCTTCCGGGAAATCGTGTAGCCGCGTCTTTCCTTCGGCGCCCCCCGGACGCGGGGAGCCGAAATGAACACATCCGTCGCGATTCCGATCGCGACCGCCGCCCTGGCGGTCGTTTTCGCGGTGATCGCGTATTTCCTGCTCAAGAGGCAGGTCGCCCGCGAGCGCGCGTCGATCCGTTCGGAGGCGGACCGCGTGCTGGCGGAAGCCACCCGGGCCTCCGAGGCGCGCCTGCGGGAAGCGGCGATCGAGGCGAAGGAAAAGGTCCTCGCCGCCCAGGTCGAGTTCGACAAGACGATCCAGCTCCGCCGCCAGGAAGTGGCCGCCCTGGAGAAACGGGTCGCCCAGAAGGAAGAGAACCTCGACCGAAAGCTGGCCCAGCAGGAAAAGCGGGACGAGGAGTTCGCGCGCAAGGAGCGCGCCTTGGCCGACGCCCAGAAGGGGGTTGAGAAGGCGCGCGCCGATGCCGAGGGGTTGATCGAGGAGCAGCAGAAGCGGCTGGAACAGATCTCGGGCCTGACGGCGGCCGACGCGAAGCGGGACCTGATCCGGTCGATCGAGAACGAAGCCCGCGTGGAGGCCTCGGGCCTCATGCGGCGCATCGAAGAAGAGGCGATCGAGCAGGCGACGCAGAAGGCCCGCCACCAGATCGGCATGGCGATCCAGCGGCTGGCCTCCGACACGGTCGTCGAGGCGACCGTCTCGGTCGTCGAGCTCCCGTCGGACGACCTGAAGGGACGGATCATCGGCCGCGAGGGGCGGAACATCCGGGCGCTCGAAGCCGCGACCGGCGTCGACCTCATCATCGACGACACGCCTGAGGCCATCGTGATCAGCGCTTTCGAGCCGATCCGGCGCGAAGTCGCGCGGCTCTCGCTCGAAAAGTTGATCGTCGACGGGCGGATCCACCCGGCGCGCATCGAAGAGGTCGTCGAAAAAGTCCGCTCGGAGCTGTGGGAAAAGATCCGACAGGAAGGGGAGGCGACCGCTCTCGAGTTCGCGATCCCGGACCTTCACCCCGAGCTCATCAAGCTGCTCGGGAGGCTGAAGTACCGCACGTCCTACGGCCAGAACGTCCTGCAGCATTCCAAGGAGGTCGCATGGCTCGCCACGAGCATGGCCGGCGAGCTCGGGGCCCGCACCGAGGTCGCCAAGCGCGCCGGCCTGCTGCACGACATCGGCAAGGCGATCGACCGCGAGCAGGAAGGAACCCATCTGGAACTCGGCCGGGACGTTCTGAAGAAGTTCGGCGAGGCCGACGAAGTGATCCACGCGATGGAGTGCCATCACGGCGATTACGAGCCGCGATCGCTCGAAGCGGTGCTCGTCAACGGCGCCGACGCGCTCTCCGCGGCGCGGCCCGGAGCGCGCCGGGAGATCCTCGAGACCTACGTCAAACGGCTCGAGAAGCTCGAGCACATCGCCGATGGTTTCAAGGGGGTGCAGA
>QHVV01000003.1:0-6264 GCA_003222385.1 Acidobacteriota bacterium
GATCGATTTCTTCAGTACGAAGCGCGTCTGCGGCAGAGGCCCTTCGGAAGCGTCGACGAGGAGCAGGACGCCCTCGACCATCGTCAGGATGCGCTCGACCTCCGAGCCGAAATCGCGGTGCCCGGGAGTGTCGACGATGTTGATGATGGTGTCGCGGTAGCGGACGGCCGTGTTTTTCGCGAGGATCGTGATTCCCCGCTCGCGCTCGAGGTCGCCGGAGTCCATGATGAGCTCCGAAACCTGCTGCCCGGCACGGAAGGTCCCGCACTGCTTCAAGAGCGCGTCCACGAGCGTCGTCTTGCCGTGGTCGACGTGCGCCACGATGGCGAGCCCCCTCCGGTCCGCGCGGACGCGGACGGTGGAAGCAGAGGCCGCGGGAGCCGTCATGATTCTGGCCATATTCTCAGAAGAATGAGAGACCTGACCAAACGCTCCAGGCCCCGAAACTCTTCCCGCGGTCCGAGCGCTCCGTCCGGGAGCGAGTCGCGCCCCGTCGTCTACTCGACCGGCCCCGACCGGCGATGCGCCCGCTGCGGGTGGCCCGAATCGGACTGCCGGTGCTCGTCGAACGTAGCGGCGCAGCCGGAGCCGATCCCGGAGCGGATCCAGGTGAGCCTCTCGGTGGAGAAACGCGGCTCCGGGAAGATCGTGACCGTGATCGGCGGGCTTCCCGCGAACCCGGAGTTTTCAGAAGGCCTCGCGCGCGAGCTCAAAAAGGCGTGCGGCACGGGCGGCCGGGCCGGCGATGCCGGCGTCGAAATTCAGGGAGATCACCGCGAGCGGCTTCGAGACCTGCTCGGGCGCAAGGGATGGACCGTGAAGGGCTGACTTGCTTCCGGCCCGGCAGACATGACACTCTTCGGGTTCCTCCGCGCCCGGGCCGGCGCGACGACGAGCGGTCGCCGGCGACCTTTCCCGTTCTCCCTGAAACCCGCCGGAAATTTGACGGGGCACTTGCTCCGCGGAAAGACTTTCTCTCCATGCCATTTTCGAGCTTTGGACTTCACCCCGACGTCGTGAAAGGCGTCCGGGAGATGGGGTTCACCCGCCCTACACCGATCCAGCTGGATGCGATCCCTCCGGCGCTCGCCGGCAAAGACGTCCTCGCGAGCGCCATGACCGGAAGCGGAAAGACGGCAGCCTTCCTGCTGCCGATCCTGCAGCGGCTGCTTCCGAAGCCGCGCCGCGCGACGCGCGCGCTCATCCTGACGCCGACCCGCGAGCTCGCCGCCCAGGTCGAGGATCACGCGCGGCAGCTGGCCGTCCACACGCCGATCCAGACAGCGGCCGTGTTCGGCGGGGTAGCGATGGGCCCCCAGGAGCACGCATTCCGCGCCGGCGTCGACGTGATGGTCGCGACGCCGGGCCGGCTCCTCGACCACTTCCGGCACGGCTACGCCCGGCTCGACAGTCTCGAAGTCCTCGTGCTCGACGAAGCGGATCGGATGCTCGACATGGGATTCCTGCCCGACGTCCGCCGGATCCTGAAGCACTTGCCGCCGCGCCGTCAGACGCTGTTTTTTTCGGCGACGATGCCTCCGCCCATTGCGACCCTGGCGCGCGAGATCCTCCGGGATCCCGTTCCGGTGAACGTCGAGCGGCCGCCGGCGCCCGCGGTGGGCATCACGCAGGCGGTCTACCCCGTGACCGGGAATCTGAAGACGCCGCTTCTCGCGGAGCTGCTCTCCCGCGGCGACCTCCAGAACGTGCTCGTCTTCACGCGGACGAAGCACCGCGCCAACCGGCTCTTCGAGGCGCTGTCGAAGCGGGGCGTGTCGTGCGAGCGCATCCACGGCAACCGCAGCCAGCCGCAGCGAACCCAGGCGCTCGCCGGATTCAAGAATGGCCGGTACCGCGTGCTCGTGGCGACCGACATCGCCGCGCGCGGAATCGACGTCGAGGCTCTTCCGCACGTCGTGAACTTCGACGTCCCGCACGTCCCCGATGACTACATCCATCGCGTCGGCCGCACGGCACGCGCGGAGCGGACGGGCGACGCGTTCACGTTCGTCTCCCCGGAGGAGGAGGGAGACCTGCGCGCGATCGAGAAAGCGCTCGGCCGCCGGCTGCCCCGGATCACGGTGCCGGGTTTCGATTACTCCGCCGCTCCGGCCGAGCGATTCGAGATCCCTCTCGCGGAGCGCATCGCCTCGATCCGCGCCCGCAAGGCCGGCGAGCGCGAGCGCGCGAAGGCGAAAACACAGCGACGGGAAGCAACTGCGACGCCCGCGACCCGGCGGACGGGCGGACCGGTCGCGTCCGGACGTCCCGCGGGACAGACGACATGGTCGAGCCGGCGGACCCGGCGGCGCCGCGGCGGGAGAACCTCCGCGCGGAGCTCACGGCCGTGACGACCCGGGTCTATCTGGTGAGGCACGGATCGACGGTCCTGGCGGAAGACCGTTTCGCGGGGCAAACGGATGCTCCTCTTTCCGACGTCGGACGCGCGCAGGCCCGAACCCTCGCCCGACGCCTCGCCGCCGAGCCGATCGACGCCTTCTACGCCTCCCCTCTCTCGCGCGCGCTCGAGACGGCGAGGCTCGTCGGAGAGCCTCACGGGCAGGACGTCGTCGCCCGTGCGGAGCTTCGCGAGATCTCGCACGGTCACTGGGAGGAGAAGACCCGCCGAGAGGTCGAGAGCCTCTACCCCGAGGAGTACGCCCGATGGGAGTCGGACCCCTTCTCGTTCGCGCCCGCGGGCGGCGAGAGCGGCCTCGCCGCGACGGCGCGCGCTCTGCCGGCCCTGCTCGAGATCGTCGCTTCGCATCCGGACGGAAAGGTCCTCGTCGTTTCCCACAAGGCGACGATCCGGCTGCTCGTCTGCGCGCTCATGGGCGTGGATGCCCGCGGGTATCGGGAAAGATTCGATTGTCGGCCGGCCTGCCTGAATGTCCTGGATTTCGGGGACGCGTCGCATGCCCGCCTGATGCTCTTCAACGACACGTCCCACGAGAGATCTTTGGAGGCGGCGACGGTTCTGGAGACCCGCGCGGGAACCGAATGAGCCTCCGGCCTCCGGCTTAAACTCTCTCGGCTGCCGGTCGCGAAGCGACCGCCGCGGCCGGCAGTCCGCCGCCTCCGTGGACCGGCAACGCGGCTCCTGCCGCGAACGCCGGCCGGGGCGCCGCATCCGGCATCGCCCCTCCCGGGAACGACGGCAGGGGAACGCTTCGCCCGCGCGCGAACACCTCGTGGCGGCCGCGCGTCTTGTACCACTCGGCGAGCGACGCGGTCTGGAACATCTCCTCGATGATCTTTCGCCAGCCGACGCCGGTGTTGTACGCGCAGAACGAGATCTCCCCCATCTGCGTCGCGTACGGAATGATGCACATCTCGGTGCGCCGGAAGTCATAGTTGAAGAGGTCCTGGAACCACATCCCGCCGATGAAGAAGACCCGCCAGGCGTAGCGCTTCTCTTTCGCGAGGCCGAGCTTCCCGCCCGTATGGCCGTCCATGATCTTGATGACGCTCCAGGGCGAGAGCCCTCGCGGAATCCCCGCGGCTTTCAGGTTCCTGAGCACCGAAAGGGCGACCTGGGCGGCGGTCCAGATTTTCCGCCGGCCGGAGTCGGTGATCGCCTTGACGTCGTGGAGCAACCGATCGACGTCCAGGATGGAAGGGACAGTCACGGACTCTTTCGTCTGCGCGTTCACCAGGAGCATCGTGCCGATGCCGCAGTTCGGGTGGCATCCGCACTTGAGCGAACCCCACTCCGCCTCGAGCCCGCCCAGCAGGTCCTTCAAGTCCGAGAGAGGCCCGGACGCCGAAAGCGGATACCAGTCGCGAAGCGGCTCTCCGATGCCGGCCTGCTTCTTCGCGTCGTGGGCGAGGTGAGAGAGCGTGTAACGCTGTTTGCGCCGCGTCTCGTCGTCGATGTCCTCGTCGCGCCCCGTGAATGAGACCGGCTGGAACGAAACCGTGTTCACCTTGTCGATGTTCTCGATCGCGAAGCGGAGGATCTCGCCCACCTGACCGTCGTTGACCCCGTTGACGATCGTCGTCACGAGAGTGATGTCCACGCGGTGCTTGTGGAGGTTTTCGATCGCGCGCAGCTTGACGTCGTACAGGTTTCCCACCTTGCGGTGCTGGTTGTGCTCGTTTCCGACGCCGTCGAACTGGAGGTATGCGAATCGAAGGCCTGCCGCCGCCGCCTGCCGCGCGAAGTCCTCGTCCTGCGCGAAGCGGATCCCGTTCGTGGCGCACTGGACGGAGAAGTACCCGATCTCCCGGGCGTAGCGGATGGCCGGCAGGAAGTGGGGTGAGAGCGTGGGCTCGCCCCCCGAGAACTGCACGGACAGCTGGCGCCTCGGTTTGACCGACGCGGCGTCGTCGAGGAGCTTCTTGACCTCGTCCCACTCCAACTCGTGGACGTAACCGACCTGGTTTGCGTCCATGAAACAGGGGTTGCACATCATGTTGCAGCGGTTGGTGAGGTCGATCGTCAGCACCGCCCCGCGACCGTAGCGGATCGAAGACGTCCCGTGCTCGTGCAGCCCGTCCTTCGGGAGGACGAAATCCCGCCCGGGATAGAGCGACTCGATCCGCTTGAAGAAGGCGGAGTCGATCGACATCACGTCCTCGAACGGCCCGTGCGTCGGGCAGCTCTTTTTCATCAGGATCCGGCCGTCTTCCTCGACGATCGATGCCCGGATCTCCCCGGGACTTCCGTCGACGAGGACCTTCCAGTCCGCTTCCCCGGACAGGATCCTGGAGCGGACTTCCGTCACGCAGCGGGGGCAGAGCGAGTCGGTCTCGCGGGGGAAGCCGAGGTTCGGAAAGGTTCGCTCCCGTTGCTTCAGGAGCGGCGCCGGGGCCCACTTCGGCTGGAAGGACCTTTCCGGGAAGCGGCGATCGACCGCCCGGGCCGCGCGCCAGAGAAGGTCGGCGGTCTTCGAGACGCCGCCGTAGATTGCCTTTCTCACAGACATCGGCTTCGCTTCCGGCATCGAGGTATCGTGATTGCGCGTCCCTCCGTCCGTCGCCGCTCGCGGGCCGGCGTCCCGGTGGCTCTTGCCGCTGATTCTATCCGAAAAGACGCCCTTCATCCGGCGCGCGCCGACTCGACGAAGCGCTCCGGAGAAAAAAGAGGAGGAGCTCCCCCCGTCCCGCCCAGGAGGACGTCGGCGAGGAAGACCGCGGTAGAGGGCGCCAGCAGAATTCCGTTGCGGAAGTGTCCGGCCGCGAGATAGAGCCCGGGCACGGCCGACTCGCCGACGATCGGCAACCCGTCCGGCGTGCCGGGCCGCAGGCCCGCCCACGCGTCCGACACCCGCGCGTTCTCGAGGCTCGGGGCGAGCACGAGCGCGGCGGTCAAAAGGCCGGCGACGGCGCCCGCCGTCACCTCCTTGCGGAACCCGACCCGCTCGACTGTGGCGCCCACGAGAATCCGTCCGTTCGGGCGGGGCACCAGGTAGACGTCGTCCGAAGCGAGAACGGTCGGGAACGGCGCCTCGTCAGTGAGCTCGACGATCTGCCCGCGGACCGGCTCGACCGGGATCTCGAACGGGAGGGTTTCGTCGAAATTCGCCCAGGCGCCGGCGGAGTCCACGACCGCCCTCGAATGCACGGTGCTGGCCGTCGTCTCGATTCCCCGGCAACGGCCCGCTTCGAGGAGAAACCGCGTCGCGGAGACGCCCTCCGCGACCTCGACGCCCCGGCGATCGAGGCATATGCGGAGCGCTCGAACGAGCCGGCGGTTATCGACGACCGCGTCGTCCGGGAAGAAGATCCCGTGCCGGAAATCAGGCGCCGCGCGGCCCCCCGACCGCCGGCCGATCTCGGGAACCTCCAGCGGTTCGACCGGAAGACCGGCCTCGAGCTGCCAGGCGAACCGCTCCAGCGACTCGGGGGAGCCGAGGCGAAGCACGCCCGTCCGACGCCACCCGACACCGACGCCCGTCTCCTCTTCGACGTCGGCGGCCCACTCCGGATAGAGGTCGCGGCTCTCCCTCGCGAGATCGAAGAAGGGAGACGCGGACTCGGCGTCCGACTGCGCGGACAGGAGACCGGCCGCGGCGGACGACGACTCGTCGCCTGTCCGACCGCGCTCGACGACGACGACGTCGCAGCCGCGGAGGTCGAGCTCCCGCGCGAGAGCGAGGCCGATGACTCCGCCGCCGATGACGACGACGTCGGTGGAGGTCTTCATCGGCGCGCGAGAGCGCGCACCCGCGTGACCGCCCCGCCGGGGCGGTAGTAGTTTCGCGCCAGGAGCCCGATCGCCCGGACCCCGGCGTAGGTCAGAAGGCTGCCGATCGCGGCCCC
>QHVV01000003.1:6427-31688 GCA_003222385.1 Acidobacteriota bacterium
AGAACCAGGCGGTTCAAAGCGAGCACCTGATACGAGAAGTCGGCCGCGAGCGGAAGCACCGCCAGGAATCCGGGCGGCGCGGACGCGACGGCCCCGATGACGCCGCAGCGGACGGCCGTGTGATGAATCAGCCGGTTGACGAGGTCGTCGCGGGAATATTCCGGGTAACGGCTGCGGAAGTTCCGCACCTCGTCGGCGATCTTGTCCCGATCCACGTCGGTCAAGACCGTGCGCGCCAGAGCGACGTACATGAGCAGATCTTACCGTGCCCCTCGCTCCCGAGTCGCTGCGAATGCCGCCCCCCGGGACGGTGTTATCGTCCGCGGTTGTCTCGAAAGGAGCCGAAGTGAAGAGCAAAACAGCGCTCGCGTTTTTGCTGCTCTGCGCCCTCGCTGTGTCGGGCCAGGCGGCTCAGAAGGGGAAGAAGAAAGTGGCCGCTCGCGACTACGCAAACACCCTTGCAATCCTTCAGACCGACATGGGCGACATCACGATCAAGTTCCATTACGACGTCGCGCCGAAGCACGTCGAGAACTTCGTGGACCTCGCCGCGAAAGGCTTTTACGACGGCACGATGTTCCACCGGGTCATTCCCGGATTCATGATCCAGGGGGGCGACCCTCTGACGAAGAAGGCGGAGGATCCCCGCCATCCGTACGGCACGGGCGGGAACGTCGTCAACGGATCGGAAGTCCGCCTGAAGGCGGAGTTCAACGAGACGCCGCACAAGCGCGGGGTCGTCTCGATGGCGCGCGCGGCGGACCCGAACTCGGCGTCCTCGCAATTCTTCATCGTGGTCAAGGACTCCCCCTTTCTGGACCGGCAGTACAGCGCTTTCGGCGAAGTCGTTTCCGGAATGGAAGTCGCCGACAAGATCGTCGCCGTCCCGCGGAATGCGGCCGACCGACCCAACCAGCCGGTACACATCAAGAAGGTCGTGCTGAGCCAGGCGAAGTCGCTCTCCTAGACCTCGGCGGTTCGCGGCCTTGAGGGAGCAGGCGCCCCTTTCAGCGGATCCCCCGCTCCCTCCGGAGTTCTCCGGCCTCCTGCGACTCGCGCAGCGGTCCGGCTACGCTCCTCTCTCCGTCGAGGTCCTGCCGGGCGACGTCGGACGGCGACGTTACGTGCGGCTCCCGCTCGCCGGAGGCGAAAGCGTTCTCGGAGTCGTTTATCCGTCCGAGGAGGACGATGCCCGGCGGCGTTGGCTCGCCGCGCGGGAGCATCTCTCGCCGCGGATCCGGGTGCCGGCGCTCTACGCCGAAGACGATTCCGGAAACCAGATCCTCGAGGACTTCGGAGCCGAAGACCTCGCTTCCCGGCTCGCCTCGAAGCCGGCCGAACGAGCGAGATGGCTGGACCGCGCTGCCGCCATGGGGGAGACGATCGCGGAAATTCCGGATCCGCGCATCAACGCTCCTTTCGACGCGGCGTTCTTCTTCCGGGAGCTCGACCTCGCACGCGAAGCGGTCTTCGACCTCTGGCTGGGTGAGCCCCTCGACGCAGAGGAGAGGATCGCCCACGATGACTGGGCCGAGTCGCTCGCGTACGAAATCGAAGCGCACCCCCGCGTCCTCTGCCACCGCGACTTCCACGGCAACAATCTCTTCCCGGCGGGCGAGGAGGTCGCTGCGATCGACTTCCAGGACCTGCGCAGCGGACCGGACTCGTACGACCTCGCCTCTCTGCTCTGGGAGCGCACGACGCTCGAGTGGATGACCGAGGAGACCGGTTCCATCGTCGTGCGCCGTTTCGTGGAGCGCCGGGGCCTGGAGCGGACCGCATTTTCAAGGCGATTCGACCGGGTCCTCCTCCAGCGTGCCTGGAAGGTCTGCGGCACGTTCGCGCGCGCCGTCGCGCAGGGAAAGGGACCGGTTTACCGCTGGTACCTGCCGCGCGAGCTCGCCCTCGTCCGTCGTCTGCTCGTCGGCGGCGCCGACTGCGCTTTCCAAAAGGTATTCGAGTCCCGCCTCGCCGCGCTCTGCTAAGCTACGAACGAGGAGAATTACCTATGGGCCGCCTCGGAGTTCCGGAACTTCTCATCATCCTGTTGATCGTTCTCGTCATCTTCGGCGCCTCGCGCCTGCCCCAGCTCGGAAAGGGAATCGGTCAGGGCTTGAAGAACTTCAAGGAGTCCATCAAGGGAGAGCCGGAGCCTCCGACCCGCGACAAGACGCCCCCGCCGCCCGTCTAAACCCTTCCGTTTCAAGAGAAAGGGTCAGGTCTCCACTTGGCACTTTGCGCGGCAAAGTGGCAAGGACTTCTCTCTGTCGTTCGTGGATCCGGCGGTCGGTGAAGACCTGACCACAGATCCCTCGCGAAGCTCGGGATGAATTCGCGCGGCTCCCGCGCGCGAATTCACTTTCTCTTGGCGATGTCGGGGGAAACCGCGAAGCGGTACTGATCGCGCGGCAGCCGGATGTTCAGGAGACCCACCTTGTTGCGAAGCGTGTTGCGATGGATCCCGAGGGACGACGCCGCGCGGCCGAGATTTCCGGAAGATCGTTTGACCGCGCCCACGATGTACTTCTTCTCGAACTCCTTTTTCGCGAGGTCGAGTGAGATGCCATGGGCGAGGAGTTCTTCGATGACTTGCTGGAGCTGAGAGTCCAGGTTCACGTCGGCCTCCGGCAAAACAAGAGTGAGATCGAGAAGGCGCGCATCTTAGCAAACCAGATTCATCGCGAGAAGAGTCGACGCGCAGCCTCTTCCATCGCATTTCGATCGCGCGAGAAATAATTTTCATGCCAGCGCCCGATGGCAAAGTCGAGCGCGAGGCGGTCCCTCTTCAGTGGCTGAGCGAAGCGCGAGGCGGGGAGGATCCCGCGACGAAAAAAAGAAGAGGCGTCGGCCGCCTCTCCTGAAGATGTTCGGAACGACCGGAGGTTATTTCAGCTCGACCTCGTCGCCCACTTCGATCAGACGGTAGGAGTCGGTTACCCGCCCGATGGCCCAGCGGTCGCCGACGGCCAGCACGCCGATCTCTCCGAGATACGTCCGCGGAATGAAGACTCCCGCAGGAGGAGGGACGTTGACCCAGTAGGCGCCGACCGGTCGGATGCCGTACTCCCGCCCGATCGCGTAACGGTAGATCGTCAGGAAATCGCCGGGCTCGATGCGATCTGCAACGCCCAGGTCGACCAGCACCGTGTGATCCGCTCCGACGGCGACGATCCCATCGCGAGTGGAAATGATTCGCCCCCGCACTTTGCCCGACGGCGGGTCCCCGGCCTTGGCCAGAGGGGACTTGCGGGCCAGCGGGATCGGCATCGGCTCGAAGGCCTTCAGAAACGAGCCCATCGGAATGTCGGTGCAGGCTCCGGAAACGGTCGCCGTCGCCGTCCGGGCTTCCACGTTGTCGATCACGACCCGGCCCCGGTACTGGTAGAACCGACCCAGATCCTTCCCGGTCGTGGGATGGACGACGATCTGTTCGGGCGTGACCACCCAGAACTCGTCTCCGACCTTGATTCCGTGGTCGTATCCCGCGTTCAGATAGAGCCGGTCGCTCAGGCTGAAGTCGATCTGCTCCGCCACGCTTTCGGCCCCGATGACCTTTACAGGAAACACCTCGTTCGGATCGCCCATGTAGCCGAAACAGTGAAGATCGCTCTCGTAACCAAGGGGCTGGGGAGCGAGCTCGACGCCGGGCGCAGGGCCGATCCGCGTCAACGTCTCCGTCTGGGGCGTCACGACGACGGTGCCGCCCGGAACCTCCCTGCGGGGAGGCGCCGTCGGAGCGGGGCGCGGGGTCTGGGCGACGGCGGCTGCGGCCACCAGGATTCCGGCAACGAGAACGCCAGGACGAACGGGCGGACGCATGGCGGCTCCTTAAGAAATTCGGAGAGACACTACTTCTTGCCTTAAAAGTACGCCTGAGACCCGGAACTGTCAACGAAGCCGGCTCGGCCCTCGCAAAACCGGCGCAAGCACCGGAGTCGTTTCGGGGTCCGAACGCCGGCAGCCGGACCGACTACTTGGGAGTCTGGACTTCCGACTTCGGGCTCGGAGCGGCCGCCGCCGCGGCAGAGGCGGGCTTTTCGGCTCGAGGTCCGCGCACTTTCCGCGCGTACTCGCTGTCCGGGAACTCCGTGGTCAGCCGCGCGTAGTAGCGCTCGGCCTCCTGTCGCCGCCCGAGCTTTTCGAGAACCCGGGCCGCGTAAAAATAGAGCTTGTCGCGCGCTCCGTACTCCGGATATCTCTGCTCGAGGTCGGTGAATCGGGCGAGCGCCGCGGTAGCCGCGCCCTTGCGCATGTAGAAGTAGCCGACGCTGAATTCGTGCTCGGCGAGGATGTCCAGCAGCACGCGGACCCTCTCCCTCGCGGCGCCCGCGAAGCCGGACGTCGGGTACTCGCGAATGAGAGCCTGGTACTGCTCGATCGCTTCGCGGGTCGGGGTCTGGTCCCGATCCGGGCGCTCCATCTCCTTGTCGTAGGTCAACGCGAATTGATATCGCGCGTAATCGCGCCGCGATGCGCCGGGATATCGGTTCAGGTAGTCGCGATAGCGGAATCGCGCCTCCGTGTATCCGCTCGATCCGCCCTGCTTGAAGAAGGAGTCCGCCACCATGAGAAGCGCATCGCGTCCCAGCGGATCGTTGGGATAGGTCTCGAAGACGAACGTCAGGTACTTGCGCCCCTGGTCGTACTTCTTCTTCTCGATCAGCGCCTTGCCCTTCTCGAAAAGCTCCTCTTTCGGTCGAGCGAGGAGTTCCTGGGTCAGCTTGTCCGGCTTCTTCGCGCCCGAACATCCCGCGGCCAGCAGGAGAAGCGTGAGCGCGGCTCCCGAGCCCACGGTGGTCAATCGCCTTTTCGTACCCATCATCGTCAGGCCCGGACTCCTTCGGCGGCGGCGCGTAACTGACCGATCGCCCCAGCGGGGTCGCCCGCCCCATAAATCGCGGTTCCGGCGACGAGAATTTCCGCGCCGGCGGCGGCAAGAGCGCCGGCGTTGTTCGCATCGACGCCTCCGTCGACCTCCACCATCAGCCGGACCCCGGCTTCGGACGCTTCCGCCCGGAGCCGCCGGATCTTCTCGATCGAGCCGGGCAGGAGAGGCTGCCCTCCCCAGCCCGGGTTGACCGACATAACGACCGCGTAATCGAGATCGTTCCAGCACGCGGCGAGCGCGCCCGGGGGGGTCGCCGGGTTCAAGACCGCGCCCGCTCTCGCTCCGGCCTTGCGGATCTCGGAGAGACAGCGTTGAAGGTGGCTCGTGGCCTCCACGTGGACGGAGATCCAGTCCGCGCCCGCGTCGAGATACTCGGCGAGACTCCGTTCGGGAGTGTCGATCATCAGGTGAACGTCGAGCGCCCGTCGGGTCGCGGCGCGCAACGAGCGGACGACCGGCGGTCCGATCGTCAGGTTCGGTACGAAATGGCCATCCATGACGTCCACGTGGATCAGATCCGCACCCCCCTCTTCGGCGATCAAGAGCGCGTCGGCGAGCCGCGCGAAGTCCGCCGCGAGCAGCGACGGCGCGATGCGAAGAGCGCTCACGACGCCGGAGGAATCGCCGAAGCCGACTGCGAGACGGTCAGCGAGACGACGTCCCGGCGGGACAGGGGATATCCGGCCGGTGGAAATTGTTTCAGCACCGTATTCGGCTGGACGCCTTCGTACGTCTCGTACCGGGCGCTCCCCACCCGAAACCCGAACGTTCCGAGGCGCGCCCGCACCTTGTCCGCATCCTGGCCGACGAAGTCCGGCATCACGAAGCGTTGCTCCGGCATCCCGCGGTTCGTCAGGACTTCGACGGCGGCGCCCTTGGTCGCCGGCGTCTCGGGCTCCGGATTCTGTCCGACGATGCCGGCGGGCGCTTCCGTGTCGCGATACCACGAGACGGCGCCGAGCTGGAGCGACTCGCGGGCGAGCTTGAGCGCCGCGGCGCGCGGGGCGAGGCCGGCCAGATCGGGAACCTGGAGCTCGCGGGGACCGAGGGAGAGGACGAGCCGCAGGACCTGGCCGGGCTTCGCGAGCGAGCCGGCCTCCGGCTGCTGGATCAGGACCCGGTGTCGAGGCACGCGGTCGTCGTACCGGGCGCGCGACGCCTGCTCCTCCACTCGCAGGCCGACGTCGTGGGCGATCCGGATCGCTTCGGGAACGGTCTTTCCCGAGAGGTCCGGCACGGTCACGGAACGGCCCGTGATCGAGCCTCGGAAGGACAGCCAGGCCGCGAAGAGGAACGCCACGCCGAGGAGCGCGCCGTAGAGCAGCCGGAAGAGGATGCGCGGCACGGCGAAAAGCTAACACACCCGTTTCCCTCCGGCCCTCTCGGCTGCCCGCCGTCCTTGACTGTCCGGCCTGCCCCTTGCACACTCGCTTTTCCCGATGCCGACGAGAAGGTCCCGCGAGCCGGAGACTCCGGCCTGGTTCTCCGACCGCCGGTTCAAGAAGGCCGACCTCCACTGTCACTCCGTCTACTCGACGTTCAAATATTTCCGGCTCGCCAACACGCGCGACTCCTACAACCAGCCGGAAGACGTCTACCGTCTCGCGAAGCAGCGCGGAATGGACTACGTCACCCTGACCGACCACGATTCGATCGACGGTTGCCTCTACCTGCTCGACAAGCGCCCGGACCTGGACGACTTCTTCATCTCGGAGGAAGTCGAGACCTGGTTCCCCGACACGCGGCAGCGGATCCACGTCAACGTGTTCGCGATCGACGAAAAGCAGCACGGCGAGATCCAGCGGCGCCGGGAGAACATCTACGAGCTCCACGAGTACCTCCGGGACGAGAAGATCCTCGCGTCCGCGAACCACATGTTCCAGAACTACCGCATGCGCAACTCTCCGAGGCAGTACTTCGAAGAGATGCTGCGGATGTTCGACGTGTTCGAGGTCAAGAACGGGGCGATGGCATCGCAGCACAATCGGCTCGTGGAAGACCTGATGGCGGTCGTGCGGGAGAAGCGAGGCGACGTTTCGCTCGTCGCGGGATCCGATGCCCACACCCTCGGGCCTCTCGCGCGCGTTTACACCGTCGCCGAGGCCGAGTCGGTCGCGGAGTTCCTCGACAAGGTCCGGCTCGGGCAGTGTTTCGTGTGGGGCAGCGAAATGGGCTTCCGGGTTCTCCTCTCCGACGTCTACCGGATGGTCTTCCGTTATTACGGAAGCGTCCTCGACCTCAAGAACCCCGAGTACACGCGCGGAGAGAAGGCGCGGCACCTGGCTCTCGCCGCGGTCGGCGCGCCCTTCTCGGCGGCCGGCGTGCCCCTCGCGATCACGTCGATGAACTACGTCAAGCAGATCTTCGTCACGCGCAAAATCGGGCAGGAGCTCCTCGAGCACCTGGAAGACGGGAAGCCGTCGTAGGACACTTCGGACTCCCTCCGGATCGCTAGAATCCCGGCGTGTCCGCGTCCGCTCTCGATCTGCCCCTGGGCGCCCATCAATCGATCGCCGGAGGAACTCCCCGCGCCGTCGAGCGAGGGGTCGAGGTCGGCTGCCGCGTGATCCAGATCTTCGTCAAGAACAGCAACCGCTGGGTCGGACGGCCGATCGACCGGCCCGAGGCGCGCGCTTTCCGCTCGGCCGCGCGCGGCGCGGGGCTCGCGCGGGTCGTGGCGCACACGTCCTACCTGATCAACCTCGCGTCTCCCGTCGCGGAGCTTCGCCGCAGATCGATCGAAGCGCTCGCGGAGGAGATCGACCGATGCCGCCGTCTCGGGATTCCCGACCTCGTCCTGCATCCGGGCGCACACTGCGGAGAGGGCGAGTCCGCCGGAGTGGCGCGGATCGCGGCATCGCTCGACGAGGTGTTCGACCGGACCGCCGCAGCCCCGATACGGATCCTGCTGGAGACCGCGGCCGGACAGGGCTCGTGCGTGGGCCACCGTTTCGAGCACCTGCGCGACATCCTCGGCGCCGTCCGCACCCCGCGCAGGGTCGCGGCGTGCTTCGACACCTGTCACGTCCACGCTGCAGGCTACGACATCGTGAGCGCGCGGGGTTACGCGCGGACGATCGCCGACTTCGACCGCACCGTCGGCCTCGGGCGCCTCGCGGCGATCCACGTCAACGACTCGAAGAAACCGCGCGGGTCGCGCGTCGACCGGCACGAGCACATCGGCCGCGGCACGATCGGCCGCCGCGGCTTTCGCAATCTGATGACCGATCCGCTCCTCGCGGCGATTCCGAAATTCCTGGAGACCCCCAAGGACGACACGCTCGACCTCGACCGCAAGAACCTCGCGACCCTGCGCCGGCTCGCCCGGTGAGGACGCCGCTCCTTCTCTCTCTCGCCGGATCGGCCGTCCTCGCCGGCTTTTCCGTCGCCGCGCTGCCGTTCTCGCGGGGTCTCTTCCGCGCGCCGCGAACGCCCTACGACGCGAGCGAGGCGACCTTCACCGTCCCGGCCTGGATCCTCCTTCGACGGGCGGCGGAGGTCGTGCCGCCGGAAGCTTCCGTCGTCGTCCGCACGGAACCGCCCGACGCGACGAACGATTCGTACCTTCACCGTTTCGCGGTCGCGCTCCTGCCGGGCCGCAAGATCATCCCGGCCGCGATGTGGAGTATCCCGACCCCTCCCGAAGCGCTCTCCGGCTCCGATTACGAGATCGTGGTCGGCAGCGTGCCTCCGACCCCCTCCGGCCGGCTGGTGCTCTCGATCCCGGAGGGGACCGTCTGGAAACGCCGGCCATGAGGAGCGGCTACCTGTGGCTCGCGTCGCTCGCCGCCTTTCCGCTGGTCGGCACGCCTCTTCTCGCACATCCGTCGTTTCGCCGATTCGGCGTGGCCTGCCGGTTCGTGCTCGCGGCCGGCGTCGGCATGGTCCTTCTCTCCGGGACTATGACCGTCTGGGCGCTCGCCGGCTGGCGCTGGGGCCCCATCCTCCTTCTCGTGAGCGCGGCGGTCGCCTTCGCGCTCCGAGGTCTGATCCCGAAGGGGTCAGATCCCGCGCCTCTCGCGACGCAGAGAGAAATCGGCGCGGAAGGGCGATCGACCCCGGCGATCGCGCTCCTCTGCGCTTGCGTCTCCATCACCGCTGCTCTCGCCGCGACCCTCGCGGCGCGCTCGACCTCTCCGGACCTCCTTCTCTTCTGGGGGCCGAAGGCGCAGCAGTTCGCGGCCGCGCGCACGATCGACGCCGGCTTCCTCTCCGCGCCGTACCTCGAGTATCTCCACGTCTATTACCCGCCGCTCGTCACCAACGTCCTCGCGTTCGGAGCGATGGTCGCCGGACGGTTCCCGTGGGGGGCGGCGACGCTCACGTTTCCGCTCCTGCTCGCGGCGACCGGAGTGGCTCTCTTCGGAATCCTGCGGACGGACGGCTCCGCGGACCGGGCGGCGGCCGCCAGCTCTCTTATCCTGTCGGCCCTCGCGCTCATCGGGATCCACGCGGCCGTCGCCGGAAACGCCGAGCCGTTTCTCCTTTTTTTCGAGCTCCCGGCCGTGGCCCTTCTCGTGACGCCCGCGGCGCGGTCGGACGCGGGGAAGCTCCTCGCCGGCCTCTTCCTCGCCGGCGCCGCGGCCGCGAAGGTCGAAGGGCTTCCCTTCGTCGGCGCGGTCGTACTCCTCTTCGTTCTCCTCGACCGTGCCGCTTCCCGTCCGCTGGCGCGAACCGCAATCCTGCTCCTCGGCCCGACCGCCGTTTCGCTCGGCGTCTGGTTCGCCTTCGGCGCCTCGCGGAAAGTCTTTTACGGGTACAGGGGATACGGGCGCTCGATGGAGTTCCACTGGGACCACTTCTCCGGCGTGGGGTCCGCGATCGGAAGCGCGCTGTGGAAGGTCGGCTACGCGCTTCCGTTCGCCGTGCCGATCCTGCTCCTCCTGGCGATCCGGCCGGGAAGGGGCCGCGCCCTCCTTCCGCTCGGCGTCGCCGCGGCCGTCTCGGTCTTTCTCCTGCTGACTTATCTCCAGAGCGCCGACGATCCCCGGCTGTGGATCGCGTGGTCGGCGGCGCGGACGTTCTCGCCGGTCACGGCGCTCGTCGCCCTCGCGACGTTCGGGGCAAGAGAACCGCGCTGACAGCGCAGGCGAAGAGCATCCCGGCGCTCACCGCCAGTCCCGCAGTGAAGCCGTCCGGCCGGTAGTGGAGGACGGCGGCGTGTCGCCCCGCCGGAACCCGAAACGCGAGAAAAGCCCGGTTGTACGTCCGGAGCGGCGCGGGACGGCCGTCGATCCGGAGCTTCCAACCGGGCCAGCGTGTGATGGAAGTCCCGACGACCGACCCTCCCTCGGCGGCGTCGACCTCCAGCGCCAGCCGCTGCGCTCCGTACGATTCGATGCCGACACGCGCGGCGCCGTTCTCGATCCACCTTCCCGCAAGCCCGCGCTCCGATCCGGACGCCTCGAGGACACCGAATCCGGCGAAGTCCGGGATCTCGTCGAGCGCTTCGCGCGCCGCTTGCGCCGACGTCTCGTAGCGCAGGCGCCGGGGCGCGAACGCCCGCGGCAGCGCCTGCGGGTTCTCGAAGAGTCGGGTGCCGTCCCCGGCCGCTCGCTCGATCCAGCCCGGCGGCATCGAGCGGTCTTCGGGAGCGAGGACCCATCGCACGTTCAAAAAAGAGAGGAACGGCCGCGCCGGATCCTCGACGCGGTTGAACCAGATCGGCTGCGGCACGCACCACAACGAAAACGTCTCGACGAGAGGCGCGAACGTCATCGCTTCGTAACCCCGGATGTCCTCGAGCTCGTACAGCGCCGAGACGTTCGGAACGAAGGTGAATCCGACCGCCGTGAACCGCCAGGGTGCATCGCGCGGAATCGGCCTGAGAACCTCGAGGTCCGGATAGAACGCCCGCGAGGGAAACGTGGGATAGACGCCGCGGGCTTCGGCTCCCCGCTCCGCGACCAGCAGGACGAGCGCGGCGGCCGGAAGGAGTCGGCCGAAGCCCCGTCGGGCAAAACCGGCGGCAACGGAGAACGCGAGGAGCGCGAGCGGCACGAGCTGCAAAAGCAGGCGGCTCTGGAGAAAGCTCTTCTCGACGTCCAACCGGAGAAGCATGGGCCGCGCCTGAAGGAAGAGGAGAGCGACGACGGCCGCGGTCGCGAGGGAAGCTGCGAGCAGGGTCGCGAGGCGCTCGCCGCGGCGGACCCGTTCGGCCCCGATCGCGGCGAGGGCCGACAGCGCGAACGCCGCGAGGAACACGGCCCGCTCGTTCAACGCGATGTCGAAGAAGGGAAGCCGCGCGACGGCGTCTGCGACGATCGGGAGCCGCGCCGAAAGCGCCGCGCCGAGGAATCCGAAAACGAGGATCGGCCACTTCTCGCGCTGCGCCGAAAGGAGACCGACGACGGCGAGAGGAAAGAGGATCGCGCCGGCGTAGGCCGCCGGCTCTCCGAAGCCGATGGCGGTCTTTCCCTTTCCGGAGACGCCGAGCGCGTACGGTACGACGTCGGGTATCGAGCGCCGCAGGCTCTCCGGAAGGCTGACCGATCGAACGATGTGCGCATAGTGCGCGGATCGGATCGCGTGCTCGAACGTGTGGGGAAGAGCTTCGATCAGGGGCAACAGGAGAACGGCCGAGAGCCCGAGCGTGATCCCGCCGGCGAGAAGCGCGAGGCGCAGCGAACGCGGCCTCCGTCCGCGGCCGGCCCATCCAAGCTCGAAGAGGAAGAAGACGCCAGCCGCCGATACCGAAAAGAGGAGCGTTTCGGGATGGCCGGCCGTCACGATGAGGAGGAGCGCGACGACCGTCAGCGCGACGGCTCGCCGTCCCGGGTCGAACGCGAGGCGCCGCAATCCCAGCAAGAGCAGCGGAAACGGAGCGGATGCGGCCGTGTGCTGCCAGCCGGCGAAGAAGACCTGGTAGTCGCAGAACGCCCATCCGGCTGCGCCGAGGAGTGCCGGGGCCTCTCCGCAATCGAGGTCGCGAAAGAACGCATAACCCGCCAGCGCCGCGAGAAAGCAGCGGAAAGCCATCTCGAACGTCCACGCCTGCGCGAGTGGAAGCAGGAAACCGAACCACGTCATCGGGTGGAGCGCGGCCGGCTGCTGGGCCGCGAGAAGAGGCTCCCCCGCCAGGAGGAATCGGTTCCACAAAGGCAGGCGGCCGTTCTTGACCGCGTCGCGGACCGCCTTGCGAAACGGGATCATCTGCGACACGACGTCGCCCAGGATCGGCGATCGTGTCGGCCCGATCCGCTGTTCGTCGCGGTGCGACGCGAGCGGCTGCCCCTGGTACGCGATGTCGAGCGGCGCATAGACGCCCGCCGTCAGGAGGGCATTGCCCATCAGCAGGAAGGGAGCGAGCGCGACGAGCAGAGCGACCGCCGGGCGGATGCGCGTCACGTAACGGTGGACGAGAAAAATCGCCAGGGCGCACGCCGCGAAGTACACGGCGAGGAGCCGGAGGACGAGGATCACGGAAGCCTCCGCCGGCGCCGGAGAAGGACGAGCAGCGGCGTCGCCACGACCGCCGTCGCCGCGAGCGCCGCGCCGGTCGAGAAGGATGGCGGAAGGTAATGAAGGCGGACCTCGTGCCGGCCGGGCGGGAGCCACAGGCCGACGAACGCGTGGTTGACCGTGGTCAGTGGGAGCTCGCGCCCCCCGGACTCGGCGCGCCAGCCGGGCCAGTCCGTCTCCGACGTCGCCACGAGCGCCCGGCTCCGGACGTCCGCCGTGAGAATCAGGTCCGGCCCGATTTCCCGCGCGATGACGGTCGCGGAGCCGTTCTCCTCTCCGGAAGACGCGGCGCGGTCGAGCCATGCGACGTCCGCAAAATCCTTTGCCTCCGCCATTTCGGCAAGACGCTTCGCGGGGTCCGGTTCGCCGCGCAAGCGCTGCGGTACGAACGCCCGCGGCAACGCGCGAGGGTTCTCGAAGAGCGAGAGGTCCGCTCCACGGGCGACGAGAGTCCAGCCGTCGGGAGCCGGGGCGTCCGGGCCGGCGACCGCGAACCGGGCGTTCAGGAACGAGAGGAACGGACGGGTCAGGTCGTCGACGCGATTGTGCGAGGCGAACTGGGAAGCACACCACGCGGGATAGGTCTCGACGAAGCGGGAGAGCGCGATCGACTCGTATCCGCGGACGTCCTCGAGCCCGTAGAGCGCGGCTCCGTTGGGGCGAAGGACTTCACCGGCGGCCACGACCCGGTACGGATCGGGCGTCCGCGGCAGAGCCCCCAGCGTGGGAAGCGGGGGCGCCAGCGACTGCGCGGGAAGGGTCGGATAGGTCCCCCGCATCTCCAGCCACCGCTCGACCAGGAGGAGCGCCAGCGCGGCGGCTGCCGCGTCCCGGGGGCGGGTTCTCCGCAGGAAAGCGGCGAGCGCGACGAGGAGAAGCGGCGCGGTCTCGTCGGCGAAGGAAACCGCGACGAAGCTCGACGGCAGGGATCGATTCCGAAACACGGGCGTCGAGAGCAAGAAAAGCACGGTGAGCAGGAGGGCCGCGACGATCGCCGTGATCCCGAGGTCCCGCGCCGGCGTATCGAGCGACTCGATCCGGTCGGCGCCGAGAGCCGCCAGCCCGGCGAGGCCGAACGGAGCGAGGAAGACGAGCCGGTAGTTGAGAGCGAGCGCAAAGCCCGGCAGGCGCGAGGTCACGTCCAGGAGAAGCGGAGCGCTCGCTCCGTAACCGATCCCCGCGAGGAAGAACCCGAGAAAGAGCGCGCGGCCGCGCAGGCGCGACTTGGTCCCGCCGAACAGCCCGACAGCCGCGAGCGGGAAGAGCACCGCTCCGGCGTAGCCGAGCGGCACGCCCGACCCGTCCTGCCGCTCCTCCTGCACCGGACTGCGGCCGTAGATTCCGTGTGCGAACGGCAGGACCGACGGCCGGAGACGGCGAATCGCCTCTCCCGCGGAGACGGACTGGCTCATCCTTCCCCGCGCGATCGCCGCGCGTCGGGCCGCATACTCGGCGGAGTGCGGCACGGCCTCGAGCAGCGGAACGAGGAGCGGCGCCGAGAGAAAGAGGGCCAGCAGTCCGGCCGCTCCGGCGGCGGCGAGAGCCCGTGACACGCGGGGCCGGACATCGCGCGCGAGGAGCTCCCAGACGAAGTAGACGCCGCCCGCCGCAAGACAGTGAAAGAACGTCTCGGGATGCCCTCCGTGGAAAGAGAGGAGGAGCGCGGCGGCGGTGATGCCCACAGCCCGGCCGCCGGGCTCCCGTGCGAGAAGGCGGAGCCCGAGTAGGAGGAGCGGGAACACGGCGACCGACGGTCCCACCGCCCAGCCGTCCCAGAAGAGAAGGTACGTCGAGAAGCCCCAGCCCACGGCCCCGACGAGCGCCGCGAGATCGGAGCGGCAGAAGTCGCGGAAGAAGAGGTGGGCGGAGAGGAGCGCGAGGAAGATCGTGAAGGCGCAGGAAAAAGTCCACGCGAGTGGAAGCGGCAGAAAGATCCCGATCCAGGTGGCCGGATGGAAGACGCCGGCCTGCGCGGCCGCGAGGAGGGGGTTTCCCGCCAGCACGAACCGGTTCCAGAGAGGAAGCCTCCCGTTGACGAGCGCTTCGCGAACGGCCGCCCGCCACGGCAGGTTCGCGAACGCCAGATCGGAGAGGATGGGGTTCTGAATGCGCTCGACGCCGGTTTCCGCCGCGACGCGCCGCCAGGGATCGTGGCCGAAGAAGAGGTCGGCCGGACCGTAGATCTCGCCGCGCAGGAAGGCCCGGCCGGTGAAGAGGAGAGGCAGCAGCGTGAGAAAGATCGCGACCCCGAGAGGGATGCGGGTCACGAACCGGCGCGCGAGAAAGACGGCCGCCGCCGTCGCGGCCGCCCAGGTCAGCCAGAGCGCGAGGACTTCGATTTTCAGATTCGTCGTTCCCGGCGAAGATTCTAGTGGTGCGACACTGGCGGCTCTTCGGCGAGCAACGTAAGAAGGAACGCAGCTGAAACAGAGTCGGACCTTCGAGAGCTGGTCGGGAGCCCGCAGGCGTTCGCCGGGAAGCTGGACCGTCCCAGTCGTCTTCTTCGTGTTCGCGGGCGTCGTCTGGATTGCGACCAGCGTCCCCGGCACCTTCCTCGACCTCTTCGAGGAGGGCCACTGGCTCGGTCCGGCTTCCGACATGCTCGCCGGAAAGGTCCCCTATCGCGACACCTTTCCGATGCACGGCTTCTTCTCCGACGGCGGGTGCGACTTCCTTCTCTTTCGACTCTTCGGGGCGAACTTCCGCCTCTCGGTCGAAGCGCGCCACCTCCTCGAGTCCTTCTTTCAGCCCGCCCTGTTTCTGGTCGCGGCTGCGGCGACCCGCAAACCGGCGCTCGCGGCGCTCGCCATTCCCTTGAACGTGGGAATGTCGATCGCGGTCGTCATGGACCGACCGGTGCTGCCGCTTCTCTCCCTCGCGGCGTTCGCGTGGGCCATCGGGGAGGAGCGCTCGAAGAACCGCGCGTTCGTCGCGGGTCTTCTCGGGGGCATCGGCCTGCTCTACGCGCTGGAGTTCGGAACGTTCGTTCTCGTGGCGGAGCTTCTGACACTCGCGGCGTGCCGCCTGACTTCGCGAGCACGAGAAGCCTGCCCCGTTCGCTCCGGTTCCTTCCTCCTCGGGCTCGCAGCGGTTCTCTTCCCCTGGATGGTGCTCCTCGCAGGCCTCGATGCGCTCGGCCCATTCCTGAAGGTGTCATTCTTCGACCTTCCTCTCCGATTCGAGTCGATCTGGGGACTCCATTTCCCACTGCCCTGGGAACTCGCAAGAGAGTGGGCGCACGGGCGACCGTTTTTCGCCGAAGGCATCCCCGTCGGACCGGGGATCGCGAAGCGCTTCTATCTGGCGCCGGTATTCGGCGCCACGGGAATCGCCTTCGCCCTCTGGATCCAATGGCGGCGGAAGCCGCCCGTTCTCGCGCTCCGCCTTCTCGCCCTGTCGCTCGGCTGTCTGGGGTTCTATCGCTACGTCATCTTCCGGTTTCACGTCTCGGCGGGAAACGCGCTCACCGGTCCCCTCTTCCTCCTCCTTCTGGTCTCGGCGTTCGAAGCATTCCGCGAGAGAGCCGCGCGCACTCGGCGCCTCGGCATGGTTCTCGGCGCCCTGGGAGTTCTCGCCGCGTTCGCGATGAACGGTCCGGGACGTCTCCTGGCCGTTTTGCGGGATGCCGCCGCATACAGGGAGAGAACCGCACCGCTGCCGTGGACCGTCCCGCTGACGCTCCCGCGAGGCGGAGGGATCCGCGTGCCCCGCGACCAGGAGAGAAACCTTCGCGCGTTGATCGAGTTCACGGACCGCTACGCGTCGAAGGACGCGACGATTCTCGACCTCTCGAACCGTGCGGCGCTGTACTTCTTCGCCCGACGCGTGAACCCCACGCGTTTCTCGGAGGTGCCGCCCATGGCGCCGTTCGAGGACGAGGTCCTCCGCGACATTCAGGCGCGGCGGCCGGCGCTCGTGTTCCTGGAAAGCGGAACCTGGCTCGATGCCATCGACGGGATTCCGAACTCGAGAAGGATCCCGCGGGTCTGGAAGTGGGTGCTCGAGAACTACCCGGTCCGGGCGCGGGTCGGCGATACGCTCGTCGCGCTGCCGGCCCGGAACCGGAGCGCGACTCAATCCTCGGAGGAAGCCGTCGCCGCTGCCTTCGTCCTCTCCTCGACTAAGAGATCGATCTCGCGGATGAATTCGTCGAGCATGTTCGCGCCGCCGATGCGCCGGTACGGCTCGCCGTTCTTGTAGATCATTCCCATGTCCTTCCCGGCGGCGAAGCCGATGTCGGCCTCGCGCGCTTCGCCGGGGCCGTTGACCGAGCAGCCCATGATCGCGACCTGCAGCGGCAGCTTCACGCCGGCCAGGTGCTTCTCGACGCGCTCGACCATCGGAAGCATGTCCACCTCCAGGCGCCCGCATGTCGGGCACGCGATGACGTTGACGCCGTCGTCGCGGAGATGGAGGCCTTTCAGGATCTCGCGCCCGACCCGGACTTCCTCGACCGGGTCCGAGGCGAGAGAAACGCGGATCGTATCGCCGATTCCCTCGGCGAGCAGGATGCCGATGCCCATCGAGGACTTCACCGTCCCGGTGAACTGCGAGCCCGCTTCCGTCACGCCCAGGTGCAGCGGGTAGTCGCTCTTCCTCGAAAACAGGCGGTACGCCTCGACCATCATCGGGGCGTTGGACGCCTTCAAGGACACTTTCGTCTCGAAGAAGCCGAGCGATTCGAGGATCTCCAGGTGGCGGAACGCCGACTCGATCATGGCTTCGGGCGTCGGCTCGCCGAACTTCTTGAGCAAGTCCTTCTCGAGCGAGCCCGCGTTGACGCCGATGCGGATCGGGATGCCCCTGTCGGCCGCCATCCGCGTGACTTCCTCGACCTTCCAGCGCGCGCCGATGTTTCCGGGGTTGATGCGGAGTCCTGTGACGCCCTTCTCCATGACGCGGATCGCGCAGCGGTAGTCGAAGTGCACGTCGGCGATGACGGGAACGGAGGAGCCGGCGACGAGGCGGTCGAAGACGTCGGCCGCTTCGATCGTATTCGCGGTGACGCGCACGATCTCGCAGCCCGCCATGATCATGTCCCGGATCTGCCAGAGCGTCGCTTCCACGTCGGCCGTCTCGGTCTTGGTCATCGACTGGACGGTGATCGGCGCGCCGCCGCCGATCGCGACCTTGCCGAGACGGATCTGCCGGGTCTTCCGGCGCTGCGCGAGCGTGCGCTTGCCGCCGGCCGCGCCGGGCGGGGCCGCGTTCAAGACGGGCAGCTCCATAGTCAGAACGGCCACCACTTCGCGGGCAGGTTCTTCGCGAAGTCGTTGTAGAGGACGACCGTGATCAACGCGAGGATCATCAGGAACCCGACCTGGAGGATCCGCTCCTTGACCTTGAGCGAGAAGTCGCGCCGGGCGAGGCCTTCCAGGCCGAGCAGAAATAGATGCCCGCCGTCTAAGACCGGGATCGGAACGAGGTTGAAGATCCCGAGCTGGAGCGAGATCGCCGCCATGAGCGCCACGAGCGGCACCGCTCCGGTCCGGGCAGCCTCTCCCGAAAACTTCGCGATGTCGAGCGGCCCCGACATCGACCGCATGCTCGCCTTGCCCCGGAACAGGCGTCCGATGACCGAGAGCGTCATCCGGAAATCGGATTCGACGCGGCGCCATCCCTCGACGAACGCCTGTCCGATCGGAAACCGCTCCACGATTTCGGGCAGATCGGGCACAACCTGGACCCCGACCTTCCAGGAGCCGTCTGGATCGCGGCGCGGCTGGACTCGCGTCGTGAAGGTCTTCCCGCTGCGCAAGTACACCATCGGGAACGGTCCGGGCGCGGCGCCGCCGACCGCCGAGACGAAGGTCGAGAACACCTCCTCCGGAGCGCCTCGAATCTCTTTGCCAGCGACCGACAGGATCACGTCGCCGTTCTTCAGCCCCGCGGCCTGGGCCGGAGAGCCGGACAGGACCATCGCGATGCGCGGACGGACCGAGCGCCCGAAGTCGGGAAGCAGTCCGACGTAGCCGAGGTCGTATTTCGTGCTCGGTTTGGGAACGACCTCCAACATCGTCCGGGCGCCCTGCCGCTCGACCTCCACTTTCAGTTTTTCGCGGGCGTTCATCCCGAACACGAACTGGACGTCCCGCCAGCGCGGAGTCGGCTTGCCATCGATCGACACGATCCGATCGCCCGGCAGGAATCGCGCGTCGGCCCCCGGAGACCGGGCCTCGACGATCTTGACGACCGGAGGCTCGAGCTCGTAGGCGGGGACCGAGACCCCGATCGCGAACACCGCCGTGTGCAGCGCAAGCGCCAGGAGGAGATTCATCAGCGGCCCGGCGACGAGGATGAGCCCCCGCTGCCACCTCTTGCCGACGGCGTGCGTCTCCTTCGACGTCCCCTCCGCCAGCGTCGACTCGTCGGGACCGAGGCCGATGACCCGCACGTAACCGCCGAGCGGGATCGCGGAGACGCGGTAGTCGGTACCTCTCCACTTCCGGCCGAAGAGGCGCTTGCCGAAGCCGACGGAGAAGACCTCCACCGGAAACCCGAACGCTTTCGCGACGGCGAAGTGCCCGAACTCGTGGAGGACCACGAGGACCGACAGGACGAAGAGAAGCGCGATGGTGTTGCCGACGATCGTCATCGAAAAAAGTGGTTCCGCCGCTGGCCTTTCAGCTCGCCCGGGCGAGCGTTCGCGCGATCCGCGACGCCGACTGCCGCGCCGTCCGGTCGATCTCCTCGGCTTCGTCGAGGCTCCCCGGACCGGACACGCGGCCGTAGGCGGCGGCGGTCTCGGACACCACGGCAACGATGTCCGGGAAGGAAATCTTCCCTTCCAGGAACGCCCCGACGGCCACTTCGTTCGCGGCGTTCACGACAGCCGGCATCCCGCCGCCCGCTTCGAGGGCGGCCCGCGCGAGACCGAGGGCGGGATATCGCCGGGGGTCGACCTCCTGGAACTCGAGCCGGCCGACCCCGACCAGGTCCAGGCGGCCGAAGGGATTCGGGAGCCGGTTCGGATGGGAAAGGGCATAGAGGATCGGAAACCGCATGTCGTTCCGCGCCATCTGCGCGACCAGCGAGCCGTCCACGAACTCCACGAACGAGTGGATAACCGACTGCGGGTGGATCAGGACGTCGATCTTCGAGGGGGCGACCCCGAAGAGAAAGTGCGCCTCGATCACCTCGAGCCCCTTGTTCATCATCGTCGCGGAATCGACCGAGATCTTCGGCCCCATCTTCCACGTCGGATGCGCGAGCGCCTCGTCGACGGTGATCCCTTCGAAGGTCGCGAGATCCCGGGTGAGCAGCGGCCCCCCGGATCCGGTCAGCACGAGCCGGTGGACCTCCGCGGGCTTACCGCAGGAGAGCGCCTGGTGGATCGCGCTGTGCTCCGAGTCGACCGGCAGGATCTCGGCGCCGCTCCGCCGCGCGGCGGCGACGAGCAGCTCTCCCGCGACGACCAGGGCCTCCTTGTTCGCGAGCGCCAGCCGCTTCCCCGCGGCGACGGCCGCGTGCGCCGACCGGAGCCCAACGGCGCCCACCAGCCCCGCGACGACGATGTCCGCGCCCGGAAGCGAGGCCGCTTCCTCGAGCCCGGCGGGTCCCGCGACGATCCGTATCCGGCCGCGAAACTCGGAGGGCAACAGCGCGCGAAGGCGCGGGACGTCCTCTTCCCGCTCGATCGAGACGAGCTCCGGCTCGTGCAGCTCAACCTGCCGGGCAAGGCGCTCGAGCGAGCGGCCGGCGGCGAGCGCCGCCACGTGGAAGCGGTCGGGAAACGCGGCGACGACG
The DNA here is from genome assembly GCA_003222385.1 of Acidobacteriota bacterium. GTDB lineage: Bacteria > Acidobacteriota > Thermoanaerobaculia > UBA5066 > Gp7-AA6 > Gp7-AA6. Next base: position 26,523 of record QHVV01000003.1, read on the forward strand.
TCCAGGGACGCGCGGCCGATGGACCCGGTCGATCCCAATACAGCTATCGATTTCATGTGGAATTGCGGATTATACGGACGCTCGAGGGGCCGGAAACTGCGCGGCCGCCATGGGATGTTGCGTGACGGCCGTTTGCTCTCTCGCGGCGGCGTCGAGCCGCCGATAAAAATAGACTCGTTCAGCCGACGAACCAGGCCAATACAGGAGCGGCGAAGAGGAGCGAATCGATCCGGTCGTAGAAGCCTCCGTGGCCGGGGAGGAACGTTCCCGAGTCCTTCACCCCCGCTCCCCGCTTCCAGAGCGACTCGACGAGGTCGCCGAGCTGCCCGGTCGACGTCGCGAGCGCGCCCGCGAGCGCCCCGCGAGCCGGCCCCAGCTCCGGATAGACCCACCACGTTGCCGCGGCCGCGCCGATCAGCGTCCCCCCGATCAATCCTCCGACCGTCCCTTCCCAGGTCTTGTTGGGCGAGACGGTCGGCGCCAGCTTCGTCGAGCCGAAGCTCTTTCCGGTGTAGTAGGCGAAAGAGTCGCAGCCCCAGACGAGCAGAAAAAGGAAAAGGACCGCGCGCGGGCCGACGACGCGCAGATAGCACAGGGCGGTCGCGGGCAGCGCCACCGCGAGCACCCCGAAGATCGTGGCGCCCGCGCCGCCGAGCGCGACCGACAGCTCGACCTTCGAGAAGAGCTGCGCGAGGCAGGACAACACGACCAGCCCGAGCAGCGCGGCGAGCGCGACGGTCCGCCCGGGACGATCGAGGACATCGAACCCCCAGAGAGCCGCCCAGCCCAGGAGAAACGCCGCTCCGAAAACCATCCCCACCGTCTTCGCAACCGGAAGACCCGACTTTTCCGCCAGCCGGTAGAACTCCCACAGGGCGGCGAGCGCGATGGCGGCGACGAGCAGGTTGAACGCGAGCGAAGGCAGGAAGAACAGAACCGCGAGGGCGATCGGAATCGCGACCGCCGCGGCGAGCTCCCGACGGCCGACGGTCACCGACGCGTCAGCCGGCCGCCTCGCCCGATTCCGGCACGCGTCCGCCGTCGATCACGCCGCCGTAGCGCCGCTCGCGCTTCTGGAAGTCGAGGATCGCCTCGAAGAGGTGACGCTTCCGGAAGTCGGGCCAGAGCGTCGGCGTCACCCAGATCTCGCTGTAGGCGATCTGCCAGAGGAGGAAGTTCGACACCCGCATCTCTCCGGAAGTGCGGATCAAGAGGTCCGGATCCGGCAGACCCGCGGTCGAGAGGCGGGAGCCGAGCGTCTCCTCGTCGATCTGCTCCGGGGTCAGCCTTCCCGCGGAGACGTCGTGCGCGAGCGAGCGGCAGGCGTCCACGATCTCGGTCCGCCCGCCGTAGTTGAGCGCGATGTTGAACGTCATCCCCCGGCAGGAGGAGGTGCCGGCGAGCCCGCGGGACAGCTCCTTCTGGACCGAACCGTCGAGCTCGTTCATGCGCCCGACCACGCGGAACCGGATGTCGTTCTTGAGCAGGTTCGCGAGCTCCTTGTTCAGATACTCCTTCAGGAGCGACATCAGCGTCACGATCTCGAAGCGCGGCCGCTTCCAGTTCTCGACCGAGAAGGCGTAAAGGGTCAGTGCGTCGAGCTCCAGACGGGCGCAGCTCTCGACGATCTCGCGCACCGACGCGATGCCCGCGCGGTGCCCCTCGACGCGCGGAAAGCCGCGCTGCCGCGCCCAGCGGCCGTTGCCGTCCATGATGACCGCGACGTGCCGCGGAAGGCGGGCGAGGTCGATCTCGTCGAAGAGCCGCCGCTCGGCGGAGCCCGGCGAGGCGACTTCGTCCTTCTGGATCACGGAACGAGTGTAACGCGGGGATACTCGACTTTCACGAGCGTCAGTCCCTTCGCCGGAGCCTTTTGCGAGAGAAGGCCGCGATCACCGGATTCCACGATCTCGCGCATTCGATCGGGCGGGACCCGGCCTCTCGCGATGTCTCCCAGGAGACCGCAGATCGACCGGACCATTCCGCGGAGGAAGCCATCGCCGCGAAAGAGTGCCCGGAGCTCGGAGCCCTCCTCCTCGATCGACACCGAATGGAGCGTCCTCACCGAATCGGCCGGACGACCGCGCGCCGCGAAGACGCCGAAATCGCGGCGACCCGGAAGGTGCGCGGCGGCCATCGCCATCGGCCCGGCCTCCGCGCCACGCGAGAGCGGCGCGACGAAGAGGGCGTCGCGCGGAGCGATGACGTCGGCGCGGGACCACCGGTACAGATAGTCCTTCCAGAGCGCGTCGCGCCGGGCGTGAAAAGCGGCGCCCACGCGCTCGACCTGCATCACGCGAACGTCCCACGGCAGCAGAGTGTTCAAGGCGTCCCGCACTTCCCGCGGCTCCCGCGCTCGAGGCAGATCGAAGTGCGCCACCTGGCCGTCGGCGTGCACGCCCGCGTCCGTCCGGCCGGCGGCCAGAGGTCGCACCGGCTGGCCGGCGAAGACGGCGAGAGCCTCCTCGACGACCGACTGGACGGTCCGCGCCGCGTTCGACTGGAGCTGCCACCCGCGGAACCCCGTGCCGACGTAGGCGATAACCGCACGATACCGAAGGCGCTCAGGCATGGCGCCGCCCGGCTCTCCACAGGCTGACGCCCAGGAGGATCGCGAACGGAACGTACTCGGCGACGCGGATCCGCACGGGAGTCCAGCCGGCCAGCGGGTACGGGATCGCGTAGGAGAGGACGACCGCGAACGAGAGATAGAGAAAGGCGGGCTCGCGCTTCTTCGCCGCGAAGGGAAGGATCCACAGCACGTACCAGGGATGGATCGTCGGCGACGCGATCAGGAACGCGGCGAGCGAGGCGAAGAGAGCGGTCTCCACGTCGCGCACGCGAGCCGCGATCACGATGAGCGCGACGGCGAGACCGAGCGCGATCGCGACCCGCGCGAAGAGCGCCGTATAGAACCAGGGGAACACGCGCTGCATCCACGGACGCTGGGGTCGCACGTCCTTCCAGTGCATGTAGGCCGTCTTGGCTTTCGCGGGGAGCTGTGTGGAATCGACGACGCCCGCCACGGCCGGATAGAGAAGCGAGTTGAACTCCCACCGCGTGGCATACGCCCCGAGATCTCCGGCCGGAGGGCCTCCAATCCGGGACGCGAGGCCCCAGACCGCCGAACCGAAGACGAGAGCCGTCACCGCGAAGCGGAGCCCGCCGCGCTTGGCCAGAGGCAGCGTTGCCGCGGCCGGCACGTACTTCGTGAGCACCGACGCGGCGAAGGCGAGACCTGCGGCGAAGAAATGCCGCCGTTGAAGCAGGAGCGCGGCGGCGAGCAGGAGTGCGACCCCGAGTGAATCGAGGTGCCCCGCTCCGGCGCTCTCCGTGACCGCGAGAGGGTGAAAAGCGTAGAGGGCCGCCGCGAAACCGGCGGTTTCTCCTCCGCTCGCCGAGAGGAGCGCCACGATGGCAACGTCGGCCGCCGCGAAGATCGCTTTCGTCGCGACGACTTCGGATCCGGGGACCATTGCCCCGGCGCGGAACGCGGCCTGGGCGACCGGCGGATAGACTGTCCGAAACCCGCGATGGGTCAGATGCGGGCGAAGCTCCGGAAAGAGCCGGGAGACCTCGGGGTCGTCCGGCGCGAAAGCATACGGGGAGCGGCCCGCCAACGCGACCTTCGCGTCCCAGACGTAACGGTAGACGTCCTCGGAAAGGTCCGGCTGATGCAAAAGCATTGTCAGGCGAAACGCGGCCGCAAAGAGGAGAACGGATCGCGGCCGCGAAGCGGATAGACTTCGCGCCGCAAACAGCGAGAGGAGGGCTCCGGACAGAAAAAGGAGGAGGTAGGCGGCGAGGCTACGCCGCGCGTCGGGGAGCAACGCGATCGCGAGAAAGACGGCTTCCCCCGCGGCGAACAGGAGGCCCGGCCGCTCCACGACTCCTTTGCCGGAACGAGGATGGACGGCACTGCCCAGATCGCGACCCTGATCGCCTACTACGTTGTCCTTTCGCTTCTGGCGGTGTACGGCGCGCACCGGGCGTTTCTGGTGCACCTCTACTACCGGCACCGCGGGAACGATCCCCGGCCCGCCGGAAGACTGGAGCGGCTTCCCGTCGTCACGGTCCAGCTTCCTCTCTATAACGAAGTGTACGTCGTCGAACGGCTCGTCGACGCGGTCGTCGCTCTCGACTATCCGAAGGATCTGCTCGAAGTGCAGATCCTCGACGACTCGACCGACGAGACGCGCGACGTGGCGCGAGCGGTCGCCGAGCGGTATCGCGAGCGCGGCTACGAGGTCCGCTACCTCCCGCGGGACCACCGGACCGGCTACAAGGCAGGCGCGCTCCAGGCCGGCCTCGAGACGGCGCGCGGCGAGTTCCTTCTCATCCTGGACGCGGACTTCGTCCCGCAGCCGCAGATGCTGCGCGAATGCCTTCCCCACTTCTCGGATCCCGAAGTCGGGATGGTCCAGGCGCGGTGGGAACACCTGAACCGCGATTTCTCGCTCCTGACCCGCATTCAGTCGATCTTCCTGGACGGGCACTTCGTCATCGAGCACACCGCCCGCAACCGCTCCGGCCGCTTCTTCAACTTCAACGGGACCGCCGGCATCTGGCGGCGGCAATGCCTCGAGGACGCGGGTGGCTGGAACAGCGACACACTGACCGAGGACCTCGACGCCTCCTACCGTGCGCAGCTGGCCGGGTGGCGCTTCGTTTACCTGAAAGACCTGGCGGTGCCGGCCGAGCTCCCGGTCGACATGAACGGTTTCAAAAGCCAGCAGCACCGTTGGACCAAAGGCTCGATCCAGACCGGCCGAAAGCTCTTGCCGACGATCTTCCGGAGCGACTTTCCCTGGAAAGTGAAGGTCGAAGCGTTCTTTCACCTCACGAACAACTTCTCGCACCTTCTCGTCGTGTTGCTCGCGCTCCTCATCTTTCCGGCGATCGTCATCCGCGAGCAGATCGGCTGGCGGAAGCTCGCGGTGTTCGACTTCCCTCTCTTCTTTGGCGCGAGCTTCTCGTTCATCGGCTTCTACGTTTCGTCCCAGAGGGAGATCGGGCGCAGCTGGAGGCCGACTCTGAAGTACATGCCCTTTCTCATGTCGATCGGGATCGGGCTTTCGTTGAACAACGTGCGCGCCGTCCTCGAAGCTCTGGCCGGAAGGTCGACCGAGTTCACCCGGACGCCGAAGTACCGCATCGAAGGGGAAG
>QHVV01000068.1 GCA_003222385.1 Acidobacteriota bacterium
AGGGCAGCACGCTGAACTTGCACTTCGAGTTGTTGGCCGTCGTGAAGACGCCGTTCGCGTCGAAGCAAGTCTGGTACCAGTGCGCGACGGGCGACACCGTCGAGTAGACCGAGTTGTTCAGGGTCGAATACTTGACGTTCCAACCTTGAGCCGCGAGCTCCGAATACTCCCGGATTGTGTTGGCGTCGATGGTGGAACGAAGGATCGCCCCCTGAACATTGGGGTGTACGACGTTGAGCGTGGACATGTTCACGAGCTCGGGATCGACGAAGACGAGACTTCCCGTCCGCGCCCCGAAGACATTTCCATACTGCCGTTGAATGTCTCCGTCGGGGTTCCCGAGGCTGTTGTTCATAAGCGGGAAATACTTTGGCGTTCCGCCGGAGACGTCGTACACCATGAGATGGTCCCGTGACCCGAACTGGACCCAGGGCGTCAAGTCTGCCGGGTTCGAAACGAAAACGACCGTGGCCGGCTCGTTGGCGTCGCTGTTTCGGGGAGCCAGCGTAAAGTCGGCCAGAGAATGAATGCCGTTGTGGCCGTAGCCATCGAGCACGTAATCGGAATCGAGATCGAAGAGATCGAGGAGGTAGAGGGCGGTGCCGTAAGTGTAGGTGAGCGACGTCTCTTCTCCTCGAACCTTGTAGTACTGTGACTGCATGACGCCGAGGACGTGGTTGATTTCGTGCAGGTAGACCCCGACGAGGTCGGCGCCGGGATCCACGCCGAGGGGAAAACCGCACTGCGTGGGATCGGCGCAGGAACGGCTCGGGAGATAAAAATTGTATGACTTCTCGTAGAAGGCCTTCGGCAGCTGCGTGTTAATCACGGGCTTGCGCGTCGAGTTGTAGTTCCACTGCATGTCGCTGTTGACGGGTGGATGACCCGTCAGGTCGGGGATGACGATTGCGCCGTCAGTTCCCTCGAGCGTAACGTTCATGTTCTCTTGGGGAGAGTTGATGTCGTCGATGCGGTGGCCGTTCTGGTTGAACATCGGCGCAAAGCCGAGCATCTTCATGGTGGCCGGAGAGCCGCAAAGCGTGAAAGGCTTCGCGTCGGCAGGGATTGGGAAGTCGCCTGAAGACCCGACCAGGAAGTTCGAGACCGCATCCCCGAGGTAGTTTGTGTCCTGCTGCCATCCGAAGAACGTCGAAGGCCATTCCACGGTGATCTGCTGCTGGGAAGGCAGGGCGTCGACGAGCGGCATCGGGGTCTGGTTGAGCGCGTTCTTCGCTTTCAGGGCGTTGAGGACGGCCGAATAGGTCTCGGGCATGTTCTGGTAGCTGTAGCTTCCGTCGGGGTTAGCGACGATCGTGGGAGACTGCTGGCTGTAAGGAGGAAGCAAAGCGTCCGCACCGCAAACCGGGTTCCAGTACTCGTTTCCTCCGAAGAATCTGTAGTTGTTGCCGCTGCTATCGAGAAGCTCGACCTTGTACGGTTCGACGGTCACGGTGACGTCATCCTGGATGTACGACTCGACCTGTCGGGCCGCGATGAGGAAGGCCGACTGCTCCTGAGTCGTCAGAGGCATGGTGAGAAGCGTAAACCCCGGACTCTCGAAGCCGATGCCGGCGGGAACCGAGGCGCAGTAGGAAACGGAATCGTAGCCCGCGGGTAGCAGACCGGGGTTGTAGAAAGCGGGGCAGGTCGCCGCACCCCCCGGACACACGGCCCCGTCTCGCGGTGCGATGTTCGGGCATGGGCCGGAAGTGAAGTGAGAATCGCCGAGTTTGTCGGGGATGATGTGGAGCGCCCGGGCTGGATGCGCAAGCGCCAGGAGCAGGAGAGCGACGGGTAAAACCGGTCCCCCCGAGAAATCGGCCACACGACGAATGAGTTTCATCGACATCTCAACTCCTTGAAAGCAGGAAATGATGCTAGCAAATAACCTTGTGACGCGGGTGGAGAGAGCCCTTGTCTCTCCCTGCTCCTCCGAGCAACTCTCGCTCGTAGGCGGCAGTTAGATGGGAGGCAAGGCTCTTCGCTGCCCACGCTCGGTCCCGAGCGTGGGCAGCACACAAGCGCCGGCCTTCTCGAGAGATTGCTCGGTCGTACCGACGCCGCGAAGTTGCGCCTAGGGGTTCCTGACTTGAGGATGAATGCAGTCGGATACGACCTCTGTCTAGGTACTCCTTCAAGCGTTTGCTCTCCGCGAGTAAAGGTTGGTCACTTACCTCGCGGATGAACCTCTTCGCTGCTATCGAAGTTCTGTCGAAGGTATGAAAAGGATGCGGCGAGCCGCGTCCCTACGCGCGTTCGTGGTTGGTGGAGCTGAACGGGATCGAACCGTCGACCTCCTGAATGCCATTCAGGCGCTCTCCCAACTGAGCTACAGCCCCACGGTTTGGAGGGCGCGCAGGATAGCACGGCGTTCGCGGCAGCTTCAACGAAACGGCCTTCCGACATAATCGGCCCGGAAGCGCCCGGGGCCTGGTGGCCCTCGCGGACTTCAAATCCGTTGGCGTCCCGGTTCCGCCGGGATGGGTGGGTTCGATTCCCATGCGCTTCCGCCACGTTTTCGTGCACGTGGATTGCAACCCCGGCCGACAGGAGGCATCCATGAGCGTCAACCTTCAGGCATGGTCCAACTTCGTGGGACGGTCCTTGATCGTCTTTCTGATGATCGAGGGGGTGAAGACTTTCCCCTGGATTGCCCGGGTGTCGGGCGGCTCGGTTTCCTTCAAGCTGCTGGAGAACGTCGCGGTCAACCTCGTCTTCGCGATCCTCGTTCAGAAGACGGGCAGCGACATTTTCATCGGCGAAGGCCCATGGCCGCTCGTTCTCTCCGTCCTCTTCGGATCGCTCGCCACGGCGGGCCTCCATCGCCTGAAGATGGCGTTCGAACGCCGCTCGCCTTCGGATCCGGCATGGGAGGCGAAGCACGCAAGAAGAGTGGCGTAACCGACTCTCCACGTTCACTCCCTCGATCGTGTCGCGGTGGTAGCATCGCGGCCGCAAAACAAGTGGAGGGAAAAATGAGAATGCGCTCGACCGCTCTGATCGGAGGAGCCCTGCTCGCCGCCGCGTCGCTCTGCCTCGCCCAAGCCGCGGGAAAGGCCGCGAAGCCGAAGGGAAAAGCAGCGGCTTCGAAAGCCGCCCCGGCTCCTCGAATGGCAGGAGATCCCGAAACCGCGAAGCTGACGACTCTCGAGGGAACCTGGCATTGCACGGGAAGGCAGCTCGCGTCACCGATGGGTCCGGAGCATGCGACCGAGGCGACTGTAACGGCCAAAATGGACCTGGGAGGCCACTGGCTGGTTTCTCACTACCGTGAAACGAAAACCGCCGCAAACGCGATGCCGATGGAGGGAGACGAGTACTGGACGTACGACGGCGCGGAGAAGAAATGGGATCGGGTGGCCATCGACAGCATGGGCGGATTCAGCTCCGGCGACGCGAAGAGCTGGGTCGGAGACACGATCACCTGGTCGGCCGAAGGCATGATGGGCGGCAAGAAGTCGAAGTTCCGCGACACGTTCACCAAGAAGAGCGACCATGAGCTCGTCTACAAAGGACAGATGGAGTCGAACGGGAAGTGGGTCGACGCGTGGGAGACGACCTGCAGAAAATAACGGAAATCGCAGGTCGCCAGGTCCCGAAGCCGCCCAGACCGAACTTTTTGAGTGGCGGCTCGACGCTGCCGTTAGAGAGTAAGCGGCGGTTACTCAACGGCCCATGGCTATAGCGCGGCACTGAGGGCTCGGCGCTAGACTGCAACCAACTTGCAGTCGACCGGTCGGCCGCTCCTTCTCTCCGCGCGCTCGGTCTCGAAATCCTATCGGCTCGGCGCGGCGATCGTCCCGGCCATCCGGGACGTCACGCTCGAGATCAGTCCGGAGGAGTTCGTCGCGATCCAGGGGCCGAGCGGCTCGGGCAAGACGACGCTCTTAAACGTCCTGGGTCTCCTGGACCTGGCCGACGCCGGAGAGGTTCGCGTGGAAGGGAAGAAGGCCGCGGATCTCTCGGAGAACGCGAAGTCCGACCTCCGGCGCGACCGCTTCGGGTTCGTCTTCCAGACGTTCAACCTGATCCCGGTGCTCTCCGCGGAAGAGAACGTCGCCTATCCCGTCGCCCTCGCCGGCAAGAGCGCGGCCGAAAGTCACGCGCGGGCGGTCGAGCTCTTGTCCGCGGTGGGTCTCGGCGAGAAAGCCGCCGTCCGCCCCGACCTCCTTTCCGGAGGACAGCGGCAGAGGGTGGCGATCGCGCGGGCGCTCGCGAACCGGCCCGCGGTGGTCTTCGCCGACGAGCCGACGGCGAACCTCGACTCGAAGACTGCCGACGAAATTCTCGACCTCATGCGCGAGATGGGAAAGGAACGCGAGGTCGCGTTCGTGTTCGCGACCCATGACCCGCGCGTCGTCGCCCGGGCGCGGCGGGTCGTGTCCTTGAAGGACGGCCGGGTCGAGTCGGATACGGGCACTCTTAGCGGCGGCTCGACGCCGCCGGAAGAGAGCAGACGGCCGCCGGGCGGCATCCCATGGCGCGTGCGCGAATGACGGCGACCTTCAGCAGATGAGCTCCTGGAACCTCGCCTGGCGCAACCTCGTTCGGCAGAAGCGCCGGACGCTGCTCATGGGCTCCGTGGTCGCGTTCGGCTTCGCGGCGTTCGCACTCGCGGGCGGGTTCATCGCCCAGTCGTTCGAAGGCTTGAAAGAAGGCACGATCCGGTCGATCGGCGACCTGCAGATCGTGGACAAACGCGCCGTCGCCCGAAACGAAGAGTCGACGCTCGAGTTCGGCCTGCCCGACGCGGGCCGCGCGCGCTCGATTGCCGCTCGCGACCCGGCGGTGGCCGCGGTGCTGCCGAGGATCGAGTTCGTCGGGCTCGCGACCAACGGAGCGAAGTCGGTGCCCTATCTCGGCGTCGGCGTGGACCCGCAGCCCGAGGCCGCCGCAACTCTCGCGCGCGAGCTCGTCGTCGCCGGCCGCTACCTTTCGGCCGCCGACGGCGAAGACGTCGTGCTCGGCACCGGCCTGGCGTCCGCGCTCGGCGTGAAGACCGGCGACCGCATCACGCTCATGGCCACGACCCCCGACGGATCGTTGAACGCGGTCGACGGAGTCGTGTCGGGGCTCGTCGACGTCCGGATCAAGGAGCTGAACGATCGATACCTGGCCGCCGGCATCGGCCTCGTCTCGCGGCTGCTCGAGACTTCCGAGACCGTCTCGAAGCTCGTCGTCTTTCTCCGGAAAGGATCGGACGAGAACCGCGTCGCGAGAAGGCTGGAGCAATCGCTCACCGCCGCCGGATTTCCGATCGCAATCCGCCACTGGGCGGAGCTCGCCGTCTTCTACGGCCAGGTCAAGCTGCTGTACATCGGGATCTTCGGCTTCGTCGGCGCCGTCCTGGTCGTGATCGTGATCCTGTCCGCGGCGATCGTGATGACGATGTCGGTCACCGAGAGGACGCGCGAGATCGGGACGCTGCGCGCGATCGGCACCCGGCCGGCCGGCATCCAGAGCATGTTCCTCGCGGAAGGGCTGGTGCTGGCTCTGACCGGCTGCGTCGCCGGCGGGCTCGTCGCGCTCATCGTCCGCGCGATCCTGAACGCGTCGGGGATCGTCCTGCCGCCGCCTCCGGGGGCGACCCACGGGATGCCGATCAATGTGAAGTTCTACCCGCTCGCGTACTTCGCGGGAGTCGCGGCGATGGCGGGCACGATGCTCGTCGCATCCTGGTTTCCGGCGCGACGGGCTTCGCGGATCTCCATCGTCGACGCGTTGACGCACGTCTGAAGGAACACCGCAGCCGGCGCGCCTGTTTGATGGATCGATGAAGAGACTCGCGGCACTCGTTCTGCTCGCCGCGTCGACGGCGTCCGCCGCGCCCGGAGCGGCCTCCGGCGACGAGCAAAGCCTGCTCGCGGCGGTGGACGCCACCCGCAACGCGTTCGACGAAGCCGTCATCACGGCCCGCGCGACCCAGATCGTCGACGGCAAGGAGACGTCGAGCGCGGACTTCGACGTCTACGTCAAGGGTCGCGACAAGGGCCTGATCGTTTTCCGGGGTGGGAAAAACAGCGGGCGCAAGGTCCTGACGAACGGTAACCGGATGTGGCTCCTCGTGCCCGGCTCGACGAACCCGGTTCCGATCACGGCCAACCAGCGGCTGCTCGGCGGAGCGTCCTTCGGAGACGTCGCGAGGCTGCGCTTCTCCGAAGACTACACGTCGAAGGCGACCGGGGAGAGCGAGACCGTCGGCGGCCGCGCCTGCCGGATCCTGGAGCTGACCGGGAAGTCGCCGAAGCTGTCTTACCCGCGGGTGCTCCTCTCCGTCGACGATCGGGCGCAGCTACCCTGCCGGGTCCGTTTCTTCCTCGGATCGGGGAGGGAGGCGCGCGACGTGACGTTCACGAAATTCCGGGAGCAGTCGGGTCGGAAGCTCGTCTCCGAAATGGAGGTTCGCGAGTTGATCGGCGCCGCGTCGCGCGCGGTCACGAGGCTGGAGTATCGCGACTACCGGATGGCGCGGCTCGATCCGAAAATCTTCACGCCGGAGGGCGCCAGAGGACTCTAGCCGTCTCGGGACCGCGCGCCCTTCGCTCCCGAGGCATGTCCCTCCTTCTGTCGCCTTTCACTCCAGACCGTGGAGAATGACTCGTCGTGTCCGCGCCCGGCGAAGTCTTCGTTGGACCCCGTTCGGTCCCTCGGAAAGTCGGCCCGCGCGTCGGCGCTCTTCCGGTCCTCGTCGCGGGCTGTCTCGTCGTTCTCTTCGGGTGCCGCACCATCGATCGAACGCTGCAGAAGGAGCACGTTCCATGCGGCGTATACCGCTGGCAAGTGAAGATCTTGACCGATCCGGACGCAAAGTCGATTCGGTTCGAGCCGATCGACGCGACGATTCACGATCTCGTCAGGCTTCCTCGTCCGCTCGAGCCTCGCGAGCGACGCCGGACGGAGGCGGAGTTTCGGGTCTACCGAGTCCGAGCGGTGCTCGAAGCCGTACGTCCCCGAATCGACCAGGACTTCCACCTTCTGCTGCGCGATCCGACGGATCCGGAAGCCCGGATGATCGCCGAGATTCCGAGCCCTCGCTGCGCCCTGGAGTCTCCTTACGTGGCCGCTTTCGCGTCGGCCAGACGCGTTGCCGAGTCGTTTCGAAGCAGGCACGGCGGGATTCTCGTCGAGGTCTCAGGACCTGGCTTCTTCGATGTCCCGGACTTCCGGATTGGAGGTGCTCCCAACGGCTTCGAGTTGCATCCTGTTCTGGAACTCACGGAGATTCGAGGTGTGAATTCCTCGGCGATGCCAGGTCACTCGCCGGACGAAGCCCTGATCGCGAATCGGACCAGCCTTTCGCCGACGAGCCGCCCCGCGATCGCGCCGATCCAGGGATTCAGGATCAGCCGCCGGAACGCGGCGCTCCAGGCGAACCTCCTCGCGAAGCGGCGGCGCCATGCTGCGGAGTAGGCCCTCGCGCACTCCTCGCGCGACAGCTCCCCGGAAAGATGCCTCTCGGCGGTCTCGGCCGCGAGGATGCCGCTCGCGAGAGCCGCAGCCTGGCCCTCCCCCGAGAACGGGTCGAGCACTCCGGCGGCGTCCCCGGCCATCAGGATCCCGTCTTCGGTGGGCGGCTTCGCGGTGAAGAAGACCGGCCCTGTCCCCAGGAAACCGATCGGGCCGGGGGAGAGCTTCGAGAGGTCGGCGTCGAGCGCGCGATTTCCGCGCCGCGCGCGCGTGAGCAGCGCCTCCCAGCCTCGCCCGGCGCGGGCGCGGACGTTTTCCGAGACGATCCCGGCGAGGTTGATCGCTCCGCCCTCCACCCGCGACAGCCCGCAATAGCCGCCGCCGAAGACATAGAGGCGGACCTCGCCCTGCAGAAACGCGGCCTCGGGCGCATAGTCCCGGCTCCACCCGAAGAAGCGCGAGCGGCGGGAGAGGAAGCGGCGCTCGAACGCGCGGTCGAGCGCGTCCCACCGGCCCCACGCGCCGATGACGGCGCGGGTGTGCACCTCGCTCTCCTCCTGCCGGAAAACGAATCGGACCCGGAACCCCGAATCGTGCGGCCAGGCGCCCACGACCCGCGCGCCGAAGCGCACGTCGGCGCCGGCGCCGCTCGCCCGCTTCGCCAGCAGGTCGTCCAGTCGAAGTCGGGAAATCCCGAGGGCGGGACGGGGGAGCTCGAACCGGACGGCACGCCCACCCGGAAGGTGGAGCGCGCCCCGCGTCATCCGCTCGGCCGTCGCGCTCTCGATCTTTCGCCCGCGCGCCCAGGCGATCCAGGCTCGGCAGGGCATCCGCCGACAGGAACTCGCCGCAGACCTTGTGCCGCGGGAAGACGTCCTTCTCCAGCAGTAGGACGGCGCGCCCCGATCCCGCAAGGACGGTCGCCGCGGCGGACCCGGCCGGGCCGGCGCCCACGACGACGGCGTCGAAGCTCTCGGTCAAGCGCTCGGGGCGGAGACGAGGAACCGGAACGGAAAGATGCGCTCGACCTCGGCGCCGGGGACTGCGTCGCGGGCGATCCGGCGCGCCTCCTCCGGCGTGTACGCCTGCCGGATCGAAGAGATCCCGTCGAGGAGGGAGACGCGCGTCTTGAAGACGAGCCTCCCGGCGATGGAGATGAACCCCAACGGAATCCGGTGACGGGTCAGATCGAGGATGGCGAAGCCGTGCCGCGCGATTCGCGCGAAGGACGCGAGGAGCCGGGCGTTTTGGGCGGGAGAGAAATGGTGAAAGAAGAGGGTCGACACGATCCAGTCCACGGAGCCGTCGCCGAATGGAAGAACGAAAGCGTCCGCGCACACCGCCGGGAAGGTGTCGCGCGCGAGCCGGCGCCCGGCCACCAGGTGTCTCCACTGCACGTCCGCCGCGAAAACGGTCGCGGGATGTCCGGCGCGCGCCAGAGAACGGGCGAGCCGGCGCGAGACGTCCGCCGAGCCGGCGCCGACGTCCAAGAGCACCGGGCGGGCGACGCCCAGCCGGCGCATCTCTCCGACGAGGAAGCCTCCGAGCGTCCGGGCGTTTCCCCACCAGCGGTGAACGAGAGAGAGATCCTCGAGCGACCGGCACATCTCGTCGGCCGGAATTCCCGGGTCGTCCAGGATCTCGTGGGACGGCCGCCGCGGAGGGATGAGGAAGCTCAATGGCGAGAGGATCTACGCCTGGCTCATCACCAGCGCGCTGTTCTTGGAGCCGAACCCGATGCAGTTGCAGAGCGCGTGCTCGAAAGACGTCTTCCGCGACTCGTTGGCCACGTAGTCGAGGTCGCACTCCGAGTCGGGCGTCTCGAGGTTGATCGTCGGCGGGAGGAACGAATCCCGCATGGCGAGCAGCGTCGCCGCGACGCCTGCCGCGCCGCAGGCTCCCTGGGGGTGACCGATCATCGACTTGATCGACGAGCCGGGCAGGCGCGGCGCGGATCGGCCGAAGGCGTGCCGCACCGCCCGCGTCTCGACGCGGTCGTTCAGCGCCGTCGAGGTCCCGTGGTAGGCGAGGTAGTCGATCGCGTCGGGGGGAAGCGTCGCCTCCTCGAGCGCCAGCGACATCGCGCGGGCCGGCTCTTCGCCGGTCTCGTCCAGGCGGACCCGGTGGTGCGCGTCGCAGGTCGCGCCGTATCCCCGGATTTCGGCGTAGACCTTGGCGCCGCGGGCGAGCGCCCGTTCCCTTTCCTCCAGCACGAACATCCAGGCTCCCTCTCCGAGCACGAACCCGTCCCGGTCGGCGGAGAACGGCCGGGAGGCCCGCGGAGGCTGGCGTTCCCACGACGTCGAGACGATGCGCATCATCACGAAGCCTTCCATGATCCCGCGGACGACGGTCGCGTCCACGCCGCCGACGAGCAGGGCGTCGCCGCCCACGCCGAACTTGATCGACCGGAAGGCGTAGCCCAGGGCGTCCGTGGAGGAGGCGCAGCCTGTCGAGACAACGTGCGAGAGCCCTCGCAGCCCGAACTGCATCGAGATCTCGGATGACAGAGTCCCGATGGTTCCGGAAGGGATGGAATAGATCGACGCCTTCTTCGTCTGGTTCGTGTAGTACAGGTGATACATCCGCTCGGTGAACTCGATCGCGCCCCCGCCGGTGCCGAGCACCACGCCCATCCCGCGCCGCTCGTCCAGCGAGAGGCGCGACGGATCGAGACCGGCGTCCTCGAGCGCCTCGGAGGATGCGGCGATCGCCATCGGCACGGCGCGCGAGACGTGCCGGATGTCCTTCGGCCCGATCCAGGCGGTCGGATCGAAGCCCTTCAGCTCGCCGGCGATCGTGACGGGCAGCCCTTCCGGATCGAAGAGCGAGATCCGGTCGATCCCGGAAGCGCCGCGCTTCAACGCCGCGGCGAACGCCTCCCGCCCGTTCCCGTTGGGGGACAGGCAGCCGATCCCGGTGATGACGACGCGGCGCTCCGACACGGCGCGAATCTTACTTGCACGCTCCGTGCGCGATTTTTCCGTCTTAGGAAAACCTAAACCTCTTCAGGCGACGCGGGTTCGCCCTGGGGCGGCGCCCAGCGCGCGAACCAGCGGTCGAGCACGCGCAGGAGAGTGAGCGGCACGAACTTGACGAGCGCGTCGGCGTGAAGGGAGCCAGGGAGATCCAGATGGACGTAGTCGACGGGCGGCGCGGCCGACTCGGCGAGCAAGCGCCCGTGCGACGGATCCACGAGCCAGTCGCCTTTCGCGGTCACGATCAGCTTCGGAATCGAGAGCTTCGCGACCGCCTCCGCCGCGCGCGGCTTCGGACCGCGCAGGTGACGGAGGGCGATGCGCGGCATGCGCAGCGCGTGGCGGAGGCGCAGCTGCCGCATCGCATCGCGCGAGAGCGGCCGCGGCGCGAGCGTCGACACGTCCGCCGGCGAGGAGATCATCACGAGCGCGCGACAGGGGAGATGCGGGCTCCGGGCGAGAGTCTCCGCAGCGATCGCGCCGCCCATGGAGAGCCCGATGACGGAGAACCGGGCATATGGTCGCTTCTCGCCGGCGAGTTCCGTCGCGACCGCCTCGAGATCCATCGTTTCGGCGGCTCCGAAGCCGTAGGACCCGCCGCTCCCGCCGTGACCGCGGAAGTCGAGGGCGGCGACGTCGTACCCCCGCCGGTAGAAGTGCGTCGCGAGATACAGGTTCTCTCTCGCGAGCCGCCGTCTCCAGAAACCGGGGGCCAGGATCACGAGCTCGCGCGACGGGCGCCGCCAGAGCGTGTAAGCGATCGCCACGCCATCCGCTGCGAGGACCCGACCCTGCCGGACCTCGGGCGCCGGGCGCGCCCGCCGCGCCGGCTCGACCGGAAGTCTGCCCTTCAGTGCCCGAGGAGAACGCATGTCACGAGCGAGCCGGCGGCGAGCGGACCGCCGTCCATCGGAACCCGTATGAGCGCGTTCGCGCGCGCGTGCGCCGCGATGTCGTGGCTGCCGGCGGTCGGGAGCGCCTCGACCCGCCGCTCGCCGTCTTCCTCGACGAGCCGCGCGTCCCGGTACGTCTCGCGCGGCCCCGCGGGGAGAATCTCCCGCACCAACCGCGCCCGGATCTGCGGCGGGCCCGGCTCCCGGACGCCTTCCAGCCGGTCGAGCGCGCGGCGAACGAAGAGGTGAAAGCACACCGACGCGGAAACCGGGTTTCCCGGCAGACCGAACCAGAGCAGTTTTCCCTTGCGCGCAAAGGCGACCGGTTTTCCGGGCCGCACGGCGACGCGGTGGAACAGGATCTCCCATCCTGCGCGCTCCGCGGCCCCCGGCAGCAGATCGAGGTCGCCGGCCGAGACGCCGCCGGTCGTGACGAGGGCGTCGATTTCCGCGAGCGGCTCGGAGAACAGCCGTTCGACCGCTTCCACCTGGTCCTCGACCGGTTCGCGCGAATCGACGATCCAGCCCCGGTCCCGGCAGAGCGCTTCGAGCATCGGGCCGTTCGAGTCGCGCAGCTGGCCGCCACGCGGCGTCTCGCGGGCCGCGACCAGCTCGTTGCCGGTCGTGACGATCGAGACCCGCGGCCGCCGCCGCACCTCGACCGGATCCGCTCCGGCGAGCGCCGTCAGGGCGATTCCGGTCGGATCGAGCCGGCTCGACTCTTCGAGCAGGACCGTGCCGCGGGCGACGCTCTCGCCTCGCCGGCGGAGGTGCGCGCCCTTCTGCGGCGCGCGCTCGAACGAGACGCGCCCCGATTCGCGGCGGACCTCTTCGACCGGAGCGACGGCGTCCGCGCCGGCCGGGAGGGGCGCCCCCGTCATGACGCGGACCGTTTCGCCCGGAGCGAGCGGAGGCGGCGGCGGGTCGCCGGCCGCGACCACTCCCGGGCGCTCCTGAAGGCCTTCGTTCTCGCGCGCTTCCGCGGCCGCGAACGCGTATCCATCCATCGCGGAGGTGTCGAACGGAGGCCAGTCCACGTCGGCGACGACGTCGGCTGCGAGGATCCGACCGAGGGCGTCGGCGATCGGGACCGTCTCCACTTCCGCCGGCGCGACCGCGCGATCGAGGATCGCATACGCGTCCGATACCGTGATCACGCCGCGATTCTAGACGCCGCCGGCGCGCGAGCCCGAAAGAGTTCGGTTACCATTGGTTGCACCTCCGTCTCATGGAAAAGAAGTTCGAGTATCGCGGCGACCTCGCGGTCACTCCTTTGCCGGAGATCCTGGCAACGATCGAGCGCTACCGGGTCCCCGGCTCGCTGTCGATCGAGAGCGGATCGAGGCATCGGTGCATCTATCTCGACCGGGGCGTCGTCGTTTTTGCCACGTCCGACGAGCCGGAGGTCCGTCTCGGGACGTACCTGATTCGCCACGGTACCTTGCCGGAAGACGTCGTGCAGAACGCCGAGGCGCGCCTCGCCGGAGACGGCCTGCGCCTGGGCCAGATCCTGATCCGGTTGGAGCTCCTCGACCAGGCCACGCTCGACGGCGCGATCGAGGAGCAGGTCCGGACGATCCTGTGGGGCGCTTTCGACTGGGAGAGCGGCGAGGTCGTCTTCGAAGTCGGCTCGCGCCGGGGCGACGAAGCGATCCGCATCGACCTGCCGATCGCGGAAGTCATCGTCGACGGCATCCGGAGGGCGCGCTCGGTCCGACGGTTCATCGAACGGCTCGGTACGGGACTCTCGGTCCTCGAGAAGTCGTCGAACGAGATTCCCGATGGGCTCTTCACGTCGGACGAGGAGGAGTTCCGTGACCTCGTCGACGGGAAGACGCCGGTGCAGCTCTTGTGTCAGCGAGGACCGGCGACGGTGGCGGAGAACGCCCGGACCCTCTACGCCTTCTTCTGCCTCGACTTCGTGCGGATCAAGGAGCCGACGGGCGTCCGGAAGCTACAATGGAAAACGGATGGGGGAACGCTCACCGGCGGCTGAACGCTGACCCTCTCCAACGCATGCCCATCTACGAGTACGTCTGCCAGTCCTGCCGCCGGAAGACCGAAGCCATCCAGCGAATCGGAGAGAAGCCGCTCAAGATCTGCCCGCACTGCGGGGGAAAACTGAAGAAAGCGTTCTCCGCGCCCGCGATCCGGTTCACGGGAAGTGGATGGTACGTGACGGATTACGCGGGCGCCAGAGGCGAGCAGAAGGCGAAAGAAGCCGCGGCGGATACGAAGGAAGGCTCGGAGAAAGCGGAGAAAGCGGAGAAAGCGGAGAAGTCCGAGAAGTCCGAGAAGTCCGAGAAGACCAAAAAAAGTCCAAAGGCCAAAGCGCAGGGGTCGAAGTAACGATTCGACTCAGGACAAGTCGAGGGTCCTCAGGTACTGCCGGAAATCTCTTCCCAGGTCCTTCCGCTTCAAGGCGAACTCGACGGTCGCCATCAGGAAACCGAGCTTGTCGCCCGCGTCGTATCTCTTTCCCTCGAAGAGATAGCCGTCGATCGGCTGTCTCTCGAGAAGCGTCGCGAGCCCCGACGTCAGCTGGATTTCGCCGCCGCTGTCGGAGCGCGTCTCTTCGAGGACGTCGAAAATCTCGGGAGGCAGGATGTAACGGCCGATGATCGCGAGATTCGAGGGCGCCTTCTCGGGCGCGGGCTTCTCGACCATTCCGGTGATCCGCACGATTCCGTCGGTCTCGCGCTCGCCCGCCACGATGCCGTACTGCTGCGTCTGGCTCGGAGAGACCTCCTGGATCGCGATGACCGGGTTTCCGCGCTCTTCGTAGACCTGCATCATCTGGCCGATGCAGGGCACCTTCGAGTCCACGATGTCGTCGCCCAGGAGCACCGCGAAAGGCTCCTGACCGACGAGGTCCTTCGCCTGGAGGATCGCGTGCCCCAGCCCGAGCGCCGTCTTCTGCCGGACGTAGGAGACCGGGATCAGGTCCGAGACCTCCCGCACGATCGCGAGCAGGTCGTCCTTGCCGCGCTCCTCGAGCATCTTCTCGAGCTCGAACGACGTGTCGAAGTGGTCTTCGATAGCGTTCTTGCCGCGGCCGGTCACGATGACGATCCGTTCGATGCCGGCGGCCTTCGCTTCTTCGACCACGTACTGGACGAGCGGGCGGTCGACCAGGGGAAGCATCTCTTTCGGCTGGGCCTTGGTCGCCGGCAGGAAGCGCGTGCCGAGCCCGGCCGCCGGAAACACCGCTACCCGGACGGATCGCATCGGCGCCCGGACGGATGGCATCGCGGACAATCGTAACCGACGGGCCGCTACAATGATCGGGACATGAGCGGCGACGACGCTTTCTTCCGGGAGCTCACCCGTGAGCTCGAGGCGCGCGGCCGGCTCGCGCTCGCGACGGTCGTCGAGACGAAAGGGTCGGGTCCGTCGCGGGTCGGACGAAGGTTCGTCGTCTTCGACGACGGCTCCTTCCGCGGCACGATCGGCGGAGGCCCGTTCGAGGCGCTCGTCGTCGCCGATGCCGCAGCGCTCTTCCGAGAAGACGGTCCGCCGCGTTTCCTCAAGTGGTACGACTTCTTCGAGCGCGAGATCGAGTCGGGGCAGCTGCGGGAGCCGACCAACATGATCTGCGGCGGCTCGGCGCGCGTCTCGGTCGAGCTCCTGAGAGCGGCACCCACGCTCGTCGTCCTGGGCGGCGGGCACGTTGGTCTGGCGCTCGCTCGGCTGGGTGTCGATCTCGGATACGACGTTCTGGTCGGCGACGACCGCGATCGATACGCCCGGCCCGACCGGTTTCCTCCGAACGTCAAGGCGGTGCACACGAACCGCGATTACGAGCTCCCGCCGGGCGCGCTCCCGCCCGGGAGAGACCGCTACGTCGCCGTCGTGACGCGGTGCTGGGAGACCGACCTGGCGGCGCTGCGTCCGTGGCTTTCCGACCGGGCGCCGGCGGTGAAGTACCTCGGCCTGATCGGGTCGGGCCGCAAGGTTCGAGGCGTCCTCGCTCGCCTCGCGGAGGAAGGCGTCCCGGCGGAAAAGCTCGATGCGATCCGGGCGCCGATCGGGCTTGTGTCGATCCTGGCGGAAGTGACGGCGGTCCGCCGCGGTGGAGAGGATCCCGGTTATCCTAGACCCCGGAGGACCGGGAGTCGGGTCTCGACGGGCCAATCGTCCTGATCGTTTTTCCCTGGAACAGAAACCGATGAAACGGCGACCGAATCTCTGCCTCGATCTTCTGATCGGGGTCGTCCTCCTGCTGCCCGCTCCCCTCGCGAATGCCGCCGGATGGTGGCGCCTGCCCGTGTGGGGAGCGGAGGTCCGCGTCTTCGCCGTCGACCCGTTCGCCCCGGCCACCCTCTACTGCGGCACGTCGCGCGGCAACTTCTACGGCTCGACCGACGGCGGCGGGAGCTGGACGCCGCTCCGGCAGGGGGCGGCGTTTCCGGGCTATATCGCAACCGGTCTGATCGCGGACCCCGAGGTGCCGGGGAGGGTGTGGGCCACGCTCGCCGGCCAGTTCCAGGGCGGCCTGATCGCGAGAAGCGACGACCGCGGAGCGAACTGGACGGTGCTCTCGAAGTGGAAGGTTTCCGTGGCGACCCGGGCGCTCGCGCTCGCGCCCGGCAACCCGCTTCTGCTGGCCGTGGGCGGCGACGACGGCGTCCGCATTTCCAAAGACGGCGGAGAAACCTGGAACCTGACAGGGGACATGACGCCCGGGCTCTACCAGGTCGAGTCGCTCGCCTTCGCGCCCAACGATCGCAGGACGCTCTACGCCGGGACCTGGCGCCAGGCGTTCCGGACGCGCGACGGCGGCGAGACGTGGGCGCGCATCGCCGAAGGAATGGTCCTCGATGCGACCATCTACGCGTGGGACTTTGCTTCGCAGGATCCGCATGACATCTGGGTGTCGACCTGCGGCTGGGTCTACCGGACGCAGAACGGCGGAGACCGCTGGACCCGGTTCAAGAACGGCTTCACGAACCGGCGCTCCCACAACGTGCGCCGGGACCCGAATCGCCCGGACGTCGTGTACGCCGGCACCGTTGGAGGTCTCCACCGTTCGACCGACGGAGGAGAGACCTGGTCCCGCATCTCCCGGGAGACGCTCGTGGTCACCGCGCTCGAGGTCGACCACCGCTCCGGCCGGCTCTACGTCGGCACGGAGGGCGAAGGCGTTTTCTACTCCGACGACGCGGGAGTGACGCTCGTTCCGGGCTCGGTCGGACTGGCCGAGGGCCGCGTCTCGGATCTCGTGACGGACCCGAACGATCCGAGCCGCGTCTTCTTCTTCCGCGCGTACGCCGGCCAGGAGAGCGGAGTCTGGGAGGCGCACGGCATGCGCGTCCGCCGTCTCTCGCTCGACCCCCTGCCCCCGGCGGCATCCCTCGCGGTCTTCCGGGGACCCGACGGCTCGACGGTTCTTCTCCTCTCGAGCTTCAACGGTCTGAAGGTCTCTTTCGACGGAGGGGGGCGCTGGTGGCCGCCGGAGAGGGCCCCCGCCGGAACGCCGATCGCCCTCTTCGCGTCGGGGTTCGGCTCTCCCGTCCTCGTGACGACCGCCGGAGTTTTCCGGACGACCGACGGGAAGACCTTCAACGCCGTGCCGGGAAGCCCCGAGTCCCCGACCAACGCCGAGCTCCTCGCCGACGGGAACGGGACGCCCATCCTCGAAGTCAAGATGGCGGACGGCGTCGTCCGCTGGGACGGGGCGTCGTGGGACAACCGGCGTCGCGCGCTCCTCTCCGGCGGAAAGTTCCTGGCGCACTACCGCGGCGAGATCGCTCCGGCCCCCGTTCGATCGCCGGTCAAAGAGGTGGACGGAAACCTGATCTGGGAAGAGGCGGGCCAGCGGCGGACGGTGCGGAGCCCGCGACCCGGTCTCTCCGTCGCCTCGACGCTCGCGATGCCCCACGGGCAGCTCTACGTCGGGACCGCGGGCGACGGGCTCTTTCTCTTCGAGCCGTAAGAGGTCTAGCGGACGTCCTCGAACCGGATCGTCGAGCCCACCGTGATGTTCTCCTTCGCTGCCATTCCTCCCGCGATCTCGAGCACGTTTGACGCCGGATCCGGAGGGCCGTAAGTCGGGCACGGGTCGGCCCGGCACGGAGGCGTGTTCGCGGAAACGAAGAGGACCCGGCCCGATCCGTCCATCCAGACGATGTCGAGCGGAATCATGGTGTTCTTCATCCAGAACCCGTGCGGTGCGTTGTCGCCGAAGAGGAAGATCATTCCGCTCTTTTCCGGCAGGCTCTCTCGAAACATCAGGCCCTGCGTTTTCTCCTCGGGGGTGCGCGCGACCTCGACCCGGTAGACCGCGCCGGACGGCAGCACGACGGCCGGCCCCCGGGAAGGGGTGGCGGTCGGGGCCGGTGACGCTGGCGCACGAGGCGCCGCGCCGCACGCAGTCGAGAGAATCAGGACGACCGGCCCGATGAACCGGCTAAGCACCTTCTTCGATTTCGGCGGCAGCGGGAGCCTCTTCTCCGCCGGCTTCGTAGATTTCGTCCCGCCGCACGAGGCTGTACTTCTTGGCGTAGTAGCGGAAGGATCGGAACGACATGTGGAGGAGCTCCGCGGCCTTGGTCTGGACCCCTTCGCACCGGTCGAGCGCCTCGCGCATCAGGCGCTTGCCGACCGTTTCCAGGTAGCTCTCCAGGTTGATCCCTTCCTGCGGCAGGCTCTCGAAATCGGGGACGCGCGTCCGGACTCCGAGCGCGATCGACTCGGGAAGGCTCGACACGGTGATGACCGGCCCCGGCTCCAGCGCGACCGTGCGCTCGAGGGTGTTCTCGAGCTCGCGGACGTTCCCGGGCCAGGGATACGCCTCGAGGAGGCGCATCGCCTCGGTCGAGATCTTCTTTTCCGGGATCTTCTGGTCGGCGCAGACCTTGGTGATGAAGTACTGGGTCAGAGGCGCGATGTCCTCGAGCCGCGCGCGCAGAGGGGGCAGCGCGATCGGGATGACGTTGATCCGGTAGAAGAGGTCTTCCCAGAACTTTCCTTCCGAGACGAGCTCGGTCAAGTCCTTGTTCGTGGCGGCGATGATGCGCGTGTCGACCGTGACTTCTTCGTTGCCGCCGACCTTCCGGATCACCCTCTCCTGGATGGCGCGCAGGAGCTTGACCTGCATGGTCAGGGTCGTCTCCGAGATCTCGTCGAGGAAGAGCGTCCCGTGGTCCGCTTCCGTGAAGAGGCCGCGTTTGTCCTTGATCGCGCCGGTGAACGCGCCGCGCTCGTGGCCGAAGAGCTCCGATTCGAGGAGCGGCTCCGGCAGCGCGCCGCAGTTGATCGAGACGAACTTGCGGTCCTTGCGGATCGACGTGTAATGGATGGCGCGCGCGATGAGCTCCTTGCCTGTCCCGCTCTCGCCCGTCAGGAGCACGGTCGAGGAGACTCGGGCGATCCGCTCGATCGTCCGGAAGATCTCCTGCATGCGGGAGCCCTTCCCGATGATGTTCGCAAACGTGTACTTCGCGGCGAGCTCCTGCTTCAGGTAGACGTTCTCGTCGCGGAGCTCCTTCTCCCCGAGCGCGCGGTCGACGATCAGCCCGAGCTCCTCGACGTTGAAAGGCTTCGCGATGTAGTCCACCGCTCCGGCCTTCATCGCTTCGATCGCATCGGCTGTCGACGTGTGCGCGGTGATCATGATGACCGGGGTCTTGGGCGATTCCGCCTTGATCTTCTTCAGGAGGTCGAGGCCATTACCGTCGGGCATCTTGATGTCGCAGAGAACGAGATCCGGCGTTGACCGGAGCGCCGACGCCTGCCCCTCGGTGAAGTTCGACGCGGTCATGACCTCGAATCCCCTCTTGTGGAAGAAGAACGCGAGCATGTCGCGGATCGAAGCTTCGTCGTCGACGATCAGAAGGCGCTGACCGCTCATCCGGCAACCCCCATAGGAACGGCCGCGAACTCCGCGGCCTCGCGCGCGCGGGCGTCGCGCGGAAGGTGGATCGTCACGGCGGTCCCTTCGCCCGGCCGCGATTCGATGCCGATCGTGCCGCCGTGGTCTTCGACGATCCTCCGCACGATCGCCATGCCGAGCCCCGTCCCGTCGTCGAAGGCCGTCGAGAACGGCGTGAAAAGTCGCGAGAGCTCATCGGGGCTCATCCCGCGTCCCGTATCGGCGAACTGGATGGTATATGCACCGTCATCCTCGCGTCCGGTGACGGTGAGCGTGCCCCCGGCCGCCATCGCGCGGACCGCATTCTTGGCGACGTTGTAGACGATCTGGCGGATCTGGTCGCGATCTCCGGACAGGCTCGAGGAGACGGGCATGACGTCCACCTCGATCGCGTGCGCGTCGGAGACTTCGTCGGAAAGGCGGAAGATGTCCATCACCTCGGTCACCGTCGTGGCCACGTCGAAGAGTGCCACGCGACGCTCCTGCGGCCGTACGAAGCGCAGGAACTCCTCCAGGATCCCGGAAAGGCGGTTCGACTCCGAGACGATGATCTCCATCAGTCGTCTCTCGGTCGAGCCCACCGTCAGCTCGTTCGACAGCACCTGAACGGACCCGGAAATCGACGCGAGCGGGTTCCGGATCTCGTGGGCGATTCCTGCGGCGAGCTCGCCGACCGCCGCGAGCTGTTCGTTGAACCGCGCGCTGCTCTCGAGCTTCTTCACCTCGGTCAGATCCTGGAAGAGGATCAGGGTCCCTTCGTCCCCTTCCGCTCCCTCGAGCACCCGCAGCGAGTACCCGAGCACGCGCCGGATTCCGGCCCGATCGAGCTCCGTCTCGGCCCGGTAGGGCTCGCGTCCGCGCGCGCGTCTCCGGATGCTGTCCCAGTCGCAGGGAAACGGGAGGTGAAGGTCGGCGAGGTACCGCCCGGTCACCGCGGAAGGGTCGAGCCCGAGCATCTCGCCTCCCGGCGCGTTCAGGAAAGTGACGCGCTGGTAGGAGTCGGTCGTCAAGAGTCCCGACGACATCGAGGCGATCACGCTCGCATACAGATGCTGGAGCCGCGACAGCGCCTTCTGGCGGTGGACGAGCTCCTCCCGGGCGGTCACCAGCTTCTCGGACAGGTACGCGACCATGAACGCGACGCCGAGAAATCCGACGACGGTGATCGCCAGGTTGTAGCGGACGCGGGGCCCGGTCCATTCCAGGAGCACGCCCAGCGGAGGGACCGGAAGCACGCCGTAGGCGACGAGCTCGAGCATCGAGCCGTAGAGGATCGTCGCGATCGACGCGGTCACGACGGCCCCGATGCGCTGCAGGAGGAGACCGGCGATGCCGATCACGACGAGGTACAGGAACGTGAACACGGAGTCGGGGCCGCCGGACGAGTAAACGAGAAGAGTCACGATGGCCAGGTCGCCCAGGATCTGGGTCCACGCCGAGGGGCGCGCCGGAAGTCGGCGGCCGACGGTCCAATGGAAGAGCGAGAGGAGGATCGCGGCTCCGAGGAGACGGTAGAGGAAGGAAATCTCCGCGCCGGCGCCGGAGCCCGACTGCACGAGGATCGCCGAGACCAGGATCAGCGCGAGGACGACGACGCGGGCGGCCGCCAGCCAGGCGAGCGAACGCCGCAAGGATTCGGCGGGGCTCGCGTGAGGAAAGGCGGAGGTTCGCGATCCGCTCGCGGAGACCGTAACCTTTGCCCTCGGCCTATCCGATCTTGTTGATCAGCGTGAACATCGGGAGGTACATCGCGATGACGATTCCTCCAATGATCACGCCGAGGATGAAGATCATGACGGGCTCCATCAGCTTGACGAGCCCCTGAACGGCGGCGTCGACTTCGTCCTCGTAGAAGTCGGCGATCTTATTCAGCATGGCGTCGAGGGCGCCGGTCTGCTCACCGACCCCGATCATCTGAACGACCATGTTCGGGAAGACGTTGGAGTCCTTGAGAGGCTCGACGATCGTCTTCCCCCCCTCGACACTCTTGCGCGTCTCGAGGATCGCGTCTTCCACGATGGCGTTGCCCGCCGTCCGTGCCGTGATATCGAGGCTTTCGAGGATCGGGACGCCGGAAGAGGTGAGCGTCGCGAGGGTGCGGCAGAACCGGGCGACGGCGATCTTCCGCAGGATCATCCCGATGATGGGCGTCTTCAGGAGGAGTCCGTCGATGACCCGGCGCCCCCGGTAGGTGCGGTAGTACCGGCGAACGGCATACGCGAATACCGCGATCCCGATGATGAAAAAGATGAAGTAGCGCGCCAGGAAATTCGAGGATGCGATGACGACCCGCGTCGGGAACGGCAGTTCCGCTCCGAGGCTCGTGAAGAGTGCCGCGAAGGTCGGGATGACCTTGAGCAGGATGACCGCGACGACGATCGCCGCGATGATGATGACCGCGGTCGGATAGATGAGAGCGGATCGAACCTGCGACCGCAGCTTCACGGCCTTCTCGATATAGACCGAGAGTCTCTGGAGAATCGTGTCGAGGATACCGCCGGCCTCGCCGGCCGCGATCATGTTCACGTAGAGGTTGTCGAAAGCTTTCGGGTGACGCCGCATCGCGTCGGCGAGTGTCGATCCCGCTTCGACGTCCTGCCGGACCTGGAGCAGGATCTTCTGGAAGTTCTTGTGCTCCTGCTGGAGAGCCAGGATCTCCAGGCACTGCACGAGAGGCAGGCCGGCGTCGATCATGACCGAGAACTGCCGCGTGAAGACGGCGAGGATCTTCGGGGGGACCTTGCGGCCCGCCTTGGTGAGCGAAATCTCCTTGCCGCGCTCCCGAATTCCGGTGACGACGATGTTCTGACGCCGGAGCTGGGCGAGCGCGAGCTCCTTCGACTCGGCGACCATCGCGCCTTCCTGAACCATCCCGGCGCGGTTGCGCCCCTTCCAGGCGTAGCTCGGCACGTCAGCTCCTCTTTCCCGCGACGGCGGCGGCGGTCGGGACGTTCACGCCCGCGCCGCGGTTGATGAGCTCCTGCAGCTCGTCGGGGGAGGACGATCGCAAGAGCGCCATCTCGAGGGTGATCAGCTTGCGGTGGTAGAGCGTCGCGAGCGACTGGTTGAAAGTCTGCATTCCGAACTTCGACTGGCCGGCCTGCATCATCGAATAGACCTGGTGGATCTTGTCCTCGCGGATGAGGTTCCGGATCGCCGCGTTCGGGACCAGGATTTCCATGGCCATCACGCGCCCCTTCCCGCTGGAGCGCTCCAGGAGCGACTGGCACAGGATTCCTTCCAGGACGAAGGAAAGCTGAGTCCGGATCTGGGTCTGCTGGTGAGCGGGGAAGACGTCGATGATGCGGTTGATCGAAGAAGACGCACTGTTCGTGTGGAGGGTGGCGAGCGTCAGGTGGCCGGTCTCCGCGATTCGCAGCGCCGACTCGATCGTCTCCAAGTCGCGCATCTCGC
>QHVV01000065.1 GCA_003222385.1 Acidobacteriota bacterium
CGTGTCCGAACCGGTGCTGCCGAAACGCTTGGACCACTGCCATGCCCCCGCCGAGCTGTACTTCACCAGAAACACGTCCTGGGAACCCGCCGAATTCAACGCGCCGCCGCCAAAGTCGACTCCCCCCGTCGAGGCGCTGAAGTACCCCGTCACGTACACGTTGCCCGCACCATCCGTCGCCACTCCCGAACCGCCGTCCACTCCCGTCCCACCAATCGTCTTGGCCCAGAGATAGCCACCCGAGGGCGAATACTTCGCCACGAAAATGTCCCGGCCGCCGCGAGTGCCCAAAAGACCACCACCGTAGTCCGCGCTCGTGCTGCTCTGGTACCCGGTCACCACCACGTTGCCCGATGAGTCCGCCGCCACCGATTCGGCCGAATCCGAATTGTCGCCCCCGAACCCCCGCGCAAATACCGCCGTTCCCGACGGCGAGTATTTCGACACGAAAGCGTCGACCGTCGGACCCGAGCCCGCCGGCGTATAGCTCGTCACCAGACCGGTCCCCAGGTTCACGACGCCCTGGTAATGCCCCGCAACCACCACGTTGCCGCTCCCATCCAGAGCCACCGACCTGCCCACGTCGTCCCCCGAACCTCCGTACCACCTCGACCACTGGGTCGCGGCGCCGCCAGCCGCCGGCGTCGTCGCCGAAGCCGTGTTCGAGTAGGCCGAATCGCCCGAGGCGTTGGTCGCCCGCACGCGGAAGGAGTACGCCGTGGACCCGGAAAGGCCCGTGCTGGCGTACGACGTCACGTTCGCGCCCACGGTCCCGATCTGGGCCCAGGGGCCCGTCGAAGCCGGAGCACGTTCGATCTTGAACCCGGTCTCGTTGGTCGAGGTATCTGCCCAGGCCAGGTTGATCTGGCTGGAAGAAACAGCGGACGCCGAGAGGCTCGAGGGCGCAGAAGGTACCCCAGTGGCAGCCTGTGTCATCGCCGACGCCGTGTTCGTGTAGGCGGAAGTCCCGGCGGTGTTGTATGCCGCCACGCGGTAGTAATACGTCGTGGACGCCGCCAGCCCGGTGTCGCCGTACCCGGTCAGGGTGGTCGCTCCGATGTAGGTCCACGGACCCGCCGCGGCCGGCGCGCGCTCGACGCGGAACGCCGTTTCGTTGGTCGAGTGGTCCGTCCAGGCGAGATTGATCGAACTCGAGGAGACGGCCGCAGCCGAAAGGTTGCTCGGAGCGGCGGGGGTCGTTCCCGGAGGCGGAGTCGGCGTCGGAGTCGTGGGCGGAGGCGTCGCCGTCGGAGCGGTGCTCAATGTCCGCGCGTTGGCCACGTTCGAATACGCCGAATACGCGCCGTTATGCGTCGCGCGAACCCGGTAGTAGTAGGTGGTTCCGGACGCGAGACCTGTATTCGCGTAGGACTGGGCGTTCGCCGGCAGGCTTGCGATTTGAGCGAAACCGGAGGTCGAAGAGAGGCTTCGCTCGACGAGATATCCGGTCTCGCTCGAGTTGCTGTCGATCCAGGTCAGGTTGATCTGGCTCGAGGAAACCGCCGTTGCCGTCAGAGCGCTCGGTGCGGAGACCGGAGCGGCGGCGGCAGAGCCGGTGAAAATCAGGAGCAGAGCGGCCGCAACGGCGAAGAGAACTCCACTTCCTTTCAAGGTATCTCGACGTCTCATCGGCTCCTCCGGGTTGGCCGATTTCCGCCGACCGAGAACCCCAACAGACTGTCCGGTCGAGAAAGGGGTCTTGATCACCGGAAACGGGTCTCGAGCGGGTTCGGTCAGGCGACTCCGCGAGGCCGCCCTGCTCGAGGGGAAATAGTTGAGTCCGACGCTAGGAACTCCTCTCCGCGCCTTTTACCAGAATCTTAGCGCCAGTATAACTCGACGTTCGTCGTATCTGTTCCCAGAAGCTCAAAGATCGGCATTTCTCCGGGTCCCTGGTGGTCAGGACCGGATTCCTTCAGCACTGGACCTTTCCAGGGGCCTTATCATGGATTCATGCAAGGACGGGGCCCTGTTCAGGCATCACAGGAGGTTCCGAATTCGGAGCGACGGAGCATCTACCTCCGCCTCCGCAACTCCTCAACCACATCGGGCCGGCTCGGCCGCCGGAAATAATCGTCCCGTCCGAGGCCGTTCGAAAAAGAGCCGATGCACAGACGATCGATCCCTGTCTTCCTGTTCCTCCTTCCGGTCCTCTTTGCGGGGAACCTCCGCGCCCAGGCCAACGAGGTTTTTCCGGACCTCGAGTTCGCCGGCGACGAGGGGGGAACCGTCCGCCTTTCCCAGCTGAAAGGCAACGTCGTCCTCCTGAACGTCTGGGCGACGTGGTGCGGCCCCTGCAAAATGGAGCTCCCGATCGTGCAGCGCATGTACGACCGCTATAGCGATCGCAATTTCGTCGTGCTCGCCGTCAACGTCGACGCGGACCGCAAGCGCGTGGAGCCCTTCATGAAGCGTTACAACATCTCGTTGCCCATCTACTCGGCGGCTCCCGAGGACGTCGCGCAAATGACGGCGATGGGGATCCCCTCCACCTTCATCCTCGGCCCCGACCGCACGTTGATCGACATGGCGGTCGGGTTCTCGCCCGACGTCGAGGAGCGCTGGAAGAAGGTCGTCGAGAAGCACCTGAAGGCGCGCAAGTAAGTCTCTCTGCCGTCCGGAATTTGAGGCGGCCGACACCCTCCGAGATCTCTCCGCTGGCACCGGATTTGCCCCGGGACGCGGCGGAGGTCTTTTTATGAAGTCCCGGGTTTTCCTTCTGATGCTTCTCGCGGTCGCCGCCAGCGCCGTCGCACAGGCGCAGATTCGCGAGGGGACCGTCGAGATCTCGCCGTTTGCCGGATATCTCTTCGGCGGCGAGTTCGCGCGCGGCACCACGTCCCTCTTCAACGTCCGGGTCGACGTGGACGACGACGTGACTTACGGCGCGCGCCTCGGTTACAACGTGACGGACAACTTCGAAATGGAGTTTCAGTGGTCGCGGACGGAGACCGCCTTCGTCACGAACAACCACAGCGGCGACCTGTTCGGCAACAACGAGAACAAGCTGGGCGACCTCGATATCGACTACTTTCTGGGATACGGCACGTTCAACTTCGGACATCGGCGGGCCGTTCCGTACATCACGATCGGAGCGGGAGTCGCGAGGCTCGATCCGAAGGTGTCCGGCTCGAGCGCCCACTCGGACACCCGGTTCACCGGCAGTCTCGGTATCGGCTTCAAGGCGTTCGTGAACCCGCACTTCGGCTTTCGCTTCGATGGCCGCGGCTACGCCACATCGCTCGGGAACCGCGACCGGAACGACAACCTTTCCTGCGACCGGTTCTTCCGGGACTGCAACGACGACCGGAGGGAATGGCTGACGAACGGCGAGCTTTCGGGAGGCCTTCTCTTCGCGTTCTGATGGACCGTCTTGCGCGGCCTCAACGGGCCGCGGAAGACCCGGCGTGCGACGGCCGCCCGACGCCGATCCACCGGGTCCCGTCGGGCGTGCGCTTGAAGAAAACCTCGCGCGTCGGGGGGAGCGCCGTGCGGATCGCCGACCGCGGCCACTCGACCGCGATAGGCACGCCGCCGACCGCATCGGGAAGACCGAGCACCTCGAGATCCTCGCTTCGATCGGCCAGGCGGTAGAGATCGAGGTGCCGCATCACGATCGAACCGTCGGAGGCGGCGTACTCGTGCAGGATCGCGAACGTGGGCGAAGCGACCTCCCGGGCGACGGCGCCCAGCCCCGAAGCGAGTCCGCGCGCGAACGCCGTCTTCCCGACCCCGAGGTCCCCCACGAGATAGACGACGTCGTCGGGAGTCAGCTCCTGTGCCAGGGCGCGACCGATCGCCTCGGTCTCCGCCTCGCTCTTGGACCGGAAGTGCTCCACGCGTTCGGGCCCGGGGCCCGCGGGTCGAATCTCAGGCATTCGGTCGAGTGAGCTCCCGGCGGACGAGCGGGATCGCGTCCGCCACCTCGTGCGAAAGCAGACCCGCGTCGCCCAGTACGGGCTCGAGCTTCTCCGCCGCCGCGCCATGGAGCCACGCGCCCGCCGCCGCCGCGACATCCGCGGCGAGGCCGGTGGCCAGAAGCGCCGCGATCACTCCGCCGAGCACGTCCCCCGAGCCCGCGGTTGCGAGAAGCGGCGTCCCTGAAGAGTTCACCACCACCCGGCCATCGGGCGTCGCGATCAGCGAAGCTTCTCCTTTGAGGAGCACGCAGCACCGCGCGAGGCGGGCGAGCTCGCGCGCCGACGCCAGACGCTCGGCCTGGACGTCCCGGGCGGACTTTCCGAGGAGCCGTCCGGCCTCTCCGGGATGCGGCGTCGCCACGATCGCCGCTTTGCGGCGGGCGAGGCGTCGCGGCCGGCCGGCGAAGCCGTTCAACCCGTCGGCATCGAGCACGAGAGGCAGGGAGGCTCGCTCGAGAAGCTTCTCCAGGGCCTTCACGGTTCCGGGAGCCGTCCCGAGGCCGGGTCCGACGACCGCCGCGTCGAACTCGGAGAGCCTCTCGAGGAGCTCTTCTCCCGACTTCGCCGCCAGAGCGCCGTCGTTTTCGGCGAGCCCCTCCGTCATCGCCTCGGGAAGCGCGCCGACCACGATGGATTCGAGGGAAGAGGGACAGAAAACCGTGACGAGGCCGGCTCCCGCCCGCAGCGCGCCGCGCGCCGCGAGGACGGACGATCCGGCCTTCCCGCGCGACCCGGCGACGATCGCGACCCGGCCGAAGGCTCCCTTGTGGGCGCCGGGATCCCTCGGCGGCAGAACGGACCGCGCGAAATCCGCAGTCGCGAGGAAGAGCCGGTGTCCCCGTCGAACGAGAAGCCGTTCGGGGATTCCGATGTCGTGCACGACGAGGCGTCCGCAGAGTCGCCGGGCCGGAGGCAGCGCATGGCAGAGCTTGGGCGCGGCAAACGCGACGGTCACGGCGGCGCGGATCGCCTCGCCCGCGATGTCGCCTCCATCCGAGGAAAGACCGGAGGGAACGTCCGCGGCGACGACCGGCCGGGCGGCGCGATTGATGGCCGCGACTGCCCGCGCCGCGTCTGCCGAGAGCGGACGGTCGAGGCCCGTTCCGAAGAGGGCGTCCACCACGCCGTCCGCATCCGGTAGGGCGCGGCTGAAGTCA
Organism: Acidobacteriota bacterium; assembly: GCA_003222385.1. Taxonomy (GTDB): domain Bacteria; phylum Acidobacteriota; class Thermoanaerobaculia; order UBA5066; family Gp7-AA6; genus Gp7-AA6. Next base: position 5,078 of record QHVV01000065.1, read on the forward strand.
TCCCAGGCGCGCTTCCCCGCGAGGCTTTCGAGCGCGAGACCGGAGTCCCGCGCCCGCCGCGCGTTGACGGCTGCGTCGCCGCGATAGGAATCGGGATCGCGGAGCGTGAATGCGCGGACCGAGAGTCCCGCATCCCGGAGGAGCCTCGCCGCGGCGAGGCCGTCGCCGCCGTTGTTGCCGGGTCCGCACGCGACGACGATGCGGCGCCAGTCGCGAAACCGGCGGACGACCGTCTTCACGAGCCCCTCCGCCGCGTTCTCCATGAGCGTCGCGGACGGCACTCCGGCTCGAATCGCGGCCTTGTCCGCGGCGCGCATCTGCCGCGAGTCGAGCACGGGGATCACGCGAGCAGCTCGGGCGCGATCCGGGCGAGCGCGGCCGCCGTGGCGCTCGGATAGTCGGCTTCGTCCGGGTCCCGGGACGCGAGATCGGTCGCGAGACGCCCGAGATCCTCGGGTCGGTCGACGTCATAGGCCGCGTCCCCGATGGCCACGCGAAGTCCGGCGCGCCGGGCCGAATCGAGCGTGGCCGAGAGCGTCGCGTCGGTCGACCACGGGATCCTCCGGAAAAGCGCCTCCGGCGGCGTGCGGGACGACAGCGCGATCGCGCAGTAGCCGCCGTCGCGGGCCGGAATCACGGCGGCGTCGTCTCCCGACTCGACGGCTCGGAAGAGGTCTCGCAGCGACCGGCGAGGAAGAGCCGGATGATCCGAGCCGACCGCCAGCACCGCTTCGGCGCCGCGCGCGCGTTCCTTCTCAAAGGCGCCGATCAGGCGGGCGCCGAGATCTTCTCCCTCCTGCTTCTCCCGGCGCCACGGCCCTGCGAAGATGCCGGCGAGGGTCGGCTCGTCGAAATCCCCGTCGGCGTAGAGCGCCGAGGCCCATTCCGGTCCCGCGTAGACGCGGGCGGCATCCTCGAGGAATGCGCGATAGAGCCGGGCGGCCCCTTCCGCCTCGAGGACCGCGGCGAGCCGGGTCTTCACGAGCCCGGGCACGGGCGCCCGGGCGAAGAGGACGAGCGTGGACCGATGCTCCGGCACGGACTGATTATGGCCCGCCGCTCGCAGAGCGAGCGCGCGCCGCGGGCGCTCCCCTCAAGCAGGTCAGCCCGTCTTCTTGGTCTCCTTCGGAAGGACCGACACGAACACATTCTTCTGAACGTAGGACGTGAGGTTCGAGACCCCATCGCGTAGCGCGATCGCCAGCTTCTGGCCGCCGGGGACGACGAGAAGCTGCACGTCGTAGTAGTAATCCTTTCTCTGGGCGGTCGAGAGGTCCTTCGCCGGGACGCTCACCGCCTGCCGCTCCACCTGCAGGTCCGACTGCTTGCCGAGCGCGTCGAGCACCACGAAATAGACGAAGAACTGCCCTTCGTAGCGGTCTCCCGACGGCACGAGGCCGAGCTTTCCCACCGGGACCGCGATCCGCACCGGCAGAAGGTAGTTGTCCCGATCGTACGGGCGCGGCTCCCCGACCGTGACGCTCGCTCCCAGGGGGTTGTCTTCCCGGGGATAGAAGAGGCTCGCGACGACGGCCTCGGCCGTGCGTGTCTCGGTCGACTTCTCCAGCAGTCCCTTTCGCGCGCGGACGGTCAGCCCCTTCCGCCGGGTTCGAACCTCGACCGAGTGGGGGCGGTCCGAGGCGGCCCTCGTCGTCCGGTACCCGATCGAATAGAAGTTGGAAAAGTCTTTCGAGAGCTCGTCCAGGCTCGTCTTCCAGTCGTTCGTGTTGATCGATGCCTTCCCGCCGGTCTGGTCGGCGAGCATCACGAGCGGACCCTGCGTGTTCTGGCGAAGGAAAAACGGCGAGGGCCGCGTCTCGATGTAGCGCGTCTCCGCCGAGATGAACTCGTCGGCGGCGAGGCCGGAAGCGTCGAGCGCCCAGATCGTCACGCCGTTGGCGTTGGCGGCCTGCGCGATCGTCGCGTACTTCGCGTTCAGGTCGAATTCCAGCGTCTGCAGGCTGCTCGACCCGCCCGGAAACTTCTGGTGGATGGCATCGAAGAGCTCGGCGCCCGCGGACGCGGGAAGGCCCTCCGAAACGTAGATGAAGATCTTCCGCCCTTCGACCCCGGCGAGTCCGTTCAACGTCGTCTTGATCGCGTCGATCGCGAACTGAAGGTCGTTGCGAAGAGATTCGGCGTAGCTGCGCGCGGTCCGCGACGCGTCGTCCTCGCTCCGTGCGTCGTTGATCCGCTGGAGCGCGTCTTTCCGCTCGCCCGCCTGACTCGTGCCGCCGCCCGTTTCCATCTCCGTCTGCTCGATCGCCGATAGCACGTCCCCCTTTTCGGAGGTGAACTTGCGCTTGACCTTGAGCGATCGGTTGTAGGTGACGACCATCGCCTCGGCCTGAGGACCGACGTTCGCCGAGAGGAACTCTTTCAGGCGTTTGAACATCCGATTCCGGTTCTGCGGCTGGATGTTCAGGTTGTCGATGTAGACGATGTATCGAGCCTTCAACTGATTCGGGATTTCGGCGACCGCCTGAGGAGAGTCGAGGGGAACCGTCTTGCCGTCCTCGAGCAGGACCTTCCCGCCGGTGACGGCGTAGAAATTCGTGATCACCTGCGGAATGCTGTCCTGAAAAACCTCGAAGTCATCCCGGGTGAGCCCGGGCACCCGGTTGCCCTTCGAGTCGGTGACGATGACGTCGATGTTCGTGACCGAGACCTCGACCCTCTCGGAGATGGGCGGAAGAGGTCGAGAGGGAGCCGGCTGCGACGGAGTCGCCGGCTTCGTCACGGCGGGCTGCGGCGCCGGCGACGATTGGCTCGGGGGGTTTTTCGGAGCGGGCGGAGCACTTTGCGCGAGCAGAGCCGAAGCGACGAAAGCGGGCAGCAGAAGGGCCTTTTTCAAGCGGATTCCTCCAGTCGGGGCAAGTGCGGCGCGGTTGCGATTATTCCACCGCCCAGGGCCGGAGACGGCGCGAGCTCCCCGCTCCTCGCGCGCTTTTTCCAAGTCTGAGCATATCCGGAGCACGGCTGCTCCTTGGACTTTGGTCTGG
>QHVV01000004.1:0-18587 GCA_003222385.1 Acidobacteriota bacterium
CCGGCGAAGAGCAGATGATCTGCGGAAGCCGCTCCGAGATCCGCCGCGAGCAGAGTACCTCCGGACCGCCCGAGCTCGTCGGCATGGACGCGCAGGCCGAGCCCCGCCCGTCGAGCCGCTTCGAGGATCGTCCGGGACTCTTCGACCGAGAAGACGCCCTCTTCACAGAAGACGTCGCAGTAGCGGGCGAGACCTTCACGGGCGACGAGCGGCACGATCTCGTGGCAGATCAGGCGGACCCACTCCTCCCGCCGGTCTTGGTACTCCGGAGGAAACTCGTGCGCCGCCAGGAGCGTCGGAACGATGCGGGGAACCGCCGGACCCTGCAACGCGCGCAGCAGTCGAAGCGCCCGGATCTCGTCCTCGGCGGTCAGGCCGTATCCGGACTTCGCCTCCACGGTGGTCGCGCCGTGCGCGAGCATCGCGCGCAGCCGCCGGTGCACGGCCTCGGAGAGCTCCTTTTCGGACGCGGCCCGCGTCGCCCGGACGGTCGCGAGAATCCCGCCGCCCGAAGCCGCGATCGATGCGTAGCTCTCGCCCGCGAGCCGGCGCCCGATCTCGGCCCCGCGGTCGCCGACCCACACCGGGTGCGTGTGCGCGTCCACGAAGCCGGGCAGCAGCGTCTTGCCGGCGGCATCGACGGTGACGTCCGCCGGACGGCCGGCGTACTCCCGCCTGTAATCGGTCTCCGTCCCGACGAAGACGAGAATTCCGTCTTCCGCGCGCACCGCCGGCTGCCGGAGCCGGAGGATCTCGTTCTGTTCCCGGCCGCGCCGGGCGCTGCGACCGAGCGGAGTCGCGAGGGACGCCGCCCCGCGGATGTCGACGGACGTCACGGCCGAGGACTCCGCTCGTCGTCAGGCAGCGGTCATGCTCCGCCCGGCGGGTTCCTTCTCAGGTAAGAGAGCGGCCGGTCTTGCTCGTCCTGCTGGCGGTCCATCTCGATCACCTGCTGGAAGAGCTCGAGCATTTTCTGGAGCTCGAGCCGGACATTCGCGCGCTGGATCTTCAGATCGTGGATGGCCTTCTCGATCTCGGCCGCCCGCTGCAACGCGTTGTGCGTCAACCTCTCGGACGAGTCCTCAGCTTCCCGGACGATCAGCTCCGCCTTGCTCTGGGCGGCGCCCCGGATGTCCTCCGAAGCCCGCTGCGCCGAAACGAGGGTTTCCTTGAGGATGCGCTCCCGCTGGCGGTGTTCCGCGTTTTCCTCCTCGAGCGCGCGGATGCGATCCTGCAGGCCGGCGTTCTCGCGCGCCAGCGTTTCCAGGTCCTCCGCGGCCATGTCGAGGAACGAGCCGACCTCCACGGGATCGAGCCCCTTCCACTTACGCGAAAAACGGTGCTTTTGAATCTCGAGGGGCGTCAGGCGCGAGGGCATGTGGTTCCTCCGGTATGGGCGGTTAAAAGGCGCGGGCCGACGTCAGGAAAAGGCTCGAAAGAAGGACCTTCACGAAAAGGATGAGCAGGATTACGAGGATGGGCGAGAAGTCGATCCCTCCGGTCCGCCGCGGCGGAAGGATCTTGCGGAAAGGCCTCAGGATCGGCTCGGTCGTGCGGTAGAGGAACTGCACGATCGGGTTGCGTGGGTCGGGGCTCACCCACGAGATGACCGCGGCGATGATGACGAGCCACTGGATGACCGAGAGGATCGCGAAGACGACCTGCAGGACCGCGGCCCCGAACGCGCTGCCGATGTTCATTCCGAGGCTCTCGGCCCGAAGAGCGCCGTGCCGACGCGGACCTCCGTGGAACCTTCCTCGACCGCGACCTCGAAGTCGTGGCTCATCCCGATCGAGAGCTCCGGAAGGGGGTGACGCAGACGATCGGCGAGGCGCTCCCGGATTTCGCGAAGCTCGCGAAAGAATGGGCGCGAGACCTCTGGGTCGGGATCGAATGGCGGGACGGCCATGAGACCCCGGACGTCCAGGTGCGGGCAGGCGAGGGCGGCGCGGGCGAGGCTCTCCGCTTCGTCCGGGCGGGCGCCGGACTTCGATTCCTCGACGCCGACGTTGATCTCGAGCAGCACGGGGACGGTCCTGCCCTCTGCCGCGAGCAGACTCTCCAGGCGCGCGGCGATTCGTTCGCGGTCCAGGCTTTCGATTGCTGAAAACCATTGTAGCGCCGCCTTCGCCTTGTTGGTCTGAAGAGACCCGATGAGCCGCCAGACGAGGTCCGGGAATTCCGACGCGACCGCCTCGATCTTCCGGGCTCCCTCGAGGACGCGGTTCTCGCCGAAGAGACGGAAGCCGGCTCGCGCGGCACGCCGGACGAGATCCACCGGATGACCCTTGGTGACGGCGAGCAGCGCGACGTCCTTGGGATCGCGGCCCGCCCTCTCTGCCGCGTGCGCGATGCAGGAGAGGACACGCTCCCGGCGCATGGCGAGTTCGTCTTGCGAAGGGATCGTCAAAAGCGGCTGGATCTTTCGCTCGCGTCCGCGCCCTTGTTCGCGAGCCGGTCGGCCTTCGTGTTCTGGTCCCGCGGAATGTGCTTGATCGAGAAGGCCCGGAACTTCTTCGCGCGGATCACCGCGTCGGCGAGCAGCGGCTTCAGGTGCTCCGCGCGCATCTTGTAGTTGCCCTGCATCTGCTCGACCAGGAGCCGGCTGTCGGAGCGGATGTCCACGTCGTCGGCGCCGGCTTCCTCCGCCCGCTCGAGCGCGAGGAGAAGCGCGCGGTATTCGGCGACGTTGTTGGTCGTGGCGCCGAGCGGCTCGTAGAACTCGAGCGCGGGCCGGTCGCGCTCCGGCTCGACGAAGACTCCCGCGCCCGCGGGCCCCGGATTGCCCCGCGCGGCCCCGTCGATATAGGCGCGGAATCTCATAATGGGATCAGGTCTCCACTTGCCACTTTGCGAGCAAAGTGGCAAGACCAGCTCATCGGATCACCAGCGCCGCACTTCGTGAAGACCTGACCCCTAGGACCTCTGCATGTCCCAGTACAGGATCCTCTTGCAGCTGTCGCAGTAGGTGAGCTCCCGGCCCGCCTTCAACGCCTGAAGGGCGGCCGGCCGGATCTTGACGTGACAGGCGGAGCAGGAGTTTCCGATGACGAGCACGATCGCCTGTCCGCCTTTCTTCTCGAGCAGCCGCAGGAACTCGGCGCGGTCCCGCGGGCTCATCTCCGCTTCGAGCCGTCCGATCTCCTCCTGCGCGCCGGCGAGCTCCTCGTTGATCGCCTTCTGGGCGCTGCGCCAGTCCTTCAGCCGCTCCTCGTGCTGCTCGGTCTCGAGCGGCAGCAGCTCTTCCCTCCCCGCGAGCTCTTTCGAAGCGCTCCGGATCTCGGCGTCGAGGCTGGTGATCTTTTCCTCCCCGGCGCGCACGAGCTTCTCGACGCCGTCGATCTCGTTCAGGACCGCGCCGTACTCCCGGCTGTTCTGAACGGCGCGGAGCTGCGTCTGATACTTCCGCAGCCGCTCCCGGTGCTCGGAGAGCTCCGCCATCGCCCGGCGGCGTTCCCCGTCCGCTTCGCCGGCTCGCTTCTTCAAACGCGCGACCGCTTCGACCTTCTCCTGGTACTCCCGATCCACCTCGACGAGCTCGGACGGGATCGTGTCCCGCTCTTTCTGGCGGGATTGCACGAACCGGATGCGGTCCTGCAGGCGATACAGCTGCTCGAGCGGCGTGTTCATGCGCTTCGCCCGACGTTCTCAGCGGAAGACATGAAAAAGGGTGTTCCGGTCGTGGAACACCCTCTGGAAGACGCCGTTTTCGTTTCTTTTCGGTCTCGAATCCTTCTCCTCAATCTCTCCAGCCTTCTTCAATGACCCTTGGTGGGTCCACCCGGATTCGAACCGGGGTCTGACCGGTTATGAGCCGGTGGCTCTGGACCGCTGAGCTATGGACCCCGGCGCGCGTTCGCCGCGCAAATATATCGCAAAGCCGGCCGCCCGGGTCCGCCGACGGAGCCCGGATCGGCGTCAGCGAATCGTTTCGAGGAACGGCTTCAATTTCTTGGCCCGCGACGGATGCCGAAGCTTCCGCAGCGCCTTCGACTCGATCTGGCGAATCCGCTCGCGGGTGACGTTGAAGGAGCGCCCGACCTCCTCGAGCGTGTGCTCCGAACCGTCCCCGACGCCGAACCTCATCTTCAAGACCTGCTCCTCGCGCGGGGTCAGGGTCTTCAACACCCGGCGCGTCTGGTCCTGCAGGTTGGAGACCAGCACCGAGTCGATCGGCGAGAGCACCTGGCGGTCCTCGATGAAGTCGCCGAGATGCGAATCTTCCTCCTCCCCGATCGGCGTCTCGAGCGAGATCGGCTCCTGGGCGATCTTCATGATCTTCCGGACCTTGGAGACCGGCATGTCCATCCGCTTGGCGATCTCTTCGGCGTTCGGCTCGCGGCCGAGCTCCTGGACGAGGGAGCGGGACGTGCGCGTCAGCTTGTTGATCGTCTCGATCATGTGGACCGGGATCCGGATCGTCCGCGCCTGATCGGCGATCGCGCGCGTGATGGCCTGGCGGATCCACCACGTCGCGTAGGTCGAGAACTTGTACCCGCGGCGGTGCTCGAACTTCTCGACCGCTTTCATCAAGCCGATGTTCCCCTCCTGGATCAGGTCGAGGAACTGCAGCCCGCGGTTCGTGTACTTCTTCGCGATCGAAACGACGAGCCTCAGGTTCGCCACGATCAGCTCGTGCTTGGCCTGATCCGCTTCCTCTTCCCCTTCGCGGACCATCCGGAGTGTCTTCTTGACGTCCTCGTGCGTGACCCCGAACTTCTGCTCGAGCTCGCGGAGCGACTTCCGGTACTTCGCGATGCGGCGCTTGTAAAAGTCGATCCGGGTGGCGTTCTTCTCCTTCTTCAAGGTCGTCGTGTCCTGCCGGATCGTCGACTCGGGCACCGACATCTGCCGGTCGATGTCCTTCAGGATCCCGATCGCCCGGTTCAGGACGGCCGGCGTGAAATCCGCGGCGCGGATCAGCTTGGCCATGTCGGCGATCCGCCGGTCGATCGACGCCTCGATGCGCGCCAGGGCCTTGGTGCCCTTCTTGATGGTGCGCGCCTTGAACTTCATTCGCTTGATGTCTTTGTCGAGCGCGCCGATCTTCTTGAAGCTTCCCAGCACCGCCTCGATCCGCTGCGCCGCGCGGTCGTCCAGGTCGTCCGCGTCTTCGGGGAGGTTGACGAGCTCGTTGACCATGCGCGAATCGCGTCCGACGTTCTCGAGGAGCTTCAGGATCTCCTCGAGGACGACCGGATTGTTCGCGAGCGCCTGGTAGATCTTCGCCTCGCCCTGCTCGATGCGCTTGGCGATGCGCACCTCTCCCTCGCGGTCGAGCAGCTTGACCGTCCCCATCTCGCGCAGGTACATGCGCACCGGGTCGTTCGTCTTCTCGACGGCCTCGCGGGCCTCCTCGGCGGTCTCCGCGTCGAGCGCCGCGCGCTTCCTCGCCGCGCGGTCGGGATCCGTGACGACCTCGATGCCCAGGTCGAAGAACCGCTCGTAGACGGAGTCGAGCTCGCGCGGACTCCCCACGAGCTCGTCGGAGAGGATCGTCTGGATCTCTTCGTAGAGCAGGTAGCCCTTGTCCTTCCCCGCACGGAAGAGGAGCTGGACTTCCGGGTACTTTTCCTCGATCACCAAGTTCATTCCTTTCGCCCGGGCTCTTAACGCCCGAGCTCCACCATGCGCTTCCCGATCTCGTGCGCCCGCTGCATCAGACGTGAGACTTCCTCGTTTTGTCCGACTTCCTCGGCCTGACGGATTGCCTTTGTGAGCGCACTTGTCTCACGCTTCAAATACTTCTTTTCGAGCTCCCTCAGAAGCCGCCGCACGTCCTCTTCCGTAGGCTCCGGGCTGTCGTCGAGAGCCAGGCGAGATATGAGAGAGATGTCGCTTGGGTCGCTAAGGTGAGCCAGAAATCTGTGAAAATCAATCTCTCCCGGGTCTACCCCGCTTCTCTCCAACGTCTCGACCAGCCCCCGGACTCCCGGATGCGTCAAGTGTTCCGACTGTAAGTTACCTCGAATCAGAGAGATATATTCCCCGCCCCGGACGAGCAGTTGCAGCAATCGGCGTTCCGCCGCGGGGATCTCCCCACCCGATAACACCGATGCATTTCCGAGCGTTCCCGGCCCTCCGGCAGGGCGAACCCCCGGGGGCGCCTGCCGGGACGCCGCCGCCTTTCCTCCCGGCGTTTCGCCGCGGTTGCCCGGCTCGGCCGCCCAGAGGATCTCCACGGGGACGCCCACCTCTTCCGAGACGCGGCGGTACTCCTCGTAGCGCAGGATGCGGTCGGGGATCGCGGAGAGGATTTCCAGGATCGAGCGAATCCTATCTTTTTTCTGCTCCGGCGAGAGGCGCGGCTCGCCCGGGCGCACCTCCTCGAACAGCCACGCCAGATACCCGGGCGCTTCTCCGATCCGCGAGGCGAGGGCCTCTGCGCCGTCGCGCCGGCGCACGTCGTCCGGGTCTTCGTCCGCGGGAAGTCGTGCCACCCGGACTTCCAGCCCCTGCGCGAGCAGAAGCGGCAGGGCCGCCCGGGCGGCATTGCGTCCCGCGGAATCCCCGTCGTAGCAGACGACGACATTCGGCGCGAGCCGCTTCAACTTCGCGGCCTGTTCGGGAGTCAGCGCGGTCCCCATCGAAGCCACCGTCTCCGTCACGGCGGCAAGATAGAGCGCGAGATGGTCGAAACAGCCCTCGGCCAGAACGGTCCTCTCGGTCCGCCGAATCGCTTCGCGCGCGTCGGTCAACCCGTAGAGGAGTCTCTTTTTGAGAAAGATCGGCGACTCCGGAGAGTTCAGATACTTCGGCTCGTCTTCGGGCGACAGCGCGCGTCCACTGAAGCCGACGGGACGGCCGCGCTCGTCGCGAATCGTGAAGACGAGCCGGTTCCGAAAGCGATCGTACGAGCCGCGTCCCTCGGATCGCGGCTGGAGCAGACCCGCCTCGACGAGGAGGCTTTCCGGCCACGCCCCTCCGAGGCCTTTCCCGAGCGTCTCCCATCCGGGCGGCGCGAACCCGATGCCGAGGGCCTTCGCGACGGACTCGGGAACGCCGCGCTCCTCGAGGTACGCGGCCGCCCGGTTTCCGGGCTTCGCGAGCTCGGCCGCGTAAAAGCGCTGCGCGGCCGCGACCGCGGCGAGGAGCTTCTCGCGCTGCTCGTCGCGCGGGCCGCGCGAGACGCGTTTCGGAACCGCCACCCCGAAACGCGAGGCGAGCGCCTCGATCGCTTCGGGAAAATCGAGCCGGTCGATCTGGCGCACGAAATGGATGACGTCGCCGCCGGCGCCGCATCCGAAGCAGTGATACAGCCCCTTTTCGCGGTCGACGGTGAAGGACGGAGTCCGCTCGTTGTGAAACGGACAGAGTCCCTTCCACGAGCGCCCGGCCTTCTTCAACCGCGTGTGTTCGCTCACGACCTCGACGATGTCGGCGGCCGACCGGACTTCCGCCAGCACGTTGTCGTTGATGTCGAGGTCGGTCACGTTCCTAACCTGTCATTCCGAGCGTAGCGAGGAATCTCGTCCCTTGATAGATCCCTCAGCCCTCGGGGCCTCGGGATGAAATGAGTCGCTGCCGCTCCTCACTTCATTTCCACGATCGTCGCGCCGTTGCCTCCCTCGCGCGGGTCGGCCGCACGCAGCCGGGAAACGGCGGGATGTTTCCGCAGATGATCTCGCAGTCCCGCCCGCAACCGCCCGGTGCCGTGGCCGTGCACGACACGGAAACGGCCGGCGCCGGCGAGAAGCGCGCCGTCGAGCGCCTTCTCCACGTCCTCGATCGCCTCGTCGAGCCGGCGGCCGATGACGTTGACCTCGGGGGTGGAACCGCCGAGATCCGGGGTCGCGTCGTCCGGACTCGCCCTCCGCGCCGCGCGGGGTGCGACCTTCTGGAGCGAGGCGGTTCTCTCGAGCTCCGTCCTGGGGACCCGCATTCGCTTGCCCCCGGCTTCGAGCCAGGCATCCGCCCCTTCGATCGAGACGACGACGCCGTCCGCCTTCGTCCCCCGGACGCGCGCGCGGTCTCCCACCGAGACCTCGAGCGCGCGGCGGTCTCGCTCCAGGCGCGCTTCCGCGACCGCCTCGGCGGCGCTCTCCTCTTCGGCGCGGGAGAGGACGCTCGCGGCCGACCGGCCGGCGCGGCGCGGCGCCTCGGCTCGGATGGCCTGGAGCTCCGCCTCGACGCGGCGCGCGAGATCCTTCTTCGCCTTCTCGAAGCCGGCGAGGCCCGTCTCGAGCATCCGCTCGCGTTCCCGGAAGACCGCTTCCCGCTCGACGGCGAGGCGCTCGACCTCCCGTCTCGCGGTCTCCCGCTCGCCAGCCAGGCCCGACTCGGCCTGTCGCAGCCGCTCGAGCGCCGCCTCGGCCTCCGATTCGGCGCGGTCACGCCGCTCCCAGGCGCTTCCCAGGATCTCCCGCGCCCGGCGGATCACGTTCGGAGGCAGCCCCTGCTGCCCGGCTACGGAAAGCGCGCGGCTCCGTCCGGAGAGACCGGGGTGCAGTCGATAGTTCGGCCGGCCCGTCTTCTCGTCGAACTCCATCGCCGCGCAGACCGCGTCGTCGCGCGCCGCCGCGAAACCCTTGACCGCCGAAAGGTGCGTCGTGACGATCGCACGCCCGCCCCGCGCGAGAAACTCCTCCAGAAACGCCACGGCGATCGCGCTTCCTTCCTCCGGATCGGTCGCGGTGCCGATCTCGTCGACGAGCGCGAGCCGGTCCGGCGCGGCCGCCTCGAGCATTTGGGCGAGGGTTTCCATCGAGGACGAGAAGGTCGAACGGTCGGACAGGATCTCCTGCGCGTCGCCGATCTCGGTTCGCACCGCGGAGAACACCGGGAGCCGCGTCCCCGACCCGGCCGGGACCGGAATTCCCGACTGGGCCATCAGGGTCAGGAGCCCCGCGGTTTTCAACACCACGGTCTTGCCCCCCGCGTTGGGGCCGGAGACGACGAGCATCCGCTTTTCCGCGGAGAGCTCGAGGTCGAGCGGCACCGCGTCGCGTGCAATGCCGGTCGGCGGTCCGGACTCCCCGAGGACGCGGCTGCGCAGCGGCGCGAGGCGGGCATCGAGCAGCGGATGGCGGGCGCCGGCGATTGTCCAGCCGCCGTCGTCCGAAATCTCGGGCACCCGCCCGGCAGAGATCTCTCCGAACTCGACGGACGCTTCTCCCGCGTCGAGCGCCGCGAGCTCCTCTTCGACGGTGAGGAGGTCTCCCGCGCGATCGAGCACTGCGCGGCCGAATTCGGCCAGCAGTCGCTCGACCTCCCGCCGCTCCTCCGCCCCGGCGAGCGCGAGCTCGTTGTTGGACTCGACGACCTCGAGCGGCTCGACGAAAACGGTCTGTCCCGATCCGGAACGGTCGTGGACGATCCCGGCGACCCGCGATCTCGCCGAGGCCGCGATCGGCAGGCAGTACCGGTCGTTTCGCAGCACGATCACGCTGTCGGCGAGAGCATCGCGGCGCGTCTCGAGCATCCGGTCGAGCATCCGGGAAACCTCGGTCCTCCGGCGGCGGAGGCGGCGCCGGATCGCCGCGAGCTCCGGGGAAGCGTCGTCGCGCACCGCGCCGTCGGGGCCGAAGATCCGCGCGGCCGCATCGACGAGTCCCTGCAGGTCGGGCAGCCGGGTCGCCCGCTCGGCGAGAGCCGGCGACTCCGACCGCGCCAGCACGCGTCGCACCGCCTGTCCCGCCCGCGCCGACGAGAGGATGGGGCGGAAGTCTTCGGGGGCCGCCGCTCCGCCCGAGTCCTCCAGGGCGGCGAGGGAAGCCGACACGTTCTGGAGCCCGGCGAGCGGCAGCCGTCCTTCGCGGGCGCAAAGCTCGCGGAGCTCGGACGTTTCCTCGAGGCGGCGTCGGACGAGTGCCTCGTCCCAGGAAGGTTTCGTTCGGAGGACGGCCTCGCGACCGGGGCCTGTTCGGGCGAGAGCGGAAACGAGCCGGAGGACAACGTCGAACTCGAGGGCACGGAGATCGACGTCGTCCTCCGCGGGAAGAGGAGCTACATCGTGGCGCGACGCTCCTCCGAGAGCTTGCGGAGCATCTTCTTGCGAGCCTGGATCGCCTTGCGCTTGCGTTTTGCGCTCGGCTTCTCGTAGTGCTGTCTCTTTTTCAGCTCCGAGAGGATCCCCGACTTCTCGCACTTGCGCTTGAACCGCCGCATCGCGTTCTCGAAGGACTCGTCTTCTTTGACGTGGACGAGAGGCACGAACATTCACCCCCTTCACCCCGGATTGACGTCTTTCGATTCTATCCGGTCCGATCCGGACCTGTCAACGAAATCCTTTGTTTCCAATTGTTTATCCGTATCATGGGTCCGAGCGTGGCCCTCGGAGCGTCCATCGCGCTTCCAGAGAACGTCGCCGCCCGGCGCGGGCTTCCCTCAATTCTCGCGCGACGTCGAAGCCGTTCATAATCGCAGGAATGGCCGATCGGGAAAGAGCCGCGTCCTTCGGACAGCGGCTGGCAGCGATCCGTGCCGAGCTCGAACGGCTGCGCTTCGAGACCGACCGCCGCTGGGACGAGCTCCTGTCGCGCCTGGCCGAGAACCCGGAAGAGACCTTCTCGGCGGAAGCCCGAAGCCAGCCGGCGACCGGCGGACTTGCCCCGGTTCGTGGGGCCGTTTCGGCCGAGTCGGCGCGACGGCTCGACGCATCGGCGGATCAGGTCGAAGCGCTCACCCGGTTTCTCGAAGAGTGCCTGCGCCACGCCTCCCGGGCCGTACTTCTGGTCGAGCGGCACGGTCGCGCGCAGCCGTGGAAATCGGCCGGATTCGACGGCGCGCCGGCGGAGCGGGGGGCAGCGGTCCTGCTCCCGGGCTCCGACGCCCTGGAGCGCGTTCGAGAAGGGGTCCCGCAGCGTCTGGACGCGGGAAACGACATCTCGCGAGCGCTCGGAGCTGCCGACGCTCGCGAGGCGATCCTGGTTCCTTTCGTGGTGGGCGAGAAAGTTTCCGGCGCCGTGTACGCCGACGCGGCGCCGGAGGAGCGATCGAAGCTCGACCCCGACGCGATCGCGCTCCTGACGTTTCTCGCCGGCCTCGTCGTGGACCGTCTCGCGAAACGCAAGCTGATCCCTTCGCCGGCGCTCCGACCCGCGGAGGCCTCCGCTCCGGGCCCGCGCGAGCTCGGTGGCCCGCTCGCTCCGCCGGACGCCCGTGAGAGCCGCGACGAGGCGCGCCGTTTCGCCCGGCTTCTCGCTTCCGAGATCAAGCTGTACAACGAGGACGCGATCGCCGAAGGTCGCGAAAGGGGAGCCTTCTCCGCGAGACTCCAGGACGACATCGATCGGGGCCGCCGGCTCTACGAAGAAAGGGTGCCTGCCGAGGTGCGCGCGGGCGCCGACTACTATCTCGAGGAGCTAAGGGGCGTGCTCGGCGACGGCCGGTCCGAGCAAGCGGGGATCTTCGCCGGCCCTCCCCCGGCTCGCGAATAGGCTGACGTTCGTCCCCGGTTCTCCGTTCGTGCTCCGGTCTCTCGCCCTCGTCGTCTTCCTCGCTCTGCTCCGGACGGCGTCGGTCGCGCGCGCGGACATCGGCGTCCGTCCGGTCACGGGGGATTTCGACGCGGAATTCGCGCGCGCGGCGGACTTTCTGGAGCGGGGAGACCGCGGGCAGGCGGAAGCGATTCTCGGGGAGATCCAGCGGCGGGCGCGGCAGCGGGCGTGGGACGCGCGCATCGCGCTTCTCCTCGCCGGCGACGACGAACGGCGCAGGGACCACGCGGCTGCGGAGCGCCGCCTGCGCGCGGCGGAGGCAACCGCGATCGGGCTCGAACCGTACCGGCGCGACCGCTTGGCCCGCATCCTCGAGGCCCAGGGCCGGGAGGCGGAGGCGGAGCAGGAGTGGAGGGCGGCGTTCGAATCGGAGGAGACGTTCGCGCAGCGGTCGGCGGTGGGTCGGCGTCTCGCGAAAGCGCTCGAGAAGCTGGGTCATCCCCGCGACGCGCTGACGATTCTCGAGCGGACGGCGTCGCGCGCGCCCTCCGCCGAGCGGGTCGCGATCGAGGTCGAGCGCGTCCGCCTCGGGCTCGCCGCGAAAGATCGGAACGCGGTCTCTTCCGCGGCGCAATCGCTTCTCCTTCGCGCCCCCACGATGGACGTGGCCCGCACCGCCCCCTCGCCGGTGCGCGCCGCGATACGCCTCGAGGAGCGCCGGCTTTCTCCGGCGGATCGCGCGCGCCGGGGCCGCGCGCTCTTCGCCGCGGGCGACGCGAAGCGCGGCCTGCGGCTTCTCTCCGAGCACCCGTCCGCGTGGCCGGCGGCCGAGCGCGCCGCGAATCAGCTCGCGCTTGCCCGGGCTCTGGCGGCTGCCGGGCGCGCCGGCGCCGCCGAAGCGGCCGCGGCCCGTGTTCCGAAGGGTTCGCCCGAGTGGTTCGAGGCAACGCTCTTCCGGACGGACCTCGTGCTCGCGCGGCTTCGAGCGAAATCGCGCGGCACGCCCGTGGCGAAGAGTCCTTCGATCATTCCGGTGCGCCAGGCGCTCGAGAGCGTGGCCGTCGCGTCGGCGCCGGCGTCGGCGCGGGAGAGCGCGCGCGAGCGGCTGGTGCGCCTTTTCGCGGAAGCCGACGACTTCGAAGCGGCGCTCGAACAGGCGCAGGAGCTGACGCGCGAGACCCGCGGGACCGTCCGCGGGTTCGAGCCGGTGTTCGAGCTCGCCTGGCAGAAGTGGCGCGCCGGCGACTTCCGGGAAGCGCGCCGCCGGTTCGAGGCGCTCGCGGCCACCTACGACGACATCTGGAGGGACCGGCGGCTGTCCTACTGGCGCGCCCGCTGTCTCGAGAAGGAGGGGAGCGGCGAAGAAGCGCGCGGGATCTTCGCGACGCTCGCCGCGGCGATCCCCCCGGACATCTACGCTTCTTTCTCGCGGCCGCGCTCCGGAGGAGCCGTCGGACCGGCGCCTCCGCCGATTCCGGACCCCGCGCTCGAAGGCGCCGAGTTCCTTCGAACCGACGAGCTCCTGCGGCTGAGGATGTTCGAGGACGCGGCCGCCGAAGCGAGGGTGCTGCCGGCTTCGCGCGGGCGCGAGCTGCGGGTCGCGGAAGCCGACTTCGCGCTCGGGCGCTTCGCGACCGCCGCTTCCGCGGCGAAGCGCGCGTTTCGAGAGATCGGAACGGCTCAGGAGGGTCGCGTGCCCGACGGCTGGCGGCGCCTCCACTATCCGATCGAGGAGGGCGGCTTTCTCTCCTCCCGCGCGCGCGAGTTCCATCTCGATCCGTCGCTCCTGCGGGGGCTCGTCCGCCAGGAGAGCGTTTTCAACCCGCAGGCCCGATCCCACGCGGGCGCGCTCGGGCTGACGCAGCTCCTGCCCGGGACGGCGAAGCCCCTCGCGAAGTCGGTCTTGCGGGTGCGATATCGGCGCGCGTTTCTCTACGATCCCGGGGTCAACGCGCGACTCGGCGCGGCGTTCTTCCGGCAGCTCCTGGATCGCTTCAGCGGGGACCCGGCCTATGCGCTCGCCGCCTACAACGGCGGGCCGGCGCGGATGCAGCGGGTCTTAGACGAGAACGTCGGACGACCGGAGGACGAGATCATCGAGTCGCACCCGTTCGCCGAGACGCGCGATTACGTGCGGAGGGTTCTCCTGTACGCGGAGTCTTATCGAGCGCTCTATCCGGAGCGCGCAGCCTCCGCGCCGTGACCGCCTCCGCATAGACTTCCCGCGTGGCGGCCACGGAGTTCCAGGTCCGGACGAAGAAGAAGATCGCGCGGATCGACGTCACGAAGCAGGTCGAGAAGGCCGCGCGGGAGCTGGGCGCGAAGTCGGGCGCGCTTCTCGTGTCGGTCCCCCACACGACCGCCGCCGTGACGGTCGGCGAGACCTGGGACGAGGACGTCGTCACCGACGTCGAGCGCGCGCTCGCCGCCTGGGTGCCGGACGTGCGCTTCGACCATGGCGAGGGCAACTCGCCCGCTCACTTCCTGTCCGAGGCGATCGGGATTTCCTGCGTCGTGCCGCTCGAAGAGGGAAAGCCGTTGCTCGGCCGGTGGCAGGGAATCGTCCTGATCGAACTGGACGGCCCGCGCGAGCGCACGGTCCGCGTTCACGCGATCGCCGCGGGTTAGGGACAGGCTTAAGCCTGTCCCCCGAGCGCGTCGCGGACCGCAGCCTCTCCGGCCGGATCGAGGTCGGTCAGGAGCGGATACGCTTCCTTCTCCTCGCGGGTCGTGTGGGCGTCCCAGCGCCGCGCGAGGTTCCCGGCGAGTGCGCGGGCGCCGGGAACGTCGTTTTTCTCCACGAGGAGCCTCGCCATCATTCCGGACACCTCGCGGATCTGGACGTGCTCCAGACGGAGCTCGCGGAAGAGGCGTTCCCGGTCGGATTCGCCGGGAGCCGCGACGAGCTTCTGACCCGGGACAGCCGGAAACAGATGCTCCTCTTCGAGAGCCGTGTGAAGGCGAAGCGCATGATCGAACCGGCGGATCGCGGCCGTCTCCGCAGCCGTGTCCTTCGCTCCCATCGCCGTGAGAAACCGGCCGAACAGGTCGTCCAGCCGGCGATGATCGAGGGCCAGCAGCTCGGCGAGCGGCGGCGGGAACGGCTCGGCCGTCACGGCCGGGATGCGGGAGAGCGGACCTCCTCGTCGCGACCGAGCACCGAGGACAGGACTTCCGCGTCGCGGGCGCCGGCCTCGAAACCGTAGAGAGCCGCCACGCTGCGCGCGATCGAGAGCGGCGAGACCCGGACGTTCCAGGAGCCGGGCTTGACGCCGGATCCCCAGACGAGGAGCGGTATGCGCTGGTTTTCTTCGCTCGGACCGCCGTGGGTCGACCCCGGTTCCTTCCGGAAGATCCAGCCCGGGCGCAGAGAGACGACGACGTCGGGGGAGCGGTCGGCGCGGAAAGACCGCTCGATCGCGACGCCGAGAGACTCGCTCGCCGGCAGTCCATCTTCGACTTCAGTGTTCGTGTATGCGGCGCGGACGCCGGGGCGCGGTCGCAGCCAGTCCCGCACCGCTTCCTTAACGCGCTCCGGCGCGAGCCGCCGCCGCGCGAGTACCGGCCGGTTCAAATAGAGGCCGATCGGCTCCTCGAACCGCAGGATCGCTCCTTCGAGCGCGTTCGGAAGCATCGGGTCGAGCGAATATCCGAACTTTTTCGCGAGGTGCTTCTCGAGCGCGAGCCGATCCGGCGAATCCTGGGCGACCGGCGCCGAGTCGCCGGTGCTTCCGAAGTCGACCCGGCCGGCGGAATTCGGGTCCTTTCCGGTGCGGGCTCGCTCCTTCGCCCGGGCGACTTCCGGAATGGTCGTCATGCCGTGATCGGAAGTCAGGAAGACGAGCGTCGAGCGAGCGCCCGCCTCGCCGTCGAGCCAGCGGAAAAACGCCTCGAGCTGTCCATCGAGCCGGACGACGCCGTCGGCGACCTCGCGGGAGTCGGGTCCGAAACGGTGGCCGTAGTAGTCGAGCGCCGAAAGCCCGACGAAGAGAAGGTCCGGGGCGTGCGCCGGATTGTGGCCCAGATGGAAGTCGTGGATCGCGTACTTCGCGAGCTCCAGCACGAGCTCGTCGCCGAACGGCGACTCGATCACGTTTGGAATTCCGGGCAGGGAGTGGGGAAACCTGTCGCCGGTGCCGGGGACCGATTCCTTGTACCGCGCGAGCTCCGGCGGATCGAACGCCACCCGCGAGAGGTCCTTCTCCGGAATCCGCCCGGAAAGATCCCACTTCTTGTGGCTCGCCCAGAAAGTCGCCAGCCGGTCGTTGAAGGCGAGGAGCGAACGGCGGGGCGGATAGAACGAAGACGTGACGAACCGCCCGAACTCCCGCACGAACCACAGCGCCGCGTCCGCTTTCCGGCCACCCATGGGGACGGCCGCGCGATCCTTCAGAGAGACCGCTACGACACGCGCGCCGGGGAACTTTTCCTTCAGCCGGTCGCCCAGGAAATCGCCGGAGATCAGCACGGGCGACGCCGGCAGGATTGGGATCTTCGGCGCGTTCGGCGGCGCCCCCACCCACTGCGCGGCGCGATCTTCGACGCAATACTCCCGGCGCGCTTTGCCCGCGTCATACCAGTTGTTGGCGACGATTCCGGTCTCGCGCGGGTCGAGCCCGGTGCCGATCGCCGTGTGTCCCGGACAGGTCAGCGTCGCGGCGTGGCGGAGGCGTGCCTCCGGATACCGCGCGCCGCGTTCCAGGAAACGGTTGAACCCGTCGCGTCCGAACCAGGGTCGGAATCGGTCGAGATAGTCGTTGCGCATCTGGTCGACCGAGAGGACGACGACGAGCGCCGGCTTCTCGGCCGCGCCGAGAGCTCCCGCGAGAAGAAAAAGAAGAAGGAATGCGGAAGTTGCCGTGCGCCGTCGTCTCATCCGATCGACGAGAATAATGCCTTGCGCTGGCTCTGTCTCGCGCTGTTGTTTCTCTCGACCGCGTGCGGGCGGGGAACCGACCCGGTCCGCGCGACGATCGAGGAGATCGCCGTCGCCGCCGAAAAGAGAGACGCCCCGACCGTGATGGGCCGGCTCTCCCCGGATTTCCAAGCCGCCGACGGCACGGGCCGCGCCGATATCGAGTCGGCTCTGCGCGGCTATTTCGCCGGATATGACCGGCTGAGCATCCGGATCTCGGACCTGACGATCGAGCACGCCGCCGGCGCGGCGAGAGCCAGGTTTCGTGTGGACCTGTCCGGAACACCGCGCCAGATCGCCGGGCTCGACGGCTGGCTCCCGCGCACCGCGTCCTACCGGTTCGACCTGCGCCTGTCGCCCGATCTGCGCGGGCGCTGGATGGTGACCACTGCGGGCTGGGAACAGGCGTCGGGCCGGTGACTCAGTGGACCACCTTGACGTTGAAGTCGGCCGTCTTGAGAGAGCCCATCAAGCGCAGCCAGAGATGCAGATAGGACTCGGTGCCGCGCGCCGCCGTCAGGTCGCCCAGGTCGATCACGGTCGTCCAGCCGAAGTCCTGCTTCAGGATCCGGATGACCTGCGCCTTCGCGCCCGCGTCGTTGCCGCACACGAATACGTCGGTCTCGCCGGGAACGCGGCCCGGGTTCACCATCACGTTGGCATTGATCGTGTTCAACGCCTTGACGACGTTCGTGTCCGGGAGCGCGGCCTGGATGCGCTCCGCGAGCGAGTCTTCGTTCGAGACGAAGAGGGTCGGCGGCATTCCCTTGGAAAAGTCGAGCGGGTTCGCGACGTCGACGAGGACCTTGCCGAGAAGGTTCTGCGCGCCGGCGGACTTGAGCGCGTCGAGCGATCCAGCGCCGCTGGTGCAGTTGAAAACGATCTCGCCGAAAGCGGCCGCGTCAGCGAACGTGCCCTGCGAGGCCCCTTTTCCGGCGGACGAGACCCACGCCGCAGCCTTTTCGTTGGCCGCGGTGCGCGATCCCATCCTGACCTCGTGCCCGCGCGACACGAGCTTTCCCGCGATCGCCGATCCGACCATGCCCGATCCGAGTACTCCGAATTTCATCAGGTTCCTCCAGTACGAGGGGAACTATGCCCGTCGGGAGACGGAGGTTCCGCGGCCTCCGTTGACACCCCCGGCGGGCTCGGCTATCGTCATCGGCCGCTCGAATGAGCCCTCTGTTCCTCAGTAGCTCAATGGCAGAGCATCCGGCTGTTAACCGGAGGGTTGTAGGTTCAAGTCCTACCTGAGGAGCCAGTTTCTCCAATCCCCTGCGCAACAAACTGCTGCTCTTGCCGTTCCTTGTCCTTCATTCGTACCGCAACGCGTCGATTGTCTGGAGTACCGCCGCCTTGTAAGCGGGGTAGAAGCCGAAGAACACGCCGACCAGGCCGGCGAAGAGGAAGGCCAGCAGAATTGATGTCGGCGAGACGAGAACGGGCCATCCTTCCGCGCTCGCCACGGCGTGCGAACCGCCCACGCCCAATGCGATGCCGGCGAGGCCGCCCAGAAAGGCCAGTACGATCGCCTCGACGAGGAACTGCACGAGGATGTCGAAGGACCGCGCGCCCACCGCGCGCCGGATCCCGATCTCCCGTGTCCTCTCGGTGACGGAGACGAGCATGATGTTCATGATGCCGATGCCGCCCACCAGAAGCGAGACGGCGGCGACGCTCGCGAGAAGGGCGCCCAGTGTGCGCGAAGTGGCGGTCGCGGCGGCCACGATCTCCTCCTGGCTGCGGACGGTAAAGTCGTCGTCCTCTGGATTGCCGATCTTGTGGCGCTGCCGCAGCAGATCGGTGATCTCTTCCTCCGCCGCGTTCAGACCGCCCGCGTCTCGCGCGACCGCGATGATCGAGGTCAAGCGGTCCTTCTTGTAGAGGCGTTTGAGCTGCGTCGTCACGGGGACGAGAACGACGTCGTCCTGATCGGTCCCCCGAGCGGATTGGCCTTTCCGCGAGAGGACGCCGATCACCTCCACCGGGACGCCGGTGATCCGGACGATCTCGCCAATCGGGTTTTCGCCTCCAAACAGCTTCTCGATGACCGTCGCTCCCAGGACGCAGACTTTCGCAGCCGCCTTCTGGTGCTGATCGCTGAAGAACTCGCCTTCTGCAAGCGGCCAGGAACGGATCTCCAGATAGCTGGACGCGACGCCCTGGACGTGTGTGTACCAGTTCTGGTTGCTCGCGACGACCTGGAGAGTCTTCTCGAGGACCGGGCTCACGGAATTCACGGAGGCGCACTCGGCCTGGAGGGAGATCGCATCCTCGACGGTCAGTGACTGCGC
>QHVV01000004.1:18857-36164 GCA_003222385.1 Acidobacteriota bacterium
CCCGGGCCCGGTGATCCGGCGGACTGCGCGCTCACCACGACGACGTCCTTTTCATCGAGCCCTTCTTTGACCTCGGTGTACGCGCCGTCCGTGATCCCGATCCGGACCTTCTCGGGTTGCGGCGAGCCCTTCTTCAGACTCCAGACGGTGACGCGGCTCTTTTGCCGCTTTCCTTTCTTCTTCTCTGCCGACGCCTTGTCCTCCGCCTTGGGGTTCCCGCCCACGAGCGACTTCGGGGGGCGGAATCGCAACGCCGCGTTCGAGATCGCCAGCACGTTCTTCTTCTTCGCCACGACGATCGTGACGTTGGCGGTCATGCCCGGCCGGAGGCGCTGCTCGGGGTTGGCGACCTGGATGATGGTCTGATAGGTGACCACGCCCTGCACGTTCTCGGGGCTGTTGCGGATCAGTTGCACGGTCCCCTTGAAGGTCGACTGGGGAAAGGCGTCCACCGTGAACGAAACGTCCTGACCCTCGGCCACCTGACCGACGTCCGCCTCGTCCACGTTCGCGACGATCTGGAGTCTCGCCAGGTCGTCGGCGATCGTGAAAAGTGTGGGCGCCGAAAGACTCGCCGCGACGGTCTGTCCTTCCTCCACGCTGCGCGAGATCACGACTCCGTCGATCGGCGACAGAATCCGGGTATTGGCGAGGTCCACGCGGGCCTGGCTCAAGTTCGCGAATGCCTGCTTCGAGTCGGCTTGGGCGAGTTGGAGCTTCGTTCGGGCGGCGTCGAGGTCGGCCTGCGACCCGATTTTGGCCGCGGCGAGCTCCTGGCTCCGGCGAAACGCCCGATCGGCGTCCAGGACCGTCGCCCTCGCCTTTCCGAGCTGTGCCTCCGCCTGGTCCGCCCTCGCCTTGAAGGACGAGGGCTCGATCTGGGCGAGGATCTGGTCCTTCTTGACGGGATCGTTGTAGTTGGCCGAGAGGGTCTGAATCCGACCGGACACCTGGCTACCCACCATCACTTTCACGATTGGCTCGATCGTCCCCGTTGCGTTCACGGTGGCGGTGATGTCACGGCGACCGATGGAGACCGTAACGAACTCGAGCTTCGTATCGTCCGGTTTCCGGATGAATCGCCAGGCGAGCACGCCGCCCGCAGCGAACACCAGGAGGAGAGCGCCCCGGCGCAGCCCGGCCTTCATACGCCGGACTCAGGCTGGAGCCGGTCCATCACGCGACTCCGGGGACGATGGAAGCCGCCCGACGTCCGACCGTCGCGTTCGTCCTGGCCGCCAGTCGGATGAGATGTCGTGCCGCGCTATGAGCGCCGTCGAAGTCGACGGCAGCTCGCGCCCGCTGCTTGAGATCCTTGCGGGAGCAGGAGAGCGCCGCCTCGATCTCACGGCGCAAGCCGAGCGGATGAAGGCGGTCGGGTTCGAGGACCTGCAGGAGGCCGAGCCTCTCGAAGGTGCGCGCTCGAAGGAGCTGCTCGAACCGCGGGACGACGCGGGGGACGCAGACGGTCGGCGTGCCTGTCGCCAGGGCCTCCACGATCGTGTTGTATCCGCCCATGGAAACGAGCGCGTCGACCCTCTCGAACCACTCGGACAGGCCTGGCTGGAAGCTTCGAAACATGGCGCCGGCTTCGCGAGCGTGAGCTCCTAGAGCTTTCCGGTCGCGCTCGGACGTCTCGGGGCCTGAAACGACGATGGCGTTCCAGCCGGCACCGCTGGCAGCGTTCAAGAAGCAGCGGAGCAGTTGGACTCCGTCTTTGCCGCCGCCCGCGGTGGCCAGGACAGTCGGCCGGTCGAAAGGAAGCTCCGGCAAGGCATCGGTGGCGCGCCATTCGCGACGCGTTCGATTGAGGACGTAGCCGCAGAAGAACGTTTTGTCCGCGAGCAATGGAGGGAATTCGTACTCGTCGATCGGATCGAAGATCGAACGCTCCCCGTAGACGAGCACCCGGTCGAAGTACATCGGAACCCGGTTCGGAAAGTTCCGTCGCCCCCACTCCTCGAGGACCGTTTCCCGGTCGTCGAGGATGTCTCGGAGACCCAGGACGGTTCGGCCACCGCTCCCGCGCACGACCTCGAGAGCCGGAACGAGCTCGTCGCCCACGCCGAACGGGTGTTTGTCGGCGAGGAGGACGTCCGGGCGGAACGACTCCACGGCCGCCCGGAGGACCGCTGACCGGACGACGAGATGATCCGTGAGCGAGATCGGAAGATCACGTCCCGCGTAGGCCTCGTTGTCGAGCTTCTGGATCCCCGGGAGCTTGAGGATGCCGACGTTACGCGGCACGCCGAGATAGGTGATCGGCTGAACGCCTGTAGCGATCAGGACGGCGGCCTGCGGTTCGAGCTCCGTCAGGGCAGCGGCCACTGCCAGGTTTCGTCGAGTGTGCCCCAGCCCGAGCCCGTCGTGAGAATAGAAAAGAAACCGCATATCGGAGCTCCCAGGCCGGCTCCTCTGGAGCGTTTCCAGCCCTTCCGAGTTCGAAACCTAGATTCTATTCAAACTGTCTTTACATCGTTTACATTTCGTTTACATTTCGTCCGGCAGGCCTTCCATGAGGGTGCTCTATATCTGCGCCGACCTGGGAATCCCTATCCTCGGGAGGAAGGGCGCAGCCACGCACGTGCGTAACCTGGTTGCGGCCCTGGAACGAGCCGGGCACACCGTCGTCGTGGCCGCGCCGACGAAGACGAAGTCCCCGTGGGAGGAGCCTGCGAGGCCTCCAACCTCGCTTCTCATGCTTCCGCCGGGGACCGTGACGACGGCCGTTGTGTCCTCGTTGAAAGAGGTCGTCGGGAGGCTCGGCGTAGGAAGCTCGCTGCCGAGCGAGATCCGGCGGCTCCTCTACGATCAGGAGCTCTTCCCGAGGCTTCTCCGGCGGTTCAAAGACGACGCGCCGGATCTTATCTATGAGCGCGGTTCGGTCCTGGCGACCGCCGGCGCGCGGCTCGCCGACGAGCTCGGCCGTCCGTTTCTCCTGGAGTTGAATGCGCCTCTGTCGCTGGAGCAGTCCACCTATCGGGGCGGCGGGTCGAGCGAGCTGGCGGCAGCGGCGGAAAAGTGGTTGCTCGCGCGGGCGGATGCCGTGCTGCCCGTTTCGGCGCCGCTGGCCGAGCACGTGGCCTCTCTCGGAGTACCGACCGAGCGGATCCATGTCGTGCCGAACGGCGTGGACAGAGCGCTCTTTTACCCGGGACCTCCCGAATCCGGAACGCGCGGGCGGTGGGGACTCGGCGAAGGACCGGTTCTCGGCTTCGTCGGCGGGCTCCGACCCTGGCATGGCGCGGAGCTCCTTCCGCCGCTTTTCGAGAGGCTGTCGGCGCGGTATGAAGGGCTGCAGCTCCTGATCGTCGGAAATGGTCCCCTGCAGGAGACCCTGCGCTCGGAGATCTCGAAACGAGGCCTCTCGGCGCGCGCCGTTTTCACCGGCGCGGTGCCGCAGGAGGACGTCCCACCGCTTCTTCGGGAGCTCTCCGCAGCGCTGGCTCCCTACCCGCGGCCGGAGCACGCCTTCTACTTTTCGCCGCTGAAGCTTTTCGAGTACATGGCATGCGGCGCCCCGGTCGTCGCCTCGGCGATCGGCCAGATCACGGAGGTCGTGAAGAACGGCGAGACCGGGCTCCTCTGTCCGCCGGGGAACCTCGACGCCCTGGAGGCGGCCTGCGACCGGCTCCTGTCGGAACCTCTTCTGCGCCGCCGGCTCGGCGAGGCCGCCGCGCGCGAGGTGGGCGAGCGCTACACCTGGGACGCCAACGCCCGCCGCATCGCCGAGATCGGCGCCGGCCTCCTCGGCCGCTTTCCGCGACCGACGTGAGCACCCTTCGCGTCGCTTACGTCCTGAACGTCTTCCCCAGGATCTCGGAGACGTTCATCGCCGGTGAGCTCGCCGAGCTTCGCCGGCGCGGTGTGGAGGTGCGCATCCTCTCGCTCAAGCCCCCCGCCGAGGGGCCATCGCTCGACATGATCGGTCGCGCGGGTCTCCTCGGGCAGGTTTTCTACGAGGAGGGACCGTACCGGGAAGCCCTGCGGGAGCTCGACCCACATCTCCTCCACGCGCACTTCGCGCGCCAGGCCACGGCGAAGGCGCGCGAAATTGCCGCAGAGCTGGACTGTCCCTTCACGTTCACGGCGCATGGCTATGACGTCTACCGGAAGCCGCCGGAAGATTTCGCGGCTCGAGCGGCGGCCGCAGGCGCCGTCGTGACCGTCTCGCAGGCCAATGCGCGATACATCGAGCGGATGTTCGGCGTTCCCGCGGCGCGTCTCTCGGTCATCCCCTGCGGGATCGACACGGAGAGATTCCGTCCGGCTCCGGGTCCGAAGCCAGCGCCTCCACGGATCCTCTGCGTCGCGCGCCTCGTGGAGGTGAAGAACCACGAGCTTCTTCTCCGGGCTTGCGCCCTCTTGAGGCGGCGCGGTCGGGAGTTCCGGTGCGTTCTCGTCGGAGACGGCGTTCTGCGCGGAAGCGTGGAGACTTTGCGGGCGGAGCTCCGCCTGGAGGACGTTGTCGAGATGGCGGGCGCCGTCGCGCAGCCGGAAGCACTCGCGCAATGGCGGGAGGCTTCGATCGGAGTCCTGTCGAGCGTCAGCGAGGGGATGCCCGTCGCGTTGATGGAGGCGGCGGCCTGCGGAATCCCGGTCGTGGCCACGGCCGTGGGCGGCGTTCCAGAGCTGGTGGAACAGGGCTCGACGGGACTGCTCGTGAATCCCGGGGACCCGCCGGCGCTGGCCGACGCGCTCGAACGCCTCCTCCTGGAGCCGGAGACGGCTCGCGAGATGGGACTGGCCGCCCGGCGCCGTGCCGTAGAACGCTTCTCCATCCGACGGCACGTGGATTCGCTCCTCGCGCTCTGGGAGGAAGTCCTGCACCGGAGAACGGCGTGAGCCTGTCGGTTCTCGACCCGTTCGGCGCCGCGAGCGATCCCGCGCTTCCGACGCTGTCCCTCGCTCTCGACCCCGATTCGGTTCGGCGCGAGTTCGCCCGCCTGCCACGGTTCTCGCGAGGCCGTGGCTGCTCGTTCGACCTCACGGCCATTCGTGTCACGCGCCACAAGCCCGGGAGGCGCTGTCTCGTGGAGTACGACCTGGACGTGGAACGGGACGGCGTTCGAGAGGCCTTCACGATCATCGGCAAGCTCCGCGTCCACCGCTTCGGCAAGTCCGGCTACAGGCTGCTTTCTGCGCTCTGGAAGGCCGGGTTCGATGACACGAGCGAGGACGGCATTCTGGTTCCCGAACCGATCGGCGTCCTTCCCGCCTTTCACATGTGGATGCAGCGAAAGGTGGCGGGACGTCCCGCCGCGGAACTGCTCGCGCCCGGCGCGACGGCTCTCGCGAGGCGCATCGCGGAATCGGCTCACAAAATCCACGTGTGCCGCGTGCCGCCCGAGAGCCGGCATGGAATGAAGGAGGAGCTCGGAATTCTCCGCGAGTGCCTCGGTCGGATGGGCCAGACCGAGCCTCGCCTGCGGGATCGCCTCGACCGTCTCCTCCAGGCATGCGAACGCCTCGGTGCCGCCGTGGCCGCGCCTTCGAACACCGGCATCCACCGCGACTTCTACGCCCATCAGGTGATCGTCGACGGCTCTCGCCTCGCGCTCATCGATTTCGACCTTTATTGCGAGGGCGATCCCGGTCTCGACGCCGGGAACTTCCTCGGGCACGTGACCGAGGAGGCGCTCCGGCAGTGGGGCGACCCTTCGGCGCTCCACGACGTCGAGGAGGCGCTCGAGGAACGGTTCGTCGAGGTCTCGGGGGAAGCGGTCCGCGGCTCGGTCAAGGCCTACGCGGCTTTGACGCTGGTCCGCCACGTTTACCTCTCCACGCGTTTTCCGGAGCGGCGTGCGTTCACGAAGGACCTGCTGTCGCTCTCCGAGGAGCGCGTCTCGGCGCGTCTTTCGGCGTGAGATCCTCGGAGGGGATGAGCGTGCCCGGGAAGAGTCGGAGCCGCCTGGCCCAGATCGTCCGGCGCCAGCTGGCTCGCTCGAAGCGGGGCCTGGTCTGGGCGGGAGTCTGCACGCTCGGCCTGACCTTGACCGAGCTCGCCAGGCCGTGGCCGCTGAAGGTCATCTTCGACAACATCCTGCTCGACAAGCCACTTCCCCATGCGTTGTCGTTCTTCCAGGGAATGCTCCGGCTCGGCAAGGTGGGCTCGGTGATCGCCGTGTCGAGCCTGATCGTCGTCATCGCTCTTCTGCGCGGCTCCTTTGCGTATTCACAGGTTCACGTCACCGCGCGCCTCGGGAACCACATGGTCTACACGCTGAGGCGCGAGCTGTTCAGCCATCTGCAACGCCTGTCGCTGTCGTTCCACAGCCGCGCCCGTTCCGGCGAGCTGCTCACGAAGATCGCCAGCGATACGAATGCGTTGAAGGACGTCTTCGCGGAGTCGATCATCACCGTTCTCTCACAGCTCCTGACGCTGGTGGGAATGCTCGCGTTGATGTTCGCGCTCAACTGGCGCCTGACGCTGGTCGTCCTCGCCACGGTACCGCTCCTCGGGGGGAACCTCCTCGTCCTCTACCGGAAAGCGCGCGGCATCGCCCGCCAGCAGCGGAAGAAGGAAGAGACGATCGCCAGCCGGATCAGCGAGGTGATGTCCAGCGTGCCGCTCGTACAGGCGTTCGGCCGCGAGCGGTACGAAGAGGAGCGCTTCGGCGCCGAGAGCGCGGCGTACCTGGAGCAGAGCATCCGGAACGATCGGATCGAGGGAGCAGCGGCGCGCGCCGTGGAGGTCATCAGCTCGGCGGGCACCTGGATCGTCGTGCTGTTCGGCTCCCTGTTGATCCTCCGGGGCGAGCTGACGATCGGCGTCGTGCTCGTCTTCCTCTCGTACGTCAACGGCCTGTACCGGCCGATCCGCAACCTGGCCAAGCTCTCGACGCAGCTTTCGAAAGCCACGGTGAGCGCGGGACGGATCGCGGAGATCCTGGAGAGGGAGCCCGAGATCCGCGACGCTCCGGACGCCATCGAGGCCGGGCGCCTGCGCGGCGAGATCGTCTTCGACGGGGTCTCCTTCGGCTACGAAGGAAGTCAGACGCTCCGCGACGTTTCGTTCCGGGTTGCGCCCGGCGAGCGCGTCGCCTTCGTCGGAGCCTCGGGAGCCGGGAAGTCCACGCTGGTCAGCCTCCTGCTCCGGCTCTACGAGCCAAGCAAGGGAAGTATCTCGATCGACGGCGTGAACATCCGGCGCTTCACGCGCGAGTCGCTCCGGAGCGAGATCGGGCTCGTCCTCCAGGGCTCCATCCTTTTCGGGACGAGCGTGAAAGAGAACATCGCATACGGCAAGCTCGACGCGACCGAGGACGAGATCGTCGCGGCCGCGAAAGCAGCCAGCGCGCACGAATTCATCGAGCAGTTGGAGAATGGCTACGAGACGATTCTGGGCGAGCGCGGCTCGACCCTCTCCGGCGGCCAGCGGCAGAGGCTCGCCATCGCGCGGGCATTCGTCCGCACCGCCTCCATCCTGGTCTTAGACGAGCCGATGACCGGTCTCGACGTCGAAGCCGAAGCGAGGTTGAAGGAGGCGCTCGACCACCTCATGGCCGGGAAGACCTGCATTCTGATCACTCACGATCTGCAGACCGCGGCCGAGGCCGATCGTGTGCTCATGCTGGACGACGGGTGGATCGTGGATTCCGGGTCGCACCGGGACCTCATGGCGCGCAGCCCTTTGTACAAGCACCTTTTCGAGTTGAAGGCTGCGGCGCGGCTGGTCACGACCGAGGTCTGGTAGGACGCGTCAGACCGAGCTCGTGACCCGTTCGACGACGTCCTTCAAAAGGCGGCTCACCTCGGCGAGTGTGTAGAGCGCCAGGCAGCGTTCCCGCGCCCGGCGCCCCATGGCGCGACTCTCCTCGGGATGGCGCAGGACGTCCGCGATGGCTTCCGACAGCGCTTCCACGTCTCCGGGCGGAGTGATCCGGCCGCAGCCTTCGAGAGCGATCGGCAGGTCCGAGATGGCGCTCGCCACGATGGGCTTGCCCGCCGCCATGGCATCGAAGACCTTCATCGGCATCTGGTAGACGGCGGCCTCGTCGTCGAGCTGCGGGATCGCAACGGCATCCGCTGCAACGAGGAGCGGCGGGAGCTCGGTGTAGGGAAGGAGAGGAATGCGGTGGAAAGGGAAGGCGTCCCACTCGGGTCCCGCGAGGTCCGTGGGCCGGCAGGCCACCGCGAGCTGAGATCCGGGGACGCGACCCACGGCGAGGGCCAGCTCCTTCAGACCCTTGTGTCCGCGCGGCGTTCCGGCGAAGAGGACGGTCGGGCCCGTGAAGCCGAAGGAGCGGCGCGCCTCTCGACGATCGATCCGGGCCGGATCGAAGAGGTCGGTGTCGACGCCGTGCGGGACCAGTACTCCGCCGAAGCGGCGGGCGAGCGCGGAGGACGATGCGGTGACTGCCGCAGCGGCGCCCGCGGCGCGCGTCAGCAGGGAGACGTAGAGAATCGACCCGGGCCGGGAGAGGTCCGTCGTGAGAGGGTCTGCGGTCCATTCGGATCGCGGCGTCAGGGCGACTTCCAGGTCGTCGACGTCCAGGATCACCGGCACCTCGCGTTTCTCGGCCGCCAGCAATGCGACGCCGAAGGAGGCGAGGTGCGGTTTGGCGGCAATGAGAACGTCGCCGCTCGCTTTCTCCACGAGATCCACGAATCTTCCGAAGAAATCGGGAAAGCGCCTCTTCTTGACGGAGACGATCGGTATGTCGCGCGGAAGCGCGGGCCAGGGGCCGGCGCGCGCCGCTGGCCCGATGAGCGTGACGTCCGAGAATCGGGACGCGGCCTGCGCGAGTCGGTGAGCGCGCATGGCCGCGTTGGAGGAGAGATTGTGGGTCAGGACGGTGATTCGCACGCGAGCCGCCGGAGCGCCTCCGCGCTCAAGCGCGGGACGAGGTGGGCCTGGGCGGGCCAGAGCTCCACGAGGCCGTGCGCAATCCGGGCGAGCCCCGCCGCGACGTGGAAGCCGATCCGGGAAGTGAGCTCCACCTCCGGTCGACGGCTCTGGTAGCTCGCCACGGCGCGGTCGAGGACCGACCAGTCGTTGACGCCCGAGCGGAGTCCCTGCACCCAGCACCAGGTCCCGAAGTACGCCACGTCGCGCGCGGGGTCGGCAAGCTGGAGCCGATCCCAGTCGATCACGGCATTTCGTGTGGCGCCGACGAGGACGTTGCGCGGTGAGAAGTCGCCGTGGCAGGGGACGAGCTCGGCGTCCCGGCCGCGGTGTTCTTCCAGAGCCGCCGCCACCCGCGCCAGGTCCGCGCCGAGGTGCGGCGCGAGCGCCATGACGCGCTCGGCCTTGCGTTCGACGGAGCGGACGATCTTCTTGGCGCTCCGTGTTCGCGGCGCTGCCACGCCGGAGCGGTGCAGGTCCGCGGCGAGCTGCATGGCGAACTCCAGGTGCTCGTCCCGCAGTGTTCCGAGCTCGAGGAGCGTCGGCGCTGCGAGGCGTTCCATGACGAGGGCCCCCCCGTCCGCTTCACGATCTCGCAGGTATTCGATCGGTCTCGGCAGGCCTGGCGGCCGGCGACCCTCGCCGAACGAAGAACGCCAGAGGATGTTCATGTTCCGGAAGGTGGCCTCACCCCGGCCATCCGCGTAGACCTTGACCACGACGTCCGATCCATCCGCGGCCGCCATGGGAAAAGTCTCGCGGTCGGGGCGGCCCACGGAGAAGCGGGCCGAGCCTCCGGACGCGGGCACGTAGCCGTGGCTGTCGAGCGCCTCGAGCACGCTCACGGCCCGACCATAGCAGGCTCGCCGGCGTGGAAGGATGTATCTTGGTCTCGCCATTTCCGGAAAAGTGAACGCCCGGCTTGTCTCCGCAGCGTAGCTGCCTCGTCTTCCTCGACTTCGACGGCGTCCTTCGACGGAAAGACGCCGCGCCCCGCTGTTTCGAGAAGCCTCTGCTCGACCTCTTCGAGTCGGCGGTCCGTCGCATTCCCGGCGCGGAGATAGTCATCACGTCGAGCTGGCGCGACGTCGCCGGATTGAAGGAGCTTCGAAGACTCTTCTCGCCCGACGTCGCGCAGGGAATCGTCGGCGTGACGCCGTTCGTCCCGGGCGGCCGTTATCGGGAGATCCTGGCGTACCGGAGCCGCGCCGCAGCGGAAGGCCGCCCATGGGTGGTCGTCGACGACGATCCGGTGAGCTATCCTTCCGGCATCCCGCTGATCCTCGTCGACCCGGCGACCGGCTTCACCGAGAAGGACGCCGATCGGTTGGTGGAGATGGCTGCCAACTCCCGACTCTACGCTCCGGAACCGACCTAGCGAGCCTCCTCGACCGGGCGCGGGTTTTGCACCTCGTGAGCCTGGAAAACGTCTTTCAGAAGGGGAGGCCTCTTGATCTTTCGTGACCGCGCGGAGGCCGGGCGACGGCTCGCCGAAAAGCTTCGCTCGTACGCGAAGCGTCCTGACGTCCTCGTGCTCGCTCTGCCGCGCGGAGGGGTCCCCGTCGCTTATGAAGTCGCCCGCGCGCTCGCTGCTCCGCTCGACGTCTTTCTCGTCCGCAAGCTGGGATTTCCGGGACAGGAGGAGCTCGCGATGGGCGCCATTGCGAGCGGCGGCGCGCGGGTCTTGAACACGAGCCTCCTGCGGCGGCTGCACGTGCCGCCCGAGGCTGTCGAGGCGGTCGCCGCAAAGGAGCTTCGGGAGCTGGAACGGCGCGAAGCGGCCTATCGCGGCTCGCACGCCCCTCCCGTCGTCCGGGGGAAGACTGTCATCCTCGTCGACGACGGGCTGGCCACCGGCGCCTCGATGCACGCCGCCGCGGCCGCCCTGCGGCGCCAGGATCCGGCGCGCATCGTCGTCGCGGTTCCGGTCGGCGCGCCTTCGACCTGCGAGGACTTCGGCCCGATCGTGGACGAAGTCATCTGTGCCGAGACGCCCGAGCCGTTCACTGCCGTCGGACAGTGGTACGACGACTTCAGCCAGACGAGCGACGAGGAGGTGCGCGATCTCCTCGAGCGAGCCCGCACGGAACGGCCTTCGACGCACCCGCGGGAACGAGCTGCCCGGGATCTCCCGGATGCGCGCGACCGGAAAGGAGCGACTCATTTCTGAAAGCGCCCTCGTTTCGGCGGTCCGTCGGGAGGTCCATCCGCTCGCGGGAGCGCCCTCTGATTACGATCTCTTAATCAACGTTTTCGATTCCGCGCCGCGGGCGCTGCTCGGAGAGGCGTCGCACGGGACGCACGAGTTCTACCGGCAACGCGCCGAGATCACCAAGAGGCTGATCCGGGAGAAGGGCTTCACCGCCGTCGCGGTGGAAGCGGACTGGCCCGACGCCTATCGGGTCAATCGCTATGTGCGCGGCGAGTCGAACGACGCCGACGCCGCCGAAGCTCTTTCGGGGTTCCGGCGCTTCCCGACCTGGATGTGGCGCAACGCCGACGTGCTCGACTTCGTGGGGTGGCTGCGCGCTCACAACGGCGGAATGCCGCCCGAGAAGAAAGTCGGTTTTTACGGGCTCGACCTCTACAGCCTGCACGCGTCGATGGGGGCGGTCCTCGGATACCTGGACAAGGTCGATCCGGAGGCAGCGCGGCGGGCGCGGTACCGGTACGCGTGCTTCGACCACTTCGGCGAGGACACGCAGGCGTACGGGTACGCCGCGACGGTCGGGATGACGCCCGGCTGCGAGGACGAAGTGGTCCGCCAGCTGGTCGAGATGCGGCAGCGCGCCGCGGACTACGCGCAGCGCGACGGCCGGATCGCGCGGGATGAGTATTTCTTTGCGGAGCAGAACGCGCGGTTGGTCCGGAACGCCGAGCGCTACTACCGCGCGATGTTCCAGGGGCGCGTCTCCTCCTGGAACCTTCGCGACACGCACATGGCGGAGACTCTCGACGCGCTCGCGCGATTCCTGGAGTCGGAGGCGCGGGAGCCGAAGATCGTCGTGTGGGCGCACAACTCACACCTCGGGGATGCCCGCGCGACCGAGCTGGGCGGCGCCGGGGAGTTGAACCTCGGACAGCTCGTCCGGCAGAAGTCGGGAGAGGAGGCGATCCTGCTCGGTTTCACGACGTACACGGGGAGCGTGACCGCGGCGTCGGACTGGGATGCTCCGGCGGAAATGAAGCGAGTCCGCCCCGGCCTCCGCGGCAGCTACGAGGCGATCTTCCACGACGTCGCAATCCCGAATTTCTCGCTCGACCTCCGGCGAGATTCCGATGCCGCGCGCGCCCTGTCCGAGCCGCGGCTCGAGAGGGCGATCGGCGTGATCTACCGTCCGGACACCGAGCGGTCGAGCCACTACTTCTCGGCCCGGCTGCCGCAGCAGTTCGACGTCGTGATCCACTTCGACGAGACCCGGGCGGTCGAGCCTCTCGAGAGAAATTCCGAATGGGTCGGTGAAGAGGCGCCGGAGACCTATCCGTCCGCTTTGTGAGGAGATCTCTTCATGACATCCAACACCGATACCGAAATGGTCACCCGGGAGATTCCGCCGGGTGAGTGGAAGGACTTCTTCGATGAGTTCACGCGCCGGCACGAAGGCTGGCTCGTGACGGTCGAGATCTTCGGCGAGATGGGCGCTCAGGTCGAGGCCGAAGAACGTCCGTTGAAGGGGATCTTCGCCGAGAGGAAGAAAGGGTCTTCCGAGATCGAGATCCTGACGGGAGACACTCCGGACGAGACGTTCACGCATGTCGTGGCGCATCCGTCGAGCGTGCGGGTCGAAGAGACTTCGGAGGGCGCCGAGTCGGCGCTCGAGATCCGGTCGAAGGACGAGGGGACGACTCTCGTGCGTTTTCGCGCCACGGCCCTGCCCGAGACCGTGGACGGCGTCGGGCCCGGCCCGGGACCGGTATCCGCATGAACCGAACGAACGAGGGCGTTCTCGTCCGGGTACCCGCCGCGGGCGTTCTCCTCGAGGGGAACCTCACCGTTGCCCCGCGGTCTGCGGGCATCGTGATGTTCGCGCACGGCAGCGGAAGCAGCCGCCACAGCCCGCGCAACCGGGCGGTCGCGCGCGCTCTGAATGACGGCGGCCTCGCGACGCTGCTCGTCGATCTCCTGACGCCGGCGGAAGAGTCCGAGGACGAGCAGACGGGACGGCTGCGCTTCGACATCGACCTGCTCGCGGAGCGACTCGTCGACGCGGCCGACTGGCTGTCGGAGAACGAGGAGACGAGCGCTCTTCCGATCGGCCTGTTCGGTGCGTCGACCGGCGGTGGCGCGGCGCTCGTCGCGGCGGCGCAGCGGCCGAACACGATTCGTGCGGTCGTGTCGCGTGGAGGTCGGCCGGATCTCGCCGGGGCGGCGCTGTCGCGGGTCAAGGCGCCCACCCTCCTGATCGTGGGAGGTCAGGACTACCCCGTGATCGAGATGAACCAGGAGGCCTTCGAGAGGCTGCGCTGCGAGAAGAAAGTCGAGATCGTGCCCGGAGCGACCCATCTCTTCTCGGAGCCGGGAGCGCTCGAAGAGGTCGCCCGCCTCGCGCGCGACTGGTTCCGCCGGTTCCTGACGCCGCCGGCAGCGGAGTTTCGAAAGTCGCGCGAGCGAGAGCCGGAGGCGCGGTCCTAGAGGTCCTAGAAGAGAAACCGGACTCCGCGGCTACGCTCTACCGCCTTCTCGTACACAGCCGCGGCCGCGGCGACGTCTTCCAGCGCCGTCCCGGTCGAGTCGAAGACGGTGATCTCGTCGTCCGACGTGCGCCCGGGTTTCACGCCGTCGACGATCTCCGCCAGCTCGGCGTAGACGTCTTCGCGCCGCAGGAAGCCGCCGGAAATCGCGTGCTGGAGCTCGCCGATCTCGACGCACTGGTCGATCGAGTCCGCGACGACTTTGCCGCGCGCGAGGATCGCGGGTTCCAGCTCCTGCTTGCCGGCGCTGTCGGCTCCGACCGCGGCGAGGAACGTCCCGGGTAAGACGTCCGCTTTCGCGACGATCGGTGAGCGCGAAGGGGTACACGTCACGACGACGTCGCTCTCGCGGAGCGCCGCGCCCAGGTCGACCGCCGGCCGGACCTCGATCGAGAGCTCGCGGCTCCTGGTCTCGGCAAATCTCCACGCGCGCTCCGGATCCGCATCGAACGCCCAGGCCCGCGCTCGATTGGCAGCACGCCCGCGATCGCTTCGAGCTGGACCCGCCCCTGCTCGCCGCATCCGCAGATCGTGACCGTGGACGAGTCGCTCCGCGCGAGCTTCTTCGCCGCCGCCGCCGTCGCCGCGCCGGTGCGCCGGATCGTGATCTCGATCGAATCGAGCACGGCCAGCGGGACTCCGCTCTCCGCGTCGAAGAGGAGAACGATGCCCTGGATCGTCGGGAGACCGAGCCGCTCCCGGTTGGCCGGGAAGTTGGCGTTGGTCTTCGCCGCGAAGTAGGAGCGCCCGGACAGCTTCAACCCTGCGGCTTTGACGTGGAAGCCGCCGCCTTCCGCGGGAACTCCGAGGATCGCGGGCGGCAGGGTCCCGCCCCTCGCATGGAGACGGAACGCCTCTTCGACCGCGGCGACGCACTCCGGCAGCGGCAGGAGCTCGGCGACGTCGCGCCGGGAGAGGAGCAGGGATTCCCGGGAAATCAGCCCGGTTTCCCGGAAGTTCCCGAGGACGGCGGGTCGTCCGGGGCGCTCTGCGACTTACCGCGGCCGTCGCCGTCGCCGCCGATCGGACCGACGAGCTTCAACGCCGCGCGGCAGATCGCGAGCGGCCGGGTCGGCGCGGTGACGGTGATCAGGTTGACGTAGCGGGTGACCGTCGAGGCCTCGGGGTCCGGGCCCGCCATGGGCCGGCGCCAGTGAAACGTCCAGTCCCGTCCACTCTGCAGGCACATCCAGCGCAACGGCGGGCGGGCGAGCGCGCGCACGACGACGTCCGCCGCCGAGTCACTCGTGGAATATGGCGGCACATCGGTCACGGGTTTTCTTCCGAAGATCCGCAGCTCGATCAGGCGATCGAGGGTGGCACCGGGTTCCTGCTTCATGGGGGGGCTCGAATGGAGCCTACCTCACATCAATCGGAGATTCGGACGGTTACAATACAGTCGAACAAAAATGTTCTTTCGTCCGACACCGCGGAGGATTCCGTCGAGCCTCGCTCATTCGTTCGTCATGCTGGCAGCCTTCGCCACGGGTTTCCGGATCGGCGTTCCGGCCGTGAGCAATCGGGCTAGCGGATAAGAGATCTGACCGATGTCGAATCGGTTCGCTGTTTTTGGTCTCACCGCCGGAGTTCTTCTCCTCGGTCTGGCCATCTCGCCCTCGCTGAAGGCGACGACCGGGGCTTCCCGCGCGCCGGCGCAAGCCCAATCCGCCGGAGGGCCGCCGAGCCCCGACGAAAGATCGCTGATCCGGGCCACGCCATTTCACGGCGACCTTCGTCATCTCCGTCGTGTTCCGCCTCGGAAGAGGGAACGGCCAGAGCGGGAGGCGCCGGTTCAGGACCTGCCGGGAGAACTCGTCCCGATCGGCTCCGGTCTGGCAGCTCCGTCGCTGGCCGCACCGGCGCCCTCGCCAATCGCGAACTTTGACGGCCTCGACTTCACCAACTGGGGCGCCGGGCACCCGCCGGACCCGAACGGCGACGTGGGCCCGGAGTACTACATCCAGACGGTCAACACTTCGATCGGGATCTACCGCAAGACCGACGGCGTCCGCGTCGCGGCGTTCACCTTCGACACGTTCATGAGCCAGGGCAACTTCGGCAATCTCTGTGACACGGACAACTTCGGCGACCCGGTTGTCGTGTACGACACCTTCACCGACCGCTGGATCATCACCGACTTCGCGTTCCAGCTCGACGCCTCTCAGAATGTCATCAATCCGCCCGGGGCCTACCAGTGCTTTGCGGCTTCCCAGAGTGGCGATCCGGTCAGCGGCGGTTGGAACTTCTACTCGATGAACATCACGGACAAGCTGAACGACTACCCGAAGTTCGGCATCTGGCCCGACGGGCTGTACATGTCGGCCAACATGTTCGGCTTCTCGGCCAACGGTTCCTTCTCGAACGTGCGCGTGTGGGCGTTCAACAAGGCGCAGATGTATGCGGGGGCCCCGACCGCCCAGGTCGTCACCTTCAACGCGGCCAAGGTCTCGGGCGGCGGGCAGAACTTCACATTGCTTCCTGGCAACGCGCGGCTCCAGACGGGCACCCCTCCGGCCGGCCGGGAGAACCTGTTCGCCGCCCTGACCGGGTTCACCAACGTCGTCCGGATCTGGAAGTTCCACGTGGACTGGAACAACACCGCAAACTCGACGTTCACGGGGCCCACCGACTCTTCGACCGGCGCCACCTGGGCCGTCGGGCCGGGCGACGTGCCGGAGCTGGAAGGCAATACCCTCGACACGCTGACCTACCGGGCGATGGTGCAGAACCAGTACACGAACATCGGCGGGGTCGAATCGCTGTGGGATAGCCACACGGTGGCCGGCAGCAGCTCGAGCCAGGCGACAGTGCGCTGGTACCAGGTGCCCGTCACAGGGGGCACGATCGGCAGCGCCCTCCAGGCGTCGACGTACAACCCGGACTCCAAGAACCGCTTCATGCCCAGCGCGGCCGTGGACCGGGCGGGCAACATGGCCATCGGATACAGCGTGTCGGACGCCACGATGTATCCGGCGATCCGATATTCCGGGCGCCTGGCCGGCGACCCGGTCAACTCCATCACGCAGACCGAGACCTCGCTGATCGAGGGGACCGGCGGGCAGGTCCACACGTTCATGGACGGAACGCTGGATCATCGCTGGGGCGACTACAGCGCCCTGACGCTCGACCCGGACGGCTGCACTTTCTGGTACACCAACGAGTACTACGTGACGAACGGGAAGGACGACCATACCCGGATCGGCTCCTTCCGATTCCCGCAGTGCTCCCCGGGCGCGAGCACGCCGACACCGATCAGCACGCCGACCGGCACGGCGACGAGAACGCCGACTCGGACGCCTACACGCACGCCGACGCGGACTCCCACGCCGACTTCCACCCCGATTCCGACCGCGACGGCGACCCCGACCCCGACCCCGACGCGGACCCCGACACCGACGCGTACCCCGACTCCAACGCCGACCCCAACGCCGACTCCGACATCGACCTCTGCGGGTCCGACGCCGACTCCGACCCAGACGCCTCTGGCACCCACGCCGACCCCGACCCGGACTCCGACTGTGATTCCGACAGCACCGTCCGGGACGCCCACGCCGTCGCCGACTCCCACGGTAACGCCGACGCCGACCCCGATCTCATCGGGCGGCGCGGACTTTCACACGCTCGTTCCCTGCCGCATCGTGGACACGCGGGGCGCAAACGGTCCGACGGGCGGGCCGGCGCTCACTTCGGGGAGCATCCGGGACTTTCCGGTCGCCGGGACCTGCGGCGTTCCTGCGACGGCGAAGGCCGTATCGGCCAACCTGATT
>QHVV01000004.1:36174-40904 GCA_003222385.1 Acidobacteriota bacterium
TCGGCCAACCTGATCGCCGTCAGCCCGACGGCCGAGGGCTATCTCACGGTCTTTCCGGCGGGATCATCGATCCCTTCCGCGAGCACGATCAACTTCCGAGCCGGAATCGTCCGCGCGAACAACGCGATCCTGGGATTGGGGACGTTCGGCCGGGTCTCGGTCTTCTGCGGGATCCCGTCCGGATCGACGAACTTCGTCCTCGACGTGTCCGGATACTTCGAGTAACGAAGGGACGCGGCGCGCTTTCGGGCGCACCGCCGGCGCGGCAACCCCGACCGCTCTACGTTCGCGCGAGCAGGATCACGACGACCAGGAAGGACATGAGCCACAGGAGGCCCCCTTCCCAGAAGCCGGGATTTCTGCGATTGCGCGAGAGACGCCAGGCGGAGTAAGCGAGACCCAGGAGCGACGCGACCAGGAAGACGACCATCATGCCGGCTGGAAGGCAGAGCAAAAGAGTTGCCAGGCTCGTTCAGGACCTCGAGCTCCTCAGCCGATCCAGCTCATCCTGCATGCGGGACCGCGCGACGCTGGCGAGCTCGGCAAAGGATCGCCCGCCGTCTCCCTCGGCCGGAATCGGCTCGAGGACGGTGACCCGAAGCGAGCCCGGCCTTGCGAGGCGTCTTTTCGTGTCGGCGATGACGTCGAGCGGCTCGGCGACGATGGGAACCACGGGGACGCCCGCCGCGAGCGCCAGCCGGAACGCGCCGCTCTTGAAGGCAAGGAGCTCTCGCCCCGTGTTTCGGTGGCCCTCCGGCATGAACCAGACGGAGAGCCCTTCCTCACGAATCGTCCGCGCCGCCTCCTCCAGCGAGTCCCGGGTTCCCCGCGCGTTGCCGCGATCGATCACGAGGTTTCCGGAGAGCCGGTAGAACCAGCCGAAGACCGGGATTCGACCGATCTCGCGCTTGCCGGCCGACACCGTCCGCTCCGGGAAGATCGACCCGAATGTCACGACGTCTAAGAAGCTCTGGTGGTTTCCGACGATGACGCACGGGCGCGCGGAGTCGAGCGTCCCGCGGTTCGCCACCTCGATCCTCCAGCCCATCAGGCGGACGAGGCCCCGGCAGAACACGCGCCCATACATGTAGAGCGTCTGCCGGTTGCGGGGCGCCAGCAGCAGCCACACGATCCCGAGCGCCGAGCAGAGGAGAAACCAGAGCCCGCCGATCAGGAAGCCGGCGTAGAACGTGGCGCGCTCGATTGACCGCTGCACGCCGGGAGCTTAATCGCCGCGGCCGTAGCGAATCGGCGGCAGAGCTCGGATGACTTCAGGGACTCCCGGCGGCCGGCGCGGCGCGCAGGCGCGCGGGCGCCCGCGCGGCGCTCAAGGCCCAGTAGAGGAGTCCCGCCGCGAAGAAGCCGACGAACCAGGCATATGAATAGAGCGGGGCGAGCGGCTTGACGACGAGGCCGATCCAGGCGAGGACGCATCCCACTACGGTCGCGAGGACGGCCTTCCAGTTCCATCCGGCCCGATAGCGGTACGCGCCGTTGGCGAGGTAGAGGTCCTCAAGAGCGAGCTCTTTCCTCCGCACCAGCCAGTAGTCGGCGATCAAGACTCCGGCGATCGACCCGAGGCCGCCGGAGTAGCCCAGCAGCCACTGGAAGATGTAGCCGGAAGGATCGGCCAGCAGCCTCCACGGCTGCATCAGGATCCCGATGATCCCCGTGATCAGCCCGCCCGTCTTGAATCGGATCGCGCGCGGGAAGGCGTTCGCGAAGTCGTTGGCCGGCGAGACCACATTCGCCGCGATGTTGACGGCGAGCGTCGCGACGACCGCCGTGAACATGGAGACGGCGACGACGACGGGCGCCTTGAACTGGCCGACAAGCTGGACCGGGTCCCAGATCGCGCGGCCGAAAATGATGACCGTCGCGCTCGTGATGAGGACCCCCATCGCGGCGAAGACCGACATCGTGGTCGGCAGCGCGACGACCTGTCCCACGATCTGCTCGCGCTGGCTGCGCCCGAAGCGCGTGAAGTCGGGCATGTTGAGCGACAGGGTCGCCCAGTACCCGATCATGGCGGTCAGCGACGGGATGAAGATCGGGAAGAACTCCCGGAACGTCGGGAACTTCCCGGGTTGCGCGAGGAGCGGCCCCAGGCCGTGCGCCTTCTTCACGGCCCAGACGAGGAGCACCGTCGTCATCACGAGCACGAAAGGCGCCGCCCAGTTCTCGACCTTCCGAAGAAGGTCCATGCCCCGGTAGATGATGAAGACGTTCAACCCCCAGAAGAGCAGGAACGAGATCCACGCGGTCGTGGAGTGGCCGCCGAAGCCGGGGCCGAGCAGGTCGTTCCAGCCCGGGACGATCGCGGAAAAGAACGTGTGGAGCGCCTCGCCCCCGATCCAGGACTGGATCCCGAACCACCCGCAGGCGACGAGCGCGCGCATCAGCGCGGGCAGGTTCGAGCCGAGTGTCCCGTAGGCGGCGCGTGCGAAGACGGGAAACGGGATGCCGTACTTCGTGCCCGGGTGCGAGTTCAGAAGGATCGGGACGAGGACGATCGTGTTGCCGAGCAGGATCGTGGCGAGCGCCTGTTTCCAGTTCATTCCCGCCGCCATGAGTCCGGACGCGAGCATGTAGGTCGGAATGCAGTGCGCCATGCTGATCCAGAGCGCGGCGTAGTTGTAGGTCGTCCAGTTGCGGCGCGCGATCGGGACGGGAGCGAGGTCGGGGTTGGAGAGCGGGCTCGCGTCGATCCGCGACGTGTCGGCCAGCTCGACGCGGCCGTCCGGATGGTAGATCACTGATGGGGTCAACGCTGAATAACTGTATCTGACCGGTCAGATGCAGGAATTCAGCGTTGACCCTTTTTACCGCGAGATCGTTCCGTAAGGCTTCAGCTGCTCCTCGATCATCTTCTTGTCGCCGACGACGACGATCGTGGCTTTTTCGTCCTGGATGTACTTCTGGGTCATCCGCCGGACGTCCGCGGGCGTCACGGCGTACACCCGCCGGACGTAGCCGGACAGATAGTCGTCGGGCAGGCCGTGCAGGTCGACGAACTCGAGCTGGCCGATGATTCCCGCCCGCGACGAGTTCTGGAGCACGAACACGCCGGCCATGTAGTTCTGGACGGCCTTCAGCTCGTCGGCCGAAGGCGGCTCCTTCTTGAGCCGGTCGATCTCGTAGAAGATTTCCTTGAGCGAGGGCCCCGTCGCGTTCGTGGTGACGTCGGCGTTCTGCGCCCAGTACCCGTCCCGATAGCGCACCGAGACCTGGCTGAACGGTGAGTAGGTGTAACCCTTCGCCTCCCGGATGTTCGAAGTGATCCGCGACGAGAAGTAGCCGCCCAGGAGCGTGTTGGTGACGAGCAGCGGAACGTACTCCGGATTGCTCGGATCGATCACCGGCACGCCCAGGATGATCGTCGACTGCGGAGCGCCCGGCCGGTCGATCAGGTGGATCGCGCGAGCGCTACGCGGGGACGCCGGCGGAGGCGGAAAGGAGACGGGCGTGCCGGCCTTCCATCCGCCGAAAGCCTCCCGGACGGCGGACTCCATCGGCGCGGGATCGAAGCGGCCCGCGACGTACAGATGGGCTCGCGCCGCGCCGACGCTGGCTTCGTAGTACGCGCGGACCTGCGCGGCCGTGAAGCCCTGGATCATCTCGGGCGTCGGGAAGATCCGGCCGTAAGCGTGGTTCGGGTACATCACCGAGCGGAATTTCTCGAGCGCGATCTGCTGAGGCCGGCTCTTTGCGATCGAGAGCTGCCGGACCTGGTCGGCTTTCAACCGCGCGAGCTCCGACTCCGGGAAGCTCGGGTGCTCCGCGACGTCCGCCACGAGCCGGACCATCTCCGGCCCGAAGTCGGAGAGGGAGTCTCCGGTGACCCGGGTCGAATTCGGCCCGACGGTGACGTCGAGCGATCCGCCCATCCGCGCCGTGGCCTGCGAGATCTGGCTCGCCGTTCGGGTCGTCGTTCCCTCGGTCATCCAGCTGCTCATGAGCTCACCCAGCCAGACCTGGTCGGCTCCCTCGCTCGCGTCGCCGCCGAGGACGGCGAGGTCCACCGTCACCTTGGGGATCGTGCCGTACGGGACGAGGGTGACCTTCATCCCGTTGTCGAGCGTGAACTTCGTCGGGCTCGGGATCGAGAAGTCCTTCGGGACCCCGGGAGCCGGCGGCGTCTCTTTCTGAGCCTGCTGGGCCGATGCGCCGGCGGTTCCGAGGACGAGGAGGAGAAGAGCGGCGCCGATCCGGCCGGCCGCGCGGGAAAAGATCGGGAGCGTCATGATTTCTTCTCCGGTCCCGGAGCGGCCGCCGGTTTTGCGGGAGCTTTCGCCTCGACCAGCAGAATCGTCCGGTTCGTCGGGCGCAGATACTCCTGCGCGGTCTTCCAGAGCAGGTCCGGCGTCACGCGC
The DNA here is from genome assembly GCA_003222385.1 of Acidobacteriota bacterium. Lineage (GTDB taxonomy): Bacteria > Acidobacteriota > Thermoanaerobaculia > UBA5066 > Gp7-AA6 > Gp7-AA6. Next base: position 40,548 of record QHVV01000004.1, read on the forward strand.
CGGAACTCGTCTTCGAGCCGGTTGATCCGGCCCGGATCGTCGTTGAAGAGCGCGAAACTGGCGAGCAGGTCCGCGCGGCCGAAGCCGAAAAATCCCTCGATGTTGTCGTAGAGCCTCGAGCGCATCTTGACGATAGCGAGATCGAGCGTGGCCTGATCGACCGGGGCGGCGCGGACGCGTTCGATCTCCGCGTCGAAGACCTTCAGGATGGCATCGGGCGACTTGTCCGGATCGTGGAAGAGCGACGCGATCCACAGCGTCGGCCCGTTGATGTTGAACATGTTGCCCAGGTCTTCGTTGATGCCTCCGGTCACGTCCCCGGTGAGTCCGTTCTTCTGCACCAGCGCTTCGTAGAGA
>QHVV01000004.1:40948-48150 GCA_003222385.1 Acidobacteriota bacterium
TCCGGCGTGTTTTGCGCCGGGGCGTGGTAACCGACGGCGATCGCGGGCCGCGTCGCGAGCGCGTCGGGATGGGCGACGCGCTTCTCCTTGTCCTGGCGCGGTTCCCGGATGTCCGGCGCCGGGGGGCGCGGCGTCGAGGGGATCGCTGCGAAGTATTTCTCGATCCACTCCCGCGTCCGGGCAGGGTCGAAGTCGCCCACGACGACGAGCGCCGCGTTGTTGGGGGAGTAGTAGGTCTGGAAGAACTTCTTGACGTCGTCGAGCGTGGCGGCATCGATCTCTTTCAAGTCACCGTAGAAGTTGTGCGCGTTGTACCAGTTCGTGTTCGCCGCCTGCGGCAGGTCGAGCCAGGGAAAGCCGCCGTAAGGCTGGTTCAGCACGTTGACCCGGACCTCGCTCTTCACGACGCCCTGCTGGTTGGTCAGGTTCTCCTGCGTGATCGCGAGGCCGCGCATGCGGTCGGCCTCGGCCCACAGGATGGTCTCCAACGTGTGCGACGGCACGATCTGGAAGTAGTTGGTGAAGTCGAACCGGGTCGAGCCGTTCAGGACGCCGCCGTTCCTCTGGACGAGCTTGATGAATTCCATCTTCCCCAGGTTCTGCGACCCCTGGAACATCATGTGCTCGAAGAGATGGGCGAAGCCGGTGCGGTCGCGCGGCTCGATGCGGAAACCGATGTTGTAGTAGACGGCGACGACCGCCGTCGGCGCGGTCTTGTCCGGCGAGAGGACGACCTTCAGGCCGTTCGGCAGCTTGTAGTAATCGACCGGGACCGTGAAGCGGGACGCGCCGGCCGCGGCCGGCGGAGAGACGGCCGCCCGGGTCGCCGGCCGTGCCGCTGGGGGATTGCCGGCGCAGGCGATCGCCGCCAGGCTCGAAAACACGGCCAGCCGGAGCAGGATTTTCATCGACTCCTCCTCTCGAGGACTTTCCGACGGACTCTATCGGTACGGACCCGCGCGGAAAAGGTTCAGCTACGGACCTCGGCCGCGGCGGCGCGGATGTCTTCCATCCCCTCGCGCATCCGGTCGAGGTGCGTGCGGAAGGAGAGGACGCAGATCCGGAGGACGAAGCGCGGTCCGAGCATCGTGCCCGTCAGGTAAACGCGCTTGCGCGCGTTGATCGCCGAGAGAAACGTCCGGTTCAATTCGTTCGCTTGGGACGAATCGAGGCCGGGTCCGGCCAGCGCGAATGCAACGATCGAGAGCTGCGGCTCGGCCACGATCTCGATGCCCGGAATCCGTCGGAGCTCGTCGGTTGCCCAGCGCGTGAGTTCCAGCTTCTCTTCGAGGTTGCGCCGGAAAGGTCCGATCCCGTGCATCGCGATCGGAAGCCAGACTCGCAGTCCTCTCCACTCGCGCGAGAGCTCCGGCGAGACCAGGTTGAAGTCCACGAGGTCGGAGTCCTCCTGCATGACCGGCATGTAATCGGCGGAGAGCGCATGCGCGCGGCGCAACGCTTGGGCGTCGCGCACCAGCAGCGATCCGGTCCCGTAGGGAAGGAAGAGGCCCTTGTGCGGGTCGAGCACGATCGAATCGGCCCGCGAGATCCCGTGGAGCGCGCGCCGGCCGAAATCGGTCAACAGAAAAAAGCCTCCGTAGGCGGCATCGACGTGGAACCAGAGGTTCTCGTCGGCGCAGAAGTCGGCGAGCGCGTCCAGGTCGTCGACGGCGCCCGTGTTCGTGGTCCCGGCGTTGCCGGTAACGAAGAAGGGGCGCCGTCCGGCCTTCCGGTCGAGAGAGATCGCGTCCGCGAGGACGTCGATCCGGAGCCGGTAGTTCGGGTCGGAAGGGATGCTGCGGACGTTTTCCTCCGGGAACCCCGCGAGAATCGCGGCTTTGGCGATCGAGTGGTGCGTCTGGTCCGACGCGTAGAGAATTCCGGCGAGGAAGTCGTCCGGAAGGCGCTCGCGGCGGGCGGTCACCAGCGCCGAAAAGTTCGCGAGCGAGCCTCCCGTCGTGAGAATTCCGCCGGCCGTGTCCGGGTATCCGACGATGTCGGCGAACCAGCGCACGACGTTCGTCTCGATCTGCGCCACGCCCGGCGCGGCCGCGAAGACGCCGACGTAGCGGTTGACAGCGTCCGCGACGAAATCCGCGACCGCGGAATGGAGGATGCCGCCGCCCGGAATGTAGGCGAGGTAGCCGGGACCTGCCGTGCCGAAGCCTTTCCGCACGACCTTCTCGAAGAGGAGATCGAGCAGCTCCTCGGAGGACCTTCCGGTCTCGGGCAGCGGCTCGGCGAGGGATCTCGCGAGCGCGGCTCCGCCTTCATCGTCCGCGGACGGCTGGCGCGGCAGCGATTCGACGTAGTCGAGGACGCGTCGCGTCGCGGCGTCGACTAAGAGGCGCAGTTCCTCGCGCGAGAGTTCGAGGCTTCGGTCCTCCGTCACGCGGTTCGCTGCCAGTTGTCCGCCGGCGCTCCGGCCGGCGGGACCCAGCCCGGCAGCGGCATGATCAGGTACCTCGAGAGCCCCGTTGCGTACGGCTCGTACATCGCGCGAAGCTCCACCAGGCGCCGGTCGGTCTCTTCGCTTTTGCGCATCGGGATTCCCGCCGACGTGAGGGTCTCGCACAGTCGGGCGAGCTCGGGCGGCGCGAGCCGGTCAGTTTCCAACGGCCGGGGCCGAGGCGAGAAGATCCTCGCGAGGTCGACGATCGCGTGGCGGGCCATCGCGAACGTCAGTCTCGCCGAGCCGACCACGGGGCCATGCATCGCCGTGATCACGAGCGAACACGTGTCGAGGATCGTCGTCAGCCCTGCCACCCAGGACTGGTTGTCGTGCTGAGACCGGTAATAAGCGAGCACGGGAAAAGAGACGTGACTCTCCAGGAGCTCCGCCGACCATCGCTCCCACTCCGCGAGGAGCTGTCCGAGCGCGGCCGGGTCTTCCGCGTGACGTCGCAGGAGCTCGGCGGCGGTGGGAGGAGAGCCCGCCCGCGCGTCGAGGAGCGCGATGTTGGCCTCGCGCCGCGAGAACGCCTGGGAGAGCGTCGGGAGATATCCAATGACGAGCGCGAGGAATCCGAAGCCGGTTCCGGATTCCACGATCGCGAGTACCCGTCCGAGCGCCGACAGCGGCGTCACGTCGCCGTAGCCCAGCGTGAAGAACGTCGTGCCGCTCATGTAGAGATCGGCGGAGAAGCCGGTCGTGCCTTGAGGCGCCGAGAGCCGGGCTCCGAGTCCCCAGTCGAGCAGCGCGAAGGCGAAGATCAGCCCGACAGCCCAGAGCACGAGCAGGAGAATGAGGGAGAGTGGGCCGTAGACGCTCAGATAATTCTCGCGCGGGTTGCCCGGGCGCATTCGGAGCGCGAGGGCACGCCAGGGGCTCCAGGTGAGCCAATAGAACAGGCGGGACAGTCGCAGCTTGCGGGAGACCCGTCGCGAGAGAATGATGGTCTCGAAAGCGTCCCAGAGCGTGACTGCGATCAGGAGGATGCCCCCGACGACCGCCCACGTCCCCACGGCGCGCAATTGAATCACTGAATTGAGCGCGGATTCGGTCATCCGCAGCCGGAGGGTCGTCACCACGGACGGCGTCCGCCCCGCCTCGATATTCGTCCGCGACGGAGTGATTTCGTCGGTCGAGGACGGTTCGGCAGGCTCGGGCGGCGAGGTCCTCGACTTCGGCGACTCGGTCGTGATGCCCGGCCTCGTCGACACCCACGTTCACGTCGACGAGCCGGGGCGCACCGAGTGGGAAGGCTTCGAGACCGCGGGCCGCGCCGCGGCGGCCGGCGGCGTGACGACGCTCTTCGACATGCCGTTGAACAGCGTGCCGGCCACGACGTCCGCCGAAGCCCTCTCCGCGAAAGTGGCCGCGGCGACCGGGCGGACGTTCGTCGACGTCGGATTCTGGGGAGGCGTCGTCCCTGGCAACGAACGCGACCTCGCGGGAATGGCGGAGAAAGGCGTGCCGGGATTCAAGTGCTTCCTCGTCCCTTCGGGCGTCCCCGAGTTCGGCCACGTGGGCGAGCGCGATCTCGCGGCCGCTTTGCCCGAGATTGCGAGGCTCGGCAGGGTTCTCCTCGTTCACGCCGAGGATCCCCGGTATCTCCCGACGCCCTCCTCCGCGGCCGATCGCCGCTACTCGGCCTATCTCGCCACCCGGCCGTCCCGCGCGGAGGACGAAGCAGTCGCCCTGCTGGCGCGCCTCTGTCGAAACACCGGCGCGCGGATCCACGTCGTCCATCTTTCTTCGGCGGACGCGCTCACCGAGATCGCGCGGGCCCGCGCCGAAGGTCTCCCGTTTTCCGCCGAGACCTGTCCGCACTACCTCTTCTTCGCGGCGGAGGAGGTACCGGACGGCGCGACGGAGTTCAAGTGCGCCCCTCCGATCCGGGACCGCGCCAACCGCGAGCGGCTCTGGGAGGGCCTCCGGGACGGCACGATCGACATGGTGGTTTCGGATCACTCTCCGTCGCCGCCGGAGCTCAAAAAGCGCGAGGCCGGCGACTTTCTCTCCGCGTGGGGCGGGATCTCATCTCTCCAGCTTCGCCTGCCGGCCGTCTGGACCGCGGCGCGCGCCCGCGGCGGTGTCGACCTCGAGCGGATGTCGGCGTGGCTTTCGGCAGCGCCCGCGCGGCTGGCCGGGATGGAGGGGCGCAAGGGAACTCTGGTACCCGGAGCGGACGCGGATCTCGTCGTGTGGAATCCGGAGCAGACGTTCGAGGTGCGGCCCGAAGAAATCCATCATCGCCACAAATTGACGCCGTACGCCGGACGGACGCTTGCCGGCGTCGTCGAAACGGTCTTTCTCGCGGGTGAGAAGATCTTCGAGCGCGGCCGGCTTCTCGTGCCCCCGCGGGGAAAACTACTGTTGCGGGGAGGAGTTTGACGGAATTCACCGAGCTCGTGGATCTGGCCTCGGAGCGCCTCGGAGGCGCGGCTGTCGCCGCGAACGACGAGTTCTTCGCGCCCAAAGAAAACCTCGTCAAGACGGGCAAACCGATTTTCCGGGAGGACGAGTACACCGAGCGCGGAAAGTGGATGGACGGCTGGGAAACGCGCCGGCGGCGCGAGCCCGGACACGATTGGTGCGTCGTGCGGCTCGGCCTGCCCGGAGTCGTCCGCGGCGTCTGCGTGGACACGGCGTTCTTCAAAGGGAACTTCCCCGAATCATGCTCGCTCGAAGCGGCGGAAGGGCCCGAGGGTCCGTGGGAGGAGATCCTCCCGAAATCCCTTCTCCGCGGCGACGCGGAGAACCTGTTCCCCGTCGCCGATGATCGCCGCTTCACGCACGTGAAGCTCCACATCTATCCGGACGGGGGCGTCGCCCGACTCCGGGTGTACGGGACGGTGGCGCCGGAGGCGGAAAAGCTGGCTCGCGAAAAGGAAATCGACCTGGCCGGCCTCGAGAACGGCGGACTCGTCGTCGCCGCGAGCGACATGTTCTTCGGAGCGCGGCACAACCTGATCCTGCCGGGCCCGCCACGAGGCATGCACGACGGCTGGGAGACCCGCCGCCGCCGCGGCCCCGGAAACGATTGGGCGATCGTGCGGTTGGGGCTCCCGGGGCGCGTCCGCCGCGTCGAGGTGGACACGACCTGGTTCAAGGGGAATGCTCCGGCGGCGTGCTCGGTAGAAGTGCTAAAGAAGGGGGACCCGCTCGCGCCCGGCGGGCAATGGCTCGAGATCCTGCCGGAGTCTCCACTGTCGCCCGACGCGGTGCACGTCTTCGAATCCGAAGTGCGGCCCTCGCCAGCGGCCGCGCACGCGCGCTTCCATGTCTACCCGGACGGAGGCGTCGCGAGGCTGCGGCTCTTCGGCGCGGTCGAGAAGAGTCCTCTGTGAGCCGCGAGCTCGAGAGGTTGAACGCCCTTCCGGCGCCGGAAGCGGAGGCGCAGTTGCTGGAGTGCTGCGCCTCTTCCGCGTGGGCGCGCCGGATGGCCGCGGCCCGGCCTTTCGGGAGTTTTCGTGAGCTTGCGGAAGAGGCCGACCGCGTCTGGCGGTCGCTCTCGAAGGACGACTGGCTGGAGTCGTTCGCCGCGCACCCCAGGATCGGCGACTCCCTCGAAGACTTATTTAATCGCTCCCCACAGCAGCCTAAAAATAAGTCTGTCCCCGATTTCCGCGGGTGGTCGCGCGAGGAGCAGAGCGGGACCCGAGGCGCCTCTCCCGAGACGCTCGCGAACCTCGCCGACGCGAACCGGGATTACGAAGACCGTTTCGGCTACGTCTTCATCGTGTGCGCGTCCGGTCGGAACGCCGCGGAGATGCTCGCGCTGGCCGAAAAGCGTCTGGGCAACGACCGCGAGACCGAGATCGCGATCGCCGCGGAGGAGCAGCGTAAGATCACGCGGCTTCGCCTGGAAAAGCTCCTCGCGGCGTCGAAGAGATGAGCGGCATCACCACACACGTCCTCGATACGGCCCGCGGCCGTCCCGCGGCCGACCTCCCGGTCGCGCTGGAAATCCGCTCCGCAGACGGCTGGAAGGTGCTGGGGCGGGCCCGCACGGATCCGGACGGCCGTGCGAGCGAGCTCTTCGACGGCCCGATCGCCGCCGGGGCCTACCGCCTGACGTTCGATACGGCGTCTTACTTCGCGGCGGCGGGGGTCGAGACTTTTTTCCCGGTCGCGCAGGTCGTCTTCGAGGTTCGCGATCCATCGTCGCGCTATCACGTCCCGCTTCTCCTCTCGCCGTTCGGCTATTCGACGTATCGAGGGACCTGAGTGCCGCTCGGCGCCAACAGCTACGGCAAGTCAGGCATCCGTCTCGTGCGCATAGCGCGCGACGGCGAAGCGCACGACCTTCAGGACCTGACGGTCGCCGTGCGCTTCGAGGGGAATTTCGAGGCGGCTCACCTCGCGGGAGACAACACCTCGATCCTTCCGACCGACACGATGAAGAACACGGTCTACGCGCTCGCTCGCGAGACGGGGGCGGAAGAGATCGAGGACCTCGGCCTCGCGCTCTCGAAGCATTTCCTGGAAGGCAATCCCGCGGCCTCGTCGGTCGAGGTCTCGATAGAGCAGCGGCTCTGGAACCGCCTCGATCCCTCGGCGTTCGAAGGGTCGCGCTCGGATCGGCGCACGACCCGGGTCTCGCGCGGGCGAAAAGGGACGACGATCGAGTCGGGCCTGAGCGACCTGCTCATCCTGAAGAGCGCACGCTCCGCCTTCGCCGGTTTCCGCCGCGACCGGTACACGACGCTCGCGGAGACGCACGACCGCATTCTCGCGACCTCGCTGACCGCGGTCT
>QHVV01000004.1:48276-87415 GCA_003222385.1 Acidobacteriota bacterium
CGCTCTACGCGATGGGCGAGGCGGCGCTCGGTGGACATCCGCAGCTCGCCCGGATCCGGCTGACGATGCCGAACAGGCACCACCTCCTCGTGGATCTGTCGCGCTTCGGGATCGCGAACGAAAATGAGATCTTCGTCGCGACGGAAGAGCCTTACGGGTTGATCGAGGCGACCGTAACGAGAGAGACGGAAAGGAGGCCTCGATGAAGGTCCTGGTCCTGGGAGGAACGGGAACGGTCGGATCGCAGGTCGTGCGGGAGCTCGTCGCCCGGAAGGCGGAGGTGAACGTCCTCTCGCGGAACCCGGACAAGGCTTCCGGGCTGCCGTCCGGCGTGCGCGGCGTGCGCGGGGACCTCCTCGAGCCCGCCACGGTGCGCGCGGTCTTCCGGGAGATGGACGGGGTCTTCCTCCTGAACCCCGTCAGCCCGACGGAAAGCCATGAAGGCTTGATGGCCGTGAACGGAGCCCGCCTGGCCGGGGTGAAACGCCTCGTCTATCTCTCGGTGCAGGACGCCGACGTCGCCGTTCACCTGCCGCACTTCGGCTCGAAATTCGCGGTCGAAGCCGCCGTGAAAGCCTCGCGGTTCGAGTGGACGATCCTGCGGCCGAACAACTTCTACCAGAACGACGTGTTCTTCAAGGACGCCCTGCTCCAGTACGGCGTGTACCCGCAGCCGATGGGCGACGTCGGGCTCTCGCGCGTCGACGTGCGCGACATCGCCGAGGCCGCGGCGATCGCGCTGACGACCGGCGCCCACGCGGGGAAGACTTACAACCTCGTCGGGCCGGAGCCGGTCACGGGAAAGAGCACCGCGGAGACCTGGAGCCGAGTGCTCGGTCGGCCGATCGCCTATGCCGGAGACGACCTCGACGCCTGGGAGAAGCAGTCGCTCCAGTACATGCCGGCGTCCCTGGTTTTCGACTTCCGCCTCATGTATCAGTTCTTTCAGGAAAAGGGCCTCCTCGCCGGACCGGCCGACGTCGAGCGGCAGACGAGGCTGCTCGGTCATCCACCCCGTCGTTTCGAGGACTACGCGCGCGAAATGGCGGCGACCTGGAAGGCGTCGAGCTGACTGGAACAAAGACGGCCCTGTGTAAAAGTACACGGCATCGGAGCGAGCGCGCAGAAGGAGGTCCAACGTGGCGGTCATTTTCAAAGTTCTGCTGAGTAAGGGCGCCCAGGGAGAGATTCTCGTGAACGGGAACTACGTGAGCGGGAACAACCCCGTCCTGGTCGAGCGTGTCATCCTCGAGGAGCTGGACTCCCAGGGTTCCACGATCGGCGCGTGGATCGAACGAATGAGCATGAGTATCGATCCGACGCCCGGCGGCTACTTGCTCTATTCGAAGCCTCCTTCCGGAAGCAACGTCAAGGGAGCGCGCGCGACCGCTTGCTACATCGAGATCGACAAGGCCGCGAAGTCCGCGATCCTGAACCTCTGAGTTGAGGCGCTCGACCCTGGCTGCCGATTCGCGCCGAGGCCCGACTGACCCAATCCTCTGACGCGCGCGCGACGACGATCGAAGCCGCGCCGCCGCTCGTTCCGCGGGAGCGGCGGTTCGCGGTCCTCGGCAGCCTCATGCTGGTGCTCTTCCTCGCCGCGCTCGACTCGGCGATCGTGGCGACGGCTCTGCCGACCATCGTCGGCGAGCTCGGCGGGCTCGCGCACCTGTCCTGGGTCGTGACCGCGTACCTTCTCGCGCAGACTGTCGCGACCCCGCTCTACGGAAAGCTCGGCGACCTCCACGGGCGGAAGCGAGTGCTCCAGATCGCGACCGTGATCTTCCTGGTGGGCTCGGCGCTCTGCGGTCTGGCCCGGTCGCTCACGCAGCTCATCCTGTTCCGCGGCCTCCAGGGTCTGGGCGGCGGCGGCATCATCGTGAGCACGCAGGCCGCGCTCGGAGACATCGTCCCCGCCCGCGAGCGCGGCCGCTACCAGGGGATCTTCGGAGCGGTCTTCGGCGTCTCCTCGATCGCCGGGCCGCTGCTCGGCGGGTTCTTGACCACGCACCTCTCCTGGCGTTGGATCTTCTACGTCAATCTCCCGGTCGGCGCGTTCGCGCTCGCGGTCCTCGCGGCGACGCTCCCGGCGACCTCCGGCCGTCTGAGGCGCCGGATCGACTACGCCGGCGCCGCGCTTCTCGCCGGAGCCCTCGCCGCGATCGTTCTCATGGCCGATCTCGGCGGGACGGCCGCGTCGTTCGGCTCTCCCTGGATGATCGGGCTCCTCGGGGGAAGCGTGGTCCTCCTCGCGTCGTTCGTGGTGGTCGAGCGGCGCAGCGAAGAGCCCGTCGTCCCGCTTCGCCTCTTCGCAAATCCCGTCTTCGCGGTGACGAGCGGGATCGGCTTGATCGTCGGGTTCGCCCTCTTCGGGTCGGTCACGTATCTGCCGGTCTATCTGCAGCTCGTCCGGGGCTCGAGCCCGACCGCCTCGGGCCTGGAGCTCGTTCCGATGATGGCCGGGATGCTGGCGACCTCGATCTCCTCGGGCCAGATCATCAGCCGCATCGGCCGCTACAAGCTGTTTCCGATCGCCGGCACGACGGTCCTGGCGGTCGGGCTCTTTCTCCTCTCACGGATGCGAGCGACGACGTCCGGTCTGACGGTCGGCCTCTTCATGCTGATCGTCGGGATGGGATTGGGCCTCGTCATGCAGGTGCTTGTCCTCGCCGTGCAGAACGCGGTCGAATACGAAGACCTCGGCGTCGCGACCTCGGGCGCGACGCTCTTTCGCCTGGTCGGCGGTTCGTTCGGCGTCGCGGTCCTGGGCGCGATCTTCTCGAGCCGCCTCGCCGCGAACCTCGCGCGCGCGTTTCCCGGTGCGCCGCAGGACGTCGAGCACATCTCGCCGGCGGTCGTTCTTCGGCTGCCGCCGGCCGCGCGCGGCGCCTATCGGGCGGCTTTCGCGGCCTCCCTCCACACGGTCTTCCTCGTCGCGGCGGCGGTCGCGGTCGTCGGCTTCCTCCTCTCCTGGCTGCTGGAAGAGCGTCCATTGCGCGAGACGATCGCGGCCGGCGCCGGCCTCGGAGAGGGTTTCGCGATGCCCTGCGACGACGACTCGTTGACCCAGATCAGCCACGGCCTTTCGGTGCTGATGCAGCGGGACACGCAGCGCCGGATCCTGGAGCGGATCGCGGAGCGTGCGGGCGTCGACCTCCGACCCGCCGCCTGCTGGCTGCTGTCGCAGATCGGGAAATCTCCGGGAGTGCCGGTCTCCGACTTCGCGCGACGGTACGGCGTGGATCCCGAGCGGCTCGCGCGGGCGCAGGACGACCTCGAGCGGCGCGGGCTGATCTCGCCGGCGACTCCGGCCGGTCACGTCCTGATGCTCGCCGGCCAGGAGGTGAACGAACGTCTGAGGATTGCCCGCCGCGAGCGGATGGGCGAGCTCCTCGCCGACTGGTCACCGGAGGAGCACCGACAGATCGCCGAAATCCTCCGGCGTTACGCGAGCGACGTCGAAGGCGAGCGGCTGTCCGTGCCTAGGAGCGCCGGCTCATCAAGATCCTGACGAACGAACGGCCGCGGAGCTCGTCCGGAGTCAGGCCGCTCTTCTCGACCGCCTCGGCTTCCGTGATCGCGCCGCAGCTCCACGCTCGGAGGAAGTGGTTCAGCAGACCCTGGCCGGTTGCCGCGTCGTCGAAGATCTCGCCGACGAGCGTGGCCTGGCCCGCTTTCGAGACGAAGTTCTTGAGGCGCGCGGCCGCCGAGTCGAGACCCTCCAGGAAGAACGCGTAGAGCGCGGCGTAGCGCGTCGGGAGCTGCGCCGGGTGGAGGTCCCAACCCTGGTAGAAGCCGTGCGCGAGCGAGTGACGCACGTGGTCGTAGTGCAGCTTCCAGGCGGCGTGCACCGCGGTCCGGTTCTCCTCGATCTGACGGACGTCGAGTGCCGGCCTACCCGCTGACGGCCGGTGCGGCGGGACGGGAAGAACGTTCGTCGAACCGTCCGAGATCCAGACTCCGGTCCCCGCGAGCGCGACCTGCATCACGCTCTTCGCGAAGTCGCACGCCGGGTGGGTCATCGTCTGGTACGCGGCGGTGATGTTCAGCGACGCCGTGTAGTCGTATGTGCCGAAGTGCGCGGCGATGCACCGTCCGCGCGACGCGCCGACGAGGCGGAGAAGCGACGCGCTTCCGCTCTCGTCGAGCACGGCCTGCGGCGTCTCGACCATGATTTCGAAAGGAAGTGTCCGCTCGGAGAGGCCGAGGTGCCTCTCGAGCAACTCGAGGACCTGAGCGAGCGCGGCGGCGTGATCCGGCACGGTCACCTTGGGGAGCGTCACGACGAAGTTGTCGGGGATCCGTCCCCCCGTCTTCCGCACGAGCGCCGTCAGGAAGAGATCGAGGGTGCGGATCGCGCGCCGCTTCAGCTCTTCGGTGAACGGCTTGATCCGGAGACCGATGGAGGGGGGCAGCGTGCCTTCGGCGAGGCCCTTCGCCACCTCGACGGCGGTCGATTCGGCGTGGCCGTCCTCTTCGGAGTCCGGGCGGTTGCCGTAGCCGTCCTCGAAGTCGATGCGGAAGTCCTCGACCGGCTCGCGCTCCAGCTTCGAGACCACCCGCTCGAATATCCGTTCGGCCAGCTCCTCCGCGAATCCGAGCACGCGCGCGAACTCCCGCGCCCCCGGCGCGTACGTGTCGAGGGACCGCCGCGCGAGCGCTCCCAGCTTCGAGGCGGTGTCCGAGGCAAACACCTGCGCGCCGCCGTAGACGGTGTGGACCGGCTGCCGCCGCGGGGAATCGCCGGCGTAGCGCCGGGCGAAGGCTCGGTTCGCTTCCCCGATCTGCGCGAGGACCATCTGGACGTCTTCGGGCGAAAGGGTCTCGTTCATCCTGCGGTGTCTCTCCAGAACCGCTCCAGCAGATTCGCCGAGACCCGGCGACGGTATTCTGCGGTCGAGCGAAGGTCGTCGATCGGCCGGATCTCGCCTTCGAGGACCCGGCGCGCCTCTTCGATCGGGGCGCCGGAGGCGAGCGCGCCCTCCGTCTTCGGAAGGCGGATCACCGTCGGCGCGACGCTTCCGAGAGCGATTCGCGGACGGTCGGACCGAATCCCGGCCAGGACGACTTTCGAGATCGCCTGCGCGGCGCGGGTGCCGACCTTCCGGAACCATTGCCGCCCGTCCACGCGCGGGACTTCGATCGCCGCAATGATCTCGTCGAGCCGGAGGACGCTCTTCCGGTAGCCGCTGAAGAACGAATTGAACGGAACGCGGCGCGTCTCCGCCGCGCTCGAAAGGACGAGCATTGCTTCCGCGACGGCGAGCACCGGCAGACTGTCGCCGGCGGGAGAGCCGTTCGCGACGTTGCCGCCCAGCGTCCCGCGATTCTGGATCTGAACACCGCCGATCTCGCGCGCCGCCGCGGCGAGAATCGGGAGACGGCGAGCGACGAGGGGCGAGCGGATGAGCTCCGTATACGTGGCGAGCGCGCCGATCGAGAGCACGCCTCCGGTCGACCGGATGGCGCGCATCTCGTCGAGCGGCCACAGGTCGATGAACCTCTTCGCCGAAAGCGTGCCGAAGTTGAGCCCGACATAGACGTCGGTGCAGCCGGCGAGCGGGACGAGAGGGCCTTCGTCGCGGAGCATTCGGAGGGCCTCGCGTACGGAGCGGGGCTGCAGGAGCTCGAGCCGGGAGACCGCAGTTCTCATCGATGCCGCCGGGATCGCGCCTTCTCGATTGCGCGATAGATCGAGGTGTAGCCGGTGCACCGGCAGATGTTTCCGGCGAGACCCAGCCGGATCTCGTCGAGGGTCGCGCCGCGGGGGATCGCCGCCGCCGCCAGGATCATTCCGGGCGTGCAGATACCGCACTGCGCGCCGCCTTCGACCACGAAGGCGTCCTGCAACGGATGCCGGCCCTCCAATCCCTCGATCGTCGTGACGACCGATCCCTGCGCCTGCGCGAACGGGATCAGGCACGAGTTGACCGGCATCCCGTCCAAGAGCACCGTGCACGCCCCGCATTCCCCTTCGCCGCAGCCCTCTTTCGTTCCGGTCAGCCCGCACTCTTCGCGCAGGACGTCCAAGAGCCGCTTCATCGGCGGCGCCTGCACCTGTCGCCTCCGGCCATTCAACGTGAACCGCATACAGTGCCTACCGGGACGCCGACAGCGAGGGAGCTTCGAGGATCCGCTCCGGCGTCGCCGGAATCGATCGGACGTCGACGCCGAGAGACCGGATCGCGTTGACGATCGCGGGCGCCGGACCGTCGATCGGCATCTCGCCGACGCCCTTTGCCCCGAACGGCCCGTGCTCGTACGGGTTCTCGAGGATCGTGACGTCGATCTCCGGTGTGTCGAGTGTCGTCGGCACGAGGTAGTTCGTGAGCTGGGCGTTCGCCATCCGGCCGTCGCGCATCGCGACCTCTTCCAGCAGGGCATATCCGACGGCCTGCGCGGTGCCTCCCTCGATCTGGCCGCGGGCGAGCACGGGATGGATCGCCTTCCCGATCTCGCAGACCGCGGTGACGCGAGTCGGCCGGATTTGCCACGTTTCGGGATCGCGCTCGACTTCGATGACGTCGCAGCCCCAGCCGAAGGCGCCATATGCGTCTCCCCGGTACGTCTCGTCGTCCCAGTAGAGGCCGTCGGGTCCGGAATACTCCTTCGTGACGACGAGCGATCCGCGCTCCGCCAGGTAATCCTGCGCAGAACGGCCGCCGAGCTCCCGGCGCATCTCCTGCGCGCACCGCTCGAGGATCTTTCCGACGACCATGCAGGTTCGCGATGCGACGGTCGGGCCGCTGTCCGGAACGCGGGCGGTATCCGCGGCCGCGACCTCGACGGCGTCGTACGGGATACCCAGCGTGTCGGCCACGATCTGCGCGTGCATGGTGCGCGTGCCCTGCCCGATCTCGGTCGAGGCGACGAGGATGCGCGCCCCGGTTTCGGTCAGCTCGAGCGAAGCTTTCGAGGCGAGCTTCACCTCGCCGCCGCCCGTGAAGCCGGAGCCGTGGAAGAAAAGAGCGAGCCCGATCCCGCGGTTCGTGCCTCGGTAAGCGCGCCGCTTCGCGCGAAAGTCGCTTCGCGAGACGGCCTCACGGAGTACCCGGAGCGCGCTCGTGTCCCGGCCCAGCTTCTGGCCGGTCGAAGTCGTGTCGCCCGGGCGAAAGGCGTTCTTCTCGCGCAGGCGCACGGAGTCGATGCCGAGAGTTTCCGCGATCCGTTCCATGTGGACTTCCGCCGCGAACTGCGTCTGCGGCGCGCCGAAGCCGCGAAACGCTCCGTTCGGCGGCGTGTTGGTCGCGACGACCCGGCCCTGGATGCGGACGTGATCGCACCGATAAGGCCCGGTCGCATGGATCACGCCGCGCGAAAGGACGACCGGCGACAACGTCATGTAGGCGCCGCCGTCGAGCAGCACGTCGATTTTGATCGCCGTCAGCGTTCCGTCGCGCGTCACCCCGGTCGAGTGCCGGATCACGCCGGGGTGGCGTTTCGTCGTCGCCACCATGTCCTCGACCCGGTCGTAGACCAGCTTGACGGGCCTCCGCGACTTCCACGCGAGGATCGCCGCATGTCCCGCGATCATCGAGGGGTATTCCTCCTTGCCGCCGAACCCGCCGCCCGTCTCGGTCTGGACGACCCGAACCTTGTCGTCCGACAGGCCCAGGAGCACCCGCAGCGCCCGGTGAACGTAGTAGGGGCACTGGAGCGAGCCGTAGACGGTGATCCCGCCGTTCTCCGGCACTGCGATCACGCCGTTTGGCTCGATGTAGAGCTGTTCCTGGAGGCCGACGCGATATTCCCCCTCGACGACGACGTCCGCCTCCGCGAAACCGCGCGCCAGGTCTCCCTTTTCGATCCGGATCTCCTTGAAGCAGTGGTCGGATTTCTCCGGGTCGTAGATCGGCGTTTCCTCGCGGTAGTCGATGGCGACAAGCGACTCGGCCTCGAGGAGCCGCTCGCGGTCCTCGTGGGCCAGGAGCAGGATCGGCTCCGCGAAATGCCTCACGCGCCGCTCGGCGAGACACGGCTGGTCCAGCTCGATCAGCGCGACGACGTTCCGCCCAGGGACGTCGCGGCAATCCGCGATCGTGAACCCTTTACGGGCGAACCCGAGGTGGATGTTTTCGATCTCTCCGGCCGCGATCGTCGATCGGATCGTGCGCCCGTGGAGCATTCCGGGGAAGGTGAGGTCGTCGACGTATTTTGCGGCGCCGGTGACTTTGTCGAGCCCCTCTTTGCGGGGCACGTTCCGTCCGACGGCTCGGGACTTTTCGGTGGCGCCCACGGTTGCGCGCGGATGCTACCGCAAGGG
This sequence comes from Acidobacteriota bacterium, assembly GCA_003222385.1. Taxonomy (GTDB): domain Bacteria; phylum Acidobacteriota; class Thermoanaerobaculia; order UBA5066; family Gp7-AA6; genus Gp7-AA6. Next base: position 56,540 of record QHVV01000004.1, read on the forward strand.
CATCCGTTACGGATCGAGCGGCTCTCCATCGACGACATCAACCGCGAGGTTCGTGAAGCCCGTCGCCGCCGACGCTCCGCTTGAGGATCGTTCTCGACACGAACGTCATCGTGTCGGGCCTCCTGAATCCCGAAGGAAACCCGGGTCGAATCGTTGATCTGGTTCTCGCGGGCGAGGTCACCCTCCTCGTCGACGACCGCATCCTTGGCGAATACCGAACCGTTCTTCGCCGGAGGAAGTTCGGCTTCGACCCCGCCGATATTTCGGACTTCCTGGATTTGCTCGAGGCGGAGAGCGAGCGTGTCGTCGCGGCGGTTCGTCTCAACCGCAAACCGCCGGACGAATCAGACCGCCCGTTTCTCGAGGTGGTGCTCGCGGGAGCAGCCGACTCTCTCGTGACCGGGAATGTCCGGCATTTCGGACCGGCGCAGTCCGCTCCGGTCCCCATCGAGAGTCCTGGCGAATTCATGCACCGATGGGGTCGCTCTCCCCGTTAGGCAGAGAAGAGGATCCGAGCGGCCAGCCAACTCGCTACTTGCGCGCTCCGCCGGGCGTTGTCGATGCGGCCCGCTCCGAAGGTGCGCCCTTCAGATATTTGTCGAGGAAACGCAGGATCGCGCCGTAGCCCTCGATCTGGTTCTTCTTCTTCGTGAAGCCGTGCCCCTCGTCTGGGAAGACGATGTACTCGACCGGGACTCCGTTTCTTTTTACAGCCGCGACGATGTCGTCGGACTCCGGCTTGATGACGCGCGGGTCGTTCGCGCCCTGGAGGACGAGCAGCGGCCGCCGGATCTTGTCCGCGTGGAAGACGGGTGAGATCTCCCGGAGCATCGCCTCGTCCTTCTCGGGATCGCCGATCTCCTTGTAGAGCGCGAGGCGCTGCGACTCCCACCATTTCGGGATGCTCTGGAGCGTGCGCAGCCAGTTCGACACCCCGAAGATGTCCACGCCGACCGCGAACTCCTCGGGCTGGAAGGCGAGCGCGGCGAGAACCATGTATCCGCCGTAGCTGCCGCCGATGATTCCGATGCGGCTGGCGTCGACGTAGGGGAGGTCGGAGAGGTACTTCTTGCCCTCGACGCAGTCGCGCAACGGCTCTTTCCCGTGCCTCTGGTCGTCGGCGACGTAAAAGCTCTTCCCGTAGCCGGAGCTGCCCCGGTTGTTGATCCCGAGGACTGCGTAGCCGTGGTTCACCAGGTACTGGATGGTCGCGCTGTAGCCCTTGCGGGTCTGTCCGCCCGGCCCGCCGTGCACCCACACGAGCGCGGGGACGCGGGTCCGCGCCGTCGCCTGCAGGGGCTTGTAATAGATCGAAGGAATGACCATCCCGTCGAACGACTTGAAGCGCACGACCTCGGAGTCGACGAGATCCTCGGGGTCGATGTCCTTCGAAAGCGAATCGGTCAGGCGCACGGGCGCCTTCGCGCCGAACTCGTACACGTAGAGGTTGCTCGGCGAACGGTCGCCGTTGACGTAGAACGCGAGCCGGGTCTCGCCGTCGGCGAAGCGGACGGCCGTGACGTCGCCGGCGGGCAGCTTCGGCAACGGGACCTCTTTCCCCGTCTTCGTGTCGAGGAGGTGAACGACCGTGCGCCCGTCGTCGTTGATGCCGGTGGCGCGGTAGCGGCCCTTCTTCGAGAATCGGACGAAGAGCGGGTCCCACGACGGTTTCTCGACGTCCTCGGACTTCCCGCTCGCCGCGTCGTACTTCCGGACGCGCGCGAACTCGGCGCCTTCGTTGGAAAGATAGTAGAGAGATCCGGAGGATGGATCGAACTCCTGCGGGGTGTTGTCGGCGATCCCCTCGTGCTTCGTGATGAGCTTCGCGTCGCTGGTCGCCGCGTTCCAGAGATAGATGTCGCTGTCCGCAGTGCCGTTGGTCTTCACGAGAGCGACCCGTTTCCCGTCCGGGGAGATGGCCGCGATGTTGTAGCCCGCGTCGTTCTTGTAGAGGAGAGAGCGCTCGTAGCTCTTCGCGTCGTACCGGTAGAGATCGAAGAACTTCGGGTCGCGCTCGTTGGTCTCGACCCAGAACGCGGTCCGGTCACCATTCCAGCCGTCGAACTCGGCTTTGAGCTTCTCGCCCGGAGTCAGGTCCCGCTCCTTGCCGTCGGTTTCCCGGACGTAGAGGTGATTGAGCTCGTTGCCTCCCTGGTCGTGCGTGTAGAGGACCCGGTCGTCTGCCGGGAAGTAGGAGACCGCGTAGGTCGTGTCGGTCGCCGAGGACGTCAGGGGAGTGGGCGCCCCGCCCGTGACCGGAACGCTGTAGACGTTGTAGACGCCGGTCTGGTTCGAGGAGAAGAGGATGCGCTTCTCGTCCGAGGAGAACGACGCGTCGCGCAATCCGATCGTCGCATAGAACTGCTCGATCGTGTACTGCTTCGACGGCCGGCCGGCTTTCTTCGCCGGCTGCGCCGCGGCGGCGATAACCGCGGCGAGCGCGAGCGGGAGGAGCGCGGTGATCCGTCGCCGGACGGTCACTTCGCCTCTTTCGCCTGCGCGGCGGCCGGCGCTTCTTCGTCGTAGCCGCCGTGATAGTGGGCCTCGTCGGGCCGCTTGATCTTGGAATGCGACACGATCCGGTCTCGCCGGATGCCGCGGAAGTCCTCCAGGCTCTTCCAGCCGCGCGAAGCGTTCTTTTCCAGGAACTCCTCCATGCCCCGGACCAGGTTCTTGACGACGTTGGGGCCGACCGCGTGGTCGAGCATCGCGGCGGTGCAGACCTGGACCGTCCCGCAGCCGAGCAGGAAGTAATTCAGCGCGTGGGGAAACTCCGCGATCCCTCCGATCCCCGAAAACTCCTCGTCCGGGAACGCGCTCGTCATCTGGGCCATCTTCGCCAGCGAGAGGGGCAGGATCGCCGGACCGCCGAGGCCTCCGGTCGAGACCAGCCCTTCGACGTTCATCTCGAACTCCAGCGTCTCGGGGTCGATCACCGGCAGCGAAGTGAACGTGTTGGAGGACGAGATCGCGTCGGCGCCGCCGAGGAACGCGCCGCGCGCCTCGACGACGATGTCGGTCGTCGAAGGGGTCAGCTTCGCCCAGACCGGCACCCGCGCGACCTCCTTGACGACCTGCGTGACGACCGAGATGAGCTCCTCGTCCTTTCCGATGTTCGAGCCCATGTCGGGCCGGTCCATGTGGGGACAGGAGAGGTTCAGCTCCAGCGCGTCCGCGCCGTCCTCCTGGCAGGCTTTCGCGAGCATCTGCCAGTGGCGCATCTCCTCGTCGGAGCCGGAGCCCGCCATGATCGAAGCGATCAGGACCTTCTTCGGGTGCGCCTTCTTGAGGCGCGCGAGGCGACCGATCCACCAGTCGAGCGGCTTGTCGGAGATGAGCTCCCAGTTCCAGGACGAGTGGAGCGCGGCGCCCGTCTTCTTCTTCATCGAGATCAGTCCCGACGCCGGGTCGGTGCGCATGAAGTTCGTCTTGGGCCCTTTGACGTTGACCACCGGGTGGACCCCGATCGTCTTGGTGACGACGCCGGCCCATCCCGCCTCGAACGCCCGCAGGATGTTCGACTCCGACTCGGTCGGCGGCGCCGAAGAGAGCAGGAACGGGTTCTCGAACCGGATCCCGGTGAAGGTGACGGAAAGATCGGACATCGGAACCTCCCGGCCGCTCGCGGCTAGTTCGCCCCGGCGGCCTCGAACGACTCCTGCAGAATCGCCAGCGCTTCGTCGACTTCGGATGCATCCACCGTCAGCGGCGGCGCGATGCGGAATGCGTTGCCCTCGAGGCCGCCCTTCCCGATGAGAAGCCCGCGCTTGCGCGCCTCTTCGAAGATCCGGTTGGTCAGCTCCTTCGCCGGCGTGCGGTCGCGGGTCGTCTCGTCCACGACGAGCTCGACCGCCTGCATGAGGCCCATTCCGCGCACGTCCCCGAGGTTCTTCGGGAAACGGCGCTTCAACTCCTCGAGACCTCCGCGCAGCCGGCGGCCCATCGTCTCGGAGTTGGCGGGCAGGTTCTCTTCCTCGATGAACTGCACGGTCGCGTTTCCGGCCGCGCACGAGACGGGGTTCCCGCCGAAGGTCGAGATCGTCAGCGACTTCAGTGACGCGGCGATCTCCGGCGTGCAGATGGTCACGCCGAGCGGAAGTCCGTTCGCGATGCCTTTCGCCATCGTCATGATCTCGGGCTCGACGCCCCAGTGCTCGATGCCCCACATCTTCGAGCCCGTCCGCCCGAACCCGGTCTGAACTTCGTCGCAGATGAAGACGCCGCCGTACTTCCGAATGATCCCGACGGCCGCCTCGAAGTACTCGGGCGGCGGCGTGATGAACCCTCCGACTCCCTGGATCGGCTCGGCCAGGAAAGCGGAGATGCGACCCGTCGTCGTGGTCCGGATGATGTCCTCGATGTCGTTCGCGCACGCGATCCCGCACGACGGATAGGTCAGGTGCATCGGGCAGCGGTAGCAGTACGGCGTCGGCGCGTGCTTGACCCCGGCGACTTTCGTGGGAAGCGGCCGCCAGCTCGACTGGGCCGTCAGGGATTGCGCGAGGGTCGAGCGGCCGGAGTAACCGTGCCGCAGCGCGATCACCTCCGAGCGGCCGGTGAAGAGCTCGGCCATCATCACCGCAGTCTCGTCGGCTTCCGTGCCGGACGCCGTGAAATACGTCTGTTCGAGATTCCCCGGCGTGATTCGCGCCAGCCTCTCGGCCAGCTCGACCATCGGGAGCGTGGGATAAAGCGTCGAGATGTGCGAGAGCCGGTCCACCTGAGCCTTGATCGCTGCGTTGACCTTCTCGTTCGCGTGACCGACCGAAACGGTCAGGATGCCGCCGAAGAAGTCGAGATACTGGTTGCCGTCGGCGTCGCTGACCCGCAGTCCCTTCGCCTCGGTGACGACGATCGGCTCCTGGTAGTACTGGATCGTCGCCGGAAAGAGGTACTGCTTGTGCTTCTCGCGAGCGGACTTCGTGAGATCGGAGGTGGGGCGGGTTCGTTGGACGTCCGTGCTCATTTCAACCTCGGTAAATCGGTCATCGCAAGAGGAATGCTTTCATGATCTCGGATTTCTCTTCAAAAACGAGCCCGCGCCGGCTCTCCCGATGAATTTTCCGTTCTCGACGATGACCTTGCCCCGGGAAAGGACCGTGTCCGCGGCTCCCGTGATCTCCCGACCTTCGTAGGGGTTGTAGTCCACCTTCATGTGCAGCGTCTTCGCCGACAGCTTCTGCTTCTTGTTCGGGTCGAAAACGACCAGGTCGGCGTCGGACCCGGGCGCGACCGTGCCCTTTCGCGGAAAAAGACCGAAGATCCTGGCGGGTGACGTCGAGGTGAGCTCGACGAAGCGGTTGAGCGAGATCTTTCCGGTGCGGACGCCGCCGTCGAAGACGAGGCTCATCCGGGTCTCGATGCCCGGCGCTCCGTTGGGGATCTTCGAGAAATCGCCGCGGCCGAGCTCCTTCTGCTCCTTCATGCAGAAGGGACAGTGGTCGGTCGAGACCGCCTGCAGGTCGTTTCCCGCGAGGCCGCGCCAGAGCCGGTCCTGCGTCTCTTTCGGGCGCAATGGCGGGCTCATCACGTACTTCGCGCCGTCGAAACCGGGCTCCTCGTAGTTGTCGTAGGAAAGGAAGAGGTACTGCGGGCACGTCTCGGCGTAAGCGGGGAGCCCGCGGTCGCGCGCCTGCGTCACCATTTCGAGCGCTTCCGCGGCCGAGAGGTGGACGACGTAGATCGGGACGCCCGCCATCTCCGCGAGCGCGATCGCGCGGTGGGTCGCCTCGCCTTCCGCGCGGGCCGGGCGGGTGAGCGCGTGGTACTTCCTTCACCAGCACGTCGATCACTCCGCCGTTCTCGGCGTGCATGCAGATCGTTCCGCCGTTCTCCCGGGTGCGAAGGAGCGCCCGGAAAATCGAGCCGTCGTCGAGCATGAACACGCCGGGGTAGGCCATGAACAGCTTGAACGACGTCACGCCTTCGGCGACGAGCGCGTCCATCTCCCTCTCGACGGCGTCGGTCAGCTCGGTGATGATCATGTGGAAGCCGTAGTCGATCGCGGCCTTCCCCTCCGCCTTGCCGCCCCACGTGTCGAGCGCGTGCCGCAGCGTCTGTCCGCGGTACTGGATCGCGAAGTCGACGACAGAGGTCGTGCCGCCACAGGCCGCCGCGACCGTGCCGGACTCGAAGTCGTCCGCGGACGTCGTGCCCCCGAAGGGCATGTCGAGGTGGGTGTGGACGTCGATGCCGCCGGGGATGACGTATTTGCCGGAAGCGTCGATGATTCGGTCGAAGGGGATCTGACCCCCTTCGGGAATGAGACCCCCGACGTTCGCGATCGCCACGATCTTTTCGTCTTCGATCAGGACGTCGCCGCGATACAGGTCGGTCGCCGTGACGACCGTGCCGCCCCGGACGAGGGTTTTCAAGTGCCGATTTCGGCCATCGGCTGGTAGGTCTCGGGCCGCCGGTCCCGGAAGAACTGCCAGACGCGGCGGACGTCTTCGATCATGTCGAGATCCATCTCGGCCGTGATGAGCTCGTCCTTGTCCTCCGAGCCGACCGCGAGGAAGTTGCCGCGCGGATCGACGAAGTACGACGAGCCGTAGAAGCGTCCGAGATTCCAGGGAGCTTCGACGCCGACCCGGTTGCTGCAGGCCATGAAGTAGCCGTTCGCGACGGCGTGTGCCGGCTGCTCGAGCTTCCAGAGGTGCTGCGACAGCCCGGCGACGGTCGCGGAAGGGTTGAACACGATCTCGGCGCCGTTCAAGCCGAGGAGGCGGGCTCCTTCCGGGAAGTGCCGGTCATAACAGATGTAAACCCCGACCTTCGCGTAGCGCGTCTGGAAGACGGGATAGCCGAGATTGCCCGGCTTGAAGAAGTACTTCTCCCAGAAGCCGGACGTATGCGGAATGTGGTTCTTCCGATATTTCCCGAGGTACGAGCCGTCGGCGTCGTAGACGGCCGCGGTGTTGTAGTAAACGCCGGCCTGCTCGCGCTCGTAGACTGGCACGACCATCGCCATCCGGTACTTCTTCGCGTAGGCGGCCATCCGTTCGGTTGTGGGCCCGGGCACCGGCTCGGCCATGTCGTACCAGTGCGGATCCTGCGAAGGACAGAAATACGGGCCGTTGAAAATCTCCTGCAGCCCGAGAATCTGGACGCCGTTTTTGCCCGCCTCGTCGATGAAGCGAAGGTGCCTCGAGATCGCGTCCTCTTTGACTTGCTCGATCGGCGTCGAAGGGTCCGACACGGGCGTCGCGCACTGAATGAGGCCGCCGATGACTTTTCGGGGCATCAGGACTAGGTCCGCGGCGGTCGCTGCGCGACCGGCGGACGGAGAGTTAAAAACGGGAGCTTTCGATTTCGGCTGATCAGAACCATCGGCTAATAACCACCTTCTTGTCCGTATAGAACTCGTACGCGTCCCGGCCGTGCACCTTCAGGTCTCCGAAGAAGCTGTCCTTCGCGCCGCCGAAGGGGAAGTACGCCATCGGCGCGGCGACGCCGATGTTCACGCCGACCATGGATGCCGACGCATGCCGGGCGAACTCCCGCGCCGCCTTGCCGCTCGAGGTGAAGATGGACGTGGCGTTGGCGTTGGGATGCGCGTGCATCACCTCGATCGCCTCATCCAGCGTCGCAACCGGCGTGATCGCGGCGACCGGTCCGAAAATCTCTTCGTGCCCGATCGCCATCGACGGCCGGACGTCGTCGAAGAGTGTGGGTCCCAGGAAGAACCCTTTCTCGCTTCCGGCGACGGAGATCTTCCGGCCGTCCACGACGAGCTTTGCCCCCTCCTCGACGCCCTTCTCGATGTAGTCGAGGACCCTCTCGCGGTGCCGGGCGCTGATGACGGGGCCCATCGAGACACCCTCTTCCATCCCGTCGCCGACGCGGAGGGCTTTCGCGGAGGCAACCATGCGGTCGCGCGCGTCGCGGTGCGCCTCCCCGACCGGGACCAGAACGCTGCCCGCGAGGCAGCGTTCTCCGGCGCAGCCGTAAAACGACTCGGTGATGACGTTGATCGACCGGTCCCAGTCGGCGTCGGGCATCACGACCACGAAATTCTTGGCGCCGCCGAGCGCCTGGACGCGCTTGCCCGCGTGGGTCGCGCGACGCCATACCGTCCGGGCGACCGGCGTCGATCCGACGAACGACACGGCGCGGATCTCGGGGTGGTCGCAGATCGCCTCGACGACCTCCCGGCCTCCGTTGACCAGATTGACGACTCCGGGCGGCAGGTCGCATTTCTCGAGAAGCCGAAAGACCAGTCGTTGCGAAAGGGGCACCTGCTCGGAGGGTTTGACGATGATCGTGTTGCCCGTTCCGACGGCGAAAGGCAGGAACCAGAGGGGAACCATCGCGGGGAAGTTGAAAGGCGCGATGGCCGCGCAAACGCCGACCGGCTGCCGGATCACCTGGCAGTCGATTCCCGAGGAGATGTTCTCGAGACCGTAACCCATCATGAGGGACGGGGATCCGCAGGCAACCTCGACGCACTCGATCCCCCGCCGGACGCTGCCCCGCGACTCTTCGATGGTCTTGCCGTGCTCCGCCGTGACCGTGCGCGCCAGCTCCTCGAAGCTCTGCTCGAGGAGGTCCCGAAAACGGAAGAGAGAGCGCGCCCGCGCGACCGGGGGCGTGTCGCGCCAAGCCGGGAAAGCTTTCTTTGCGACGGCGACCGCGGCGTCGACGTCCGCGCCGGTCGAGAGCGGCGTCCGCGCGATCACCTCGCCGCGCGCGGGGTTGTAGACGTCCAGAAATTCGCGCGAATTCGACTCGACCCAGCGGCCGCCGACGAAGTTCTCGAGAATTTCCGCCTGGCTCGAAGAGCGCGACGTTTCGGCCGCGTGCGAGCCGGCCACGACCGCGGAATCCGTCATGCGGACCTCCTGCCTCCGTCGAGGAAAAGGGCAATACTAGCCCCCGCCGCTCGGACCTCGCAAGGTCCTCAGCGCTCGATTGTTGCGGCGCGGGGGGCACCGCTCGATCGGGGAGAGAGCGGGCGACCATATGGTAATCTCTGACGGTTCTCGTTCCGCTCGCTTTGCCAGACCAGTTCTGACGAATTCCGAACGATAAGAAAACGGGAAAGCGCGACGCGTACGGCGGCCATCGCGTTCGGACAACGCCGAGCTGCCCGGCTCGACCGGCGGGAGGAATTCGGATGAAGCTTTATGTCGGCAACTTGTCCTATGCGACGACCGAGGACGACCTGCGCCAGCTCTTCGGCGCTTACGGCAATCCCGACTCCGTCACAGTCATTTCCGACCGAGGAACCGGCCGCTCGAAAGGGTTCGGCTTCGTCGAGTACTCCAAAGACGACGAGGCGAAGGCCGCGATGTCCGCGTTGAACGGAAGAGAGATCGACGGGCGCGCCCTGACGGTTTCCGAGGCGCGTCCCCGCACCGAGCCGAGTGGCAACCGCGGAGGCGGCGGCGGATACGGGCGCGGCGGAAGGTATTGAAGGCAAAAGAGGGTCCGATCGGAGAAGCTATGTTCAACTGGAAAGTCCGGATTCTGCCTTCCGACGAGGACTCGTTCGAGTACAAGGCGACGTTCTCGCTCTCCGAGCGCTTCGGCCAGGGGCCGTTCTCCGAGCATCAGGTCCTGGAGCCGAAATATCTCTACGGTCAGGGCGATCTCGCGGTCTTCCTGGAGGACCTCGGCGCGGGTAGCGGAGCGATTGGCGTCCTGCTCGATGAGCTGAATGACCGGCCCAACGCCGAAATCACGGTCGAGATCGGCGACGAGGCGCTCGAGCTCCTCTGGGCCGGCCAATCTCGACCCTTTTGAGCGGATCGGAGAGACCCCACATGGAACGGCAGAAAGACTGGACGAACATTCTTTTTCTTTCCCTGACCCCGATCATCGGGGTTTTCGGGACGGCCGCCTACGCGCTGAAGTTCGGCGTGGAGTGGTGGCAGCCCGTACTCTTCCTCGTCTCCTACGTCCTGGTCGGTCTCTCGGTCACCGCCGGCTACCACCGTCTCTTCGCGCACAAGGGATACGAATCGCACCCTCTCGTGCAGGCGTTCTTCCTTTTCTTCGGCGCCATGGCCCTCCAGAACTCCGTTCTCAAGTGGGCGTCCGACCATCGCACGCACCACAAGTACGTCGACAAGGACTGGGATCCCTACTCGATCAAGCGCGGGGGTCTGTCCGCCCACATCTTCTGGCTCTTCTATAAAGACGGCCGCGCCGCGGGTAAGTACGACAACGTCCCCGACCTCCTCAAGAACCGGCTCGTGATGCTCCAACACCGGTTCTCTTCCTGGATCGGGATTCTCTTCGGCCTCGGCCTCCCGACGCTCGTCGGCGCGGCGTTCGGCCATCCGGTCGCCGGCCTCCTCTGGGGCGGATTCCTGAGGATCGTCGTCATCCACCACACGACTTTCTTCGTCAACTCGATCGCGCACCTGTACGGCAACCGGCCCTACACGGACGAGAACTCCGCCCGAGACAACTGGATGCTCGCGTTCGTGACGAACGGCGAGGGCTTTCACAACTTCCACCACAAGTTCCCGTCCGACTACCGCAACGGAATCCGGTGGTTCGACTGGGACCCCACCAAGTGGCTGATCCGCACGCTGGCGGGTCTCGGGCTCGCGCGCGGGCTTCGAGCGACCCCGCGGCCGGTCATCGAGAGAGCGCGCCTGAAGATGGCGGCCCTGGAGGTCCAGTCGCGGCTGCCCGACGTTCCGTCGGAAATCCGGGAAGCCGTCCGGATCCGCATGGATCGGGCAGGACAATTCCTCGAACGGGCCGTCGCCCACTGGAATCGGGCGCACGAGAAAAAGAGGGAGTGGCTGGAGCAACGGGCCTCCTCGGTCCGGGCGCGGACCTGGAAGAAGAACCTGCGCGCGCACCGGGGCTGTGTCGCCCGCGCGCGAGAGGAATGGCGGGCGGCGTTGAAGATCCTGGCCCGCGCTCCCGAAACGGCCTGACGGCACCTCGGCCTCCGCGCGCGATGCTCGACGTCGCGCTGGCGGAAGCGAAGCTCGGCCTCTCCGAGGGCGGCATACCGATCGGCGCCGCGCTCTTCGACCGCGACGGGATGATTCTCGGCCGCGGCCGCAATCGGCGCGTGCAGGAAAACGATCCCTCGATCCACGGCGAGACCGACGCCTTCCGCAGGGCGGGGCGGCAGCGGAGCTACCGCGACAAGACCATCGTCACGACGCTCGCGCCCTGCTGGTATTGCAGCGGCCTCGTCCGCCAGTTCGGAATCGGCCGCGTGATCGTCGGGGAGTCGGTCAACCTCCGCGGCGGAATCGACTGGCTCCGCGGGAGCGGCTTCGAGGTCGTGGATCTCGCCTCCAATGAATGTATCGAGATGCTCTCGAGCTGGATCCGGGACAACCCGGGCCTGTGGGCGGAGGACATCGGCGAAGGCCGCGAATAGCCGCCATTTTTTAGCGGTTTGCTGGACCTTATTTGCCTACGACCGGCCAGGATTGCGATACATCGCCTTCATTTTCAGAAGGATGGCCGATCGGCCTGCGGGAACGTGTCTTGCACTTCCACCGATCCGACCTGTCAAGAGGTAGATCAAAATGACCGAACGAAGAACCGCCGAGCGCCTGATCGTTCCCCCCGATAGCCTGCAGCGCGTCGCGATGCACGAAGATCCCGACCCGGCCCAGGAACCGGCGGAGGAGCAGACACAGCCGATGCGCCTGTCGTTCCTGGCCCTTCTCGTCGAGAAGGACCCGGCCGTTCAGACCCGGCTGAACCTGCGCCGCAAGCTGGCGCTCGAGGAGGAGCTGCCGGCTCTGGAAGACGAGCGCCCGACCGATCCGATGCTGGAGTTGGACGAGTCGGCGTAACGCCGCTCGAAAGTCACCGGGGAGATGCGAGGGGCGGAGCGCCCCCCGCCGCCAGCCGAAGCTTCCTCGCCCGCGATCGCTGACGGAGCGCCCCCGTCGAGAAGTACTCCGGAGTGGCGTCCGCGTCGATCACCGCGCCGCGCTTGACGCAAATCCGATCCGGAATCTGCGCGTTCTTGCCGACCGCCGTGATCCCCGGACCTTCGCCCGGCTTGGGTCTCTGGCCGACCCTCGCCCGCTTTCCGATCCGGACCGACTTGTCGAGGATCGAGCGGTCCACGCGCGCGCCGGCGTCCACGAACGAGTCGGTCAGGATCACCGAATCGCGCACGACCGCTCCCTGTCCGATCCAAACCCCAGCGGAGAGGACGCTTCGGTCGACGCGGGCGCCGGGCGAGATCACGCATCCGTCCGTGATCATGCTGTCCTTCACGATCGCTCCCTCCTGGATCGTCACCGGGGGCCGCTCTTCCGACTGCGTATGCACGACCCAGGTTCGATCGTTCAGATCGAACGGCGGCGGATGCTTCAGGAGATCCATATGGGTCTGCCAGTACGCGTCGACCGTCCCGACGTCTACCCAGTATCCCTGGAACGGGTAGGCGAACACGCGCATCCCGCCTCCCACCATGCGGGGCAGGATGTCTTTTCCGAAGTCGTGGGAGGAGTCGCGCCTCTTGGCATCGTCCGTCAGCATCTGCGCGAGCGTCTTCAGGCCGAAGACGTAGATCCCCATGGACGCCAGAGTGCCGGGAGGGTCCGGCGGCTTCTCGACGAACTGCGTGACGCGCGAGTCGCCGTCGATCGCGAGGACGCCCATCCGCATCGCTTCCTCGCGCGTCACGTTCAACGTTCCGATGGTGACGTCGGCGCTCCGCTCGATGTGGAAGGCGACGAGCGGTCCGTAATTCATCTTGTAGATGTGGTCGCCCGCGAGCACGAGAACGAGGTCGGGCGTTCCGCGCTCCACGAACGACAGGTTCTGGTAGATGGCGTCGGCGGTACCACGGTACCAGTCGGTGTCGAGCCGACCACGATACGGCTGGTAGACGTGGACCCCTCCCGTGAAGCCGCGGTCGAGGTCCCAGGGCCGGCCCGCGCCGATGTGCTCGATCAACGAATGCGGCCGGTACTGGGTGAGGATCATGATGTCGAAAACGCCCGAGTTCACGCAGTTGGAGAGCGTGAAATCGATGATGCGGTACTTCCCGGCGAACGGGACGGCGGGCTTCGCGCGGCGATCGGTCAGAACTCCCAGCCGCTGCCCCTCGCCGCCCGCGAGGATGACCGCTCGGGTCCTCACGGCAGTGTCGCGTTCCGAGTCAGGCGGTCGAACTCGCGCCGCGTCGAAACCGCAGCGCCTCGCGGTAGAGCTCTTCGTATTTTGCGGCCGATCGATCCCACGAGAAGTCCTGACCCATCCCGCGCCGCTCGACCTCGTTCCATTGTTCGCGTTCAGCGTACACCTTGAGCGCGCGCGAGAGCGCGTGGCCGACCGACCCCGGATCGTAGCCGTCGAAAAGAATCCCCGTTCCCCCCGGTTTGCCGAGGTCGGTGATCGTGTCCGCCAGACCTCCGGTCCGTCTCGCGATCGGGACCGCGCCGTAACGCATGGCGATCATCTGCGTCAGGCCGCACGGCTCGTAGCGGGACGGGATCAGGATGCCGTCCGCGCCGCCGTAGATCTTGCGGGCGTAAGGCGGATCGAAGCGAAGGCGCACGCTCGCCCGGCCCGGGAACGTGAGCTCGAGGCCGGCGAGCCCGCTCTCGATCGCGGGGTCGCCGCTGCCGAGCACGACGAGCTGCCCGCCCGTCTGGAGCCAGAGTCGGAGAGCGGGAAGAGCGATGTCGAATCCCTTCTGGGAGTCGAGGCGCGACACCATCGCGAGGAGGAACGTCGCCTGCTCCCGCCCGAGGCCCGCCTCTTCCTGGAGCGCCGCTTTGTTCGCGGCGCGCCGTTCGATCGTTGCGGTGTCGAAGCGCTCCCGCAGCGCTTCGTCGGCGGCCGGATTCCAGACGTCGGTATCGATTCCGTTCAAGACTCCGTGCAGCCGATCGGCGCGCGCCGACAGCGTTCCGTCGAACCCGTAGCCGCCCTGGGGCGTGCGGATCTCGCGCGCGTACGTCGGACTGACCGTCGTGAGCACGTCGGCCCCCACGAGTCCCAGGCCGAGCATCGAGTCGCGTGCCCACGCCGGCAGGAGCGTGAGCGCGGGCGAAACCCCAAGGCCGTACTCCGCCAGGAACCTGCCGGCGTCTCGCCCGGTATACGGAAGGTTGTGGATCGTGAAAAGGGAGGCGGCGTTCTCGAAAAAAGGATCGCTTCGGCCGGCCGTCGAGAGCCAGTAGACCGCGGGACCGGTGTGCCAGTCGTTGGCGTGCACCACATCGGGCTGGAAGTCGAGCTGGCGGCATGCTTCGAGGGCGGCGAGCGAGAAAAAAATGAACTTCGGGCCGTCTTCCTCGATCCCGCTGCCATAGATGCGGCGGTCCGTCGGGATCGGAGGACCAGTCAAGAGATAAACCGGAACCTCGCCCGAGAGCGTCTCCCAGACCTGGGCGGACTGACGGGCGTCGCCGCGCTGAGGGACGTCGAACCGCGCTTTTCGGTCGGGGTGGAAGCCCGGCCAGTCGATCGCGCCGTAGCCGGGTATCGCGACGCGAATGTCGTGGCCGAGTGCGGCGAGGGCGCGGGGGAGCGACCCCGCGACGTCTCCCAGACCTCCGACCTTGACCAACGGAGCGGCCTCTGCCGCGAGGAACAGGACTTTCAAGCGGCTCGAATTCTAAGCAGCCCCGGCTGGACCTTTTCGCGGGACGCGCTACAATTGTCACCCAGTTCAGACATGGGACATTTCCGGTCGGGAGTGGACGGCGGAGGCCGTGCTGTCTCGCCGTGGAGACTCCGGCTCCCGGCAGAGTCGAAGTCCCCTTGCCGGAAGGACGTCCCCGCACCCGCGATCGATGAGGTCTGTCCGGGACTGTTCTTTTTTGGAACGCTCCGCGGCGCGTTCGGGTTCTCGAACGTCATCATGCCCGGATTCCCCGCGACGGACTGCGACCGATGAAGACCGCCGCCGCCGCCCTGGTCTTTCTCGTCACGCTGGGAATCGCCATCCCGAATTCTTCCGGGAGAGAGCGGTCGGCCGCGGTCGCGGTCGCCAACACGCGCAGCTCCGGCGTTCTCGCCAATGCCGAGAAGGACTACTGGGAATTCCTCCAGAAGCGGAGCCTGGATCTGCGCCTCGAGCTCGGTCTTCCGATCGAGGAGCTTCCGGATCTCTCGGAAACGCGGGCGCGGGAGGACGCGGAGTACGGCGTGGAGCTCGTTCAAAGGCTTCGCGGTCTGCGGGAAGTCGAGCTGTCGCACGAAGAGTCGCTTTCGCTCGCGATGCTGCGGGAGGAGGGACGGAACCTTCTCGATTCGCACCGCGACTACTGGCTCACGTTCCCCGTGACGCCTTATGCGTCGCCGATGCGCGTTGTCCATCAGGTTTTCACGAGCTGGCGGTTCCGGACTCCGGAAGACCTGGATCGCTATGTCAGGCTGCTGTCTCGATATCCCGCCTTCGTCCGCCAGATGGAGGAGAAGCTTCGCGCCCAGGCGAAGCGCGGAATCCGGGTGCCGAAGCCGGAGACGGCGCTCGTCGCCGAGACCTGCCGCGCCGTGATCGGGGAGCCCGCGGAGAGCCTCTTCTTCGTCCGGTCTGAGCGGCTGGAGCAGGAGCCGGAACAGGACCGGGCTACTTTCGCGAAGCGCGTCGAAGGTCTGGTCTCGTCGCGGATCAACCCCGCGCTCGAATCACTCGCTTCCTATGTCGCCGGAGACTACGCGGCGAAGGCGCCCTCGGCGGTCGGCCTGGGGCAGTACCCGGGTGGAAGGGCCTATTACCAGCGTCTCGTTCGGTTTCACACGACCCTCGACGTGACGCCGGAGGAAGTGCACCGGCTCGGTCTGGCCGAGGTCGACCGGTTGAACGGCGAGCTCGGAGAGATCCAGGCCGCCGTCGGATTCCAGGGAACTCTCGCGGAATTCCGGCGGCATATCCGCATCGATCCCCGGTTCGTTCCAAAGACCGCCGACGAAATCGGCGAGCGCCTGCTCGCGGCGCAGAAACACATCGAGGCGAAGATCCCCTTCTACTTCGGCAAGACTCCGTCGGCGCCGGCCGGGATCCGCCGGCTCTCTCCCGATCTGGAGCGAGGAATGACGTACGGCTTCTATCAGGCGCCGACGGCGTCCGACCCGCGCGGCTACTACTACTACAACGGGTCTTCGCTCGCGGACCGGTCGCTCCTCTCCGCGGCCGCGCTCATCTACCACGAGCTCGTCCCGGGACACCACTTCCAGATCTGCCTTCAGAAGGAGAACTCCGACCTGCCGAGCTTCCGGAGGGAAGCGGCCTGGACCGCCTATACCGAGGGGTGGGGCGAGTACGCCTCCTCGCTCGCGGGCGAAATGGGGATGTACGAGGATCCGTACGACCGCGCCGGTCGTCTCGTGATGGATGCGTTCCTCTGCGCGCGGCTCGTCGTGGACACCGGAATGAACGCGCTCGGCTGGAGCCGCGCGCGTGCGGTCGCGTACATGAAGGAGAACACCCTCGAATCGGACACCCAGATCGCGACCGAGACGCTGCGCTATTCCTGCGACATACCGGGACAGGCGCTCGCGTACAAGATGGGGGCGGCGAAGATCCGCGACCTCCGCGCGCGCGCCCAACGGGCCCTCGGACCCTCGTTCGACATCCGTCGCTTCCACGACGTCGTTCTCGGCTCGGGCCCCATGCCCATGGCGGTGCTCGAGCGCCACGTCGACTGGTTCATCGAGTCCGAGAGGCTCCGAACCACCAGCCGCTGAAGCGGGTCGGGGCCGTGGAGGACGAGATCGGTTCTGGCCCGGTCCGGCCCTTGCAGACTCTTGCGGCATGGAGTCCGGGAGTACGCAGGGAGCCTCTCGGAGTCGGCTCGCGAACGCGGCCGTCGCCGCCGCGGCGGTCTGCCTCCTTCTCGCCGTCGTCCGGTGCTCGCATTTTGCCGGGCTCTTCGAGAAGCCTCAGCTGGAATTCCGCGGGATCCGGGTGACCTCCCTCGGGCTCGACGGGGCGTCGCTCGAAATTCTCGTGGACGTCTACAACCCGAACTCCTATCGTCTCGGTCTCCAGCGGTTTTCCTACGACCTCGCGATCGAGGACGTCCCTTTCGGGTCCGGATCGATCGAGTCCCCCCTGTTCGTGAGCGGGCACGAGACGAAGACCGCGACCCTGCCGCTCGGCGTCAACTGGTCGAGGCTGGGAGACCTCGGCCGGGAAGTGCTGCACACCGGGAGCGTCCAGTACGGCGTGTCGGGAGAAATGACGATCGCGACGTCACTCGGACAGGTGCGCGTTCCCTACTCGAGGTCGGGCCATCTTGCGATCCTCCCGACCGGCGGCCGCGGAGCGGACGTGATCCCGGACGACCGGACGAAGTATTTTCGAAGCGCGGCCCGACGGAGCCCGTCGCTCTATTCGATCGCGACCACGAATCCGTTCTGGAAGATGACCTTCTTGCCGACGTTCTTATAGAGCCAGGTCTCGCGCGGCGCTCCGGTCTCCGAGATTCCCGTCGTGATCTCGTCCGGCGTTCCGAGAAGAGCGCGGACTTCCGACGGAGTCATGTTCTCGTGGATCTGACTGCCCGATCCGGTCGAGCTGTCCTGTTGGCCGATCCGATCGGCCTCCAGCGTTCGTTCGTTGGCCTTCCGAGCCGCAGTGTTCGCGCGTTCCATGGGCGCCGAAGCCTCGACGGCGGTGGACCTCGACCCGAGAAGGCCGCCGGCCGAGTGCTTGTAGAGCCAGAACCCGACCCCGAGGACGATGACGAGAAGAATCAGCCGGCCCATGGGACGTCCTTTCGCTAGGGAGACGTGTCGACCGCGACTTTGTTTCGCGGATCGGGGACGTGGATTCGCGTTTCGATGGAATTGGGATAACGGTTCGAGCCCTCATCGAAGATCGTCGCGTCATTGATGGTGACGCGTACGATGTAGTCGCCTTCGGGAACCCCCGTGATGTCGATCCATTGTCCGCCGAGCTGTTTGTAGTACCAGTCACCCCAGCCGGAAGTGATCCCCTGGAACTTGCAGTCATACCCGTTGCTCTTCCCGCCGTCGTACTTGAAAGAGTCTTCGAAACAGAAACCCTGCTTGTGACCGAGACCGGCGACCGCGCCGGTGCGGGTATCGATCAGCGAATAGGTCGAGAAGCCGTGGATGTGGTAGTGCATGTGACAAGGGGAGTACTCGAAGTACGCCGCGTACGGATTGTTCGGGTCGGAACGATCGCCGACCACCAGGTCGCCGTCCCCCGCGTTCATCACGACGGTGTCGAAACGCAGAATGCGGCGGTAACCGCTTCCTCCGACGACCCCCTCAATGAGGCTGCAGGACGCCGGATCGAAGTACCGGTCCACGATCTCCATTTGACTGACGAACCGCTTCGGGTCGACCGTCAGGTCGGGTTTGCCCCCGTTGTCGTAGACCGGAAAGTCTCCGGAGACCGAAGTCCGTTGTGCGAAGGCGGTGGCGGACAGCCCGACAGAGACGAAGAATGCGACGGCAAGGGTTTTTTTCATCCGTTCCTCCCGGCCATGATTTGAGGATTCGAGGCGAGTCTATTCCGTCCGGCCAGGGGCCGGCAACCGGGCGAATCAGGCGTGCTGTGAGTAGCTGGGAAGAGGAGAACCGGCGGGAGACGGGAACGCGTTCATCTCGTTCTCGGAAACGAGGAGGTCCTTCAGCGTGATCCGACTCAAGACCTGGTCGACCGCGATCTGGAGCATTCGCCAGACGGAACGGATCGAGCAGTCGGGCATGTGTGTACAGAGCCGGGCGAGGCCGCCGTGCGTGTCGCAGAAGGACGGCTCGTAGAGACGGCCTCCCAGAGTCGCGAGCACCTCTCCGACGTTGATCTGGTCGGCCGGCCGCGAGAGCGCGTAACCTCCGGCCTGCCCGCGGGTCGACTTGACGAACCCGCCTTCGCGGAGGATCCGCATCATCTTGGCGACGTTCGGCTCCGAGATGCCTTCGGCGCGGGAGAGCTCGGGAATCGCGACGCTGCCGGACGTCCCCTCTCGCCCGACGCGGAGCAGGCAACGCAGCCCGTACTCTTCCTGTGAGCTCAGCTTCATTTCCGTGCTCCCGTTTTCTTACGTTTCACTTCTCACGTCTCCATCACATCATTCCGAGCTGCAGCTTGGCCGCATCCGACATCATGCTCATGCTCCACGGCGGATCGAAGAGGACCTGGACGTCGGCTTCGCGGATTCCCGGCACCGTCAGGAGCTTCTGGAGGATGTCTTCGCGCAGAATGTCTCCCATCCCGCAGCCCGGGGCGGTCAGCGTGAACTTCACCTCGACCTTGTTACCGCCGTCGGCGAGCGGGGCCAGAGAGACGCCGTAGACGAGACCGAGATCCACGATGTTGACCGGGATCTCCGGGTCGTAGCACGTTCGCAGCTGGTCCCAGCAGAGGTCCTCGACCGACTTGGGCGACGCCGACTGTTCCGACGTTTCCTGCTCGGGCTCGATCCCGATCGCGTCCGCGTCTTTTCCGTCGATTCTCGCGAGATAGCCCATCGGGACCATCACGGTGTAGCTGCCTCCCAGGGATTGGGTGATCTGCAGGTTCGTGCCGGCCGGGATCGTGAACTTCGTGCCGGCCGGGATCTCACTCGCCAACACCTCCCGGGTCGTCGTGGTCTCTCTCTGCGCCCACATATCAGGCGCCTCCGCTCTCGGCCTTCGGACCTTCGGTGAGCTCGGTCGACACTGTCTGATCGACCCCGGCGAGCGCGGCCTTCAAAGTGTGCCAGGGGAGCGTGGCGCACTTGACGCGCACCGGGAACTCCCGAACTCCCGAGAAGACCTCCAGCTTGCCGAGCTCCGACTCGCCCGGTTCCTTCTTGCCGTCCTGCCCGGTGATCAGCCGGTGGAAGCGCTCGAAGAGAGCCTCGGCTTCGGCGCGCGTGCGGCCTTTCACCGCGTCCGTCATCATCGAGGCGGAGGCCGTCGAGATCGCGCAGCCCGCGCCCCGGAAGCCGACGTCTTCGAGAACGTCGTCTTCGAGCCGGATGAAGACGGTCTCCCGGTCGCCGCAGAGAGGGTTGTAGCCCTCCGCGCGACGGTTCGCGCCGACGAGCTCGCCGAAGTTCCTCGGCCGCTTGCTGTGATCGAGGATCACTTCCTGGTATAGCTCCCGCAGCTCGCCCATCAGCGGAACATCCTTAGAACCTTGCGGAGGCCTTCCGTCAGCGCGTCGATCTCTTCGCGCGTGTTGTAGAGAGCGAGCGACGCGCGGGCCGTCGCGGGGATGCCGAAGAACTCCATGACCGGCTGCGCGCAGTGGTGGCCGGTGCGGATGGCGATTCCTTCGGAGTCGAGAACGGTCCCGATGTCGTGCGGGTGAATTCCGTCGAGAGTGAAGGAGAGGACGCCGATCTTCTCCCGGGCCGTTCCGATCACGGTCAGACCGGGGAGAGCCGTCAGGGACCGCGTCGCGTAGTCGAGCAGGCTCTCTTCGTGCGCGGTGACGTTGTCGATCCCGATCCGCGCCAGATAGTCGACCGCCGCCCCGATCCCGATCGCGCCGGCGATGTCCGGCGTTCCCGCTTCGAACTTGTAAGGGAGAACGTTCCAGGTCGTCTTCTCGAACGTGACCGAGCTGATCATGTCGCCGCCCCCCTGGTACGGCGGCATCGCTTCGAAGAGCTCCTCGCGGCCGTAGAGCACGCCGACCCCGGTCGGGCCGTACATCTTGTGCGAGGAGAACGTGTAGAAATCGCAGCCGATCGCGCGAACGTCCACGGCGATCCGGGGCACCGCCTGCGCTCCGTCGATCAGCACCGGAACGCCGTGCGCGTGCGCGATCTCGACGATCCGCCGGACCGGGACGAGCGTCCCGAGCGCGTTCGATACATGGGCCGTCGCGACGAGGCGCGTCCGGGCAGTCAGGAGGCGCTCGAGCTCGTCGACGCGGACCTCGCCCGTGCGATCGATCGGGAGGACCTTCAGGTGCGCCTTCTTCTCGTCGCAAACCAGCTGCCAGGGGACGATGTTCGAGTGATGTTCCAGCGCGGTGATGACGACCTCGTCCCCTTCGCCGATGCGCTGCCGGCCGAAGGTCTGCGCCACCAGGTTGATCCCCTCGGTCGTCCCGCGGACGAAGACGATCTCGCGCGTCTCGGTCGCGTTCACGAAACCTCGGACCTTTTCGCGAGCCTGTTCGTAGGCGTCGGTCGCTTCCACCGAGAGCTTGTGCACGCCGCGGTGGATGTTGCCGTAAGACCGACGGTACATGTCTGCCACCGCTTCGATCACGGACTCCGGCTTCTGCGTCGTCGCCGCGTTGTCGAGATAAACGAGAGGATGGCCGTTGACCTTGCGGGCGAGAATCGGAAAGTCGCGGCGAAGGGCCTCGACGTCCAGCGGGAGACGCCGGCTTTCGGTCCGGTCGCGGGTCGGTACGGTGGTGCTCACGAGATCACCTCGCGGATCGCATCGGCGCCGGTTCCGGGCAGGCGTAAGCCCAGCTGGCGCTCCACGAAGGAGCGGAGCGGGGCGACGCGGATCCGGGATGCGACGTCGCTCGCGAAGGCGTAGACGAGCAGGTCTCGCGCGTCCTTCTCCCCGATCCCGCGGGAGCGCAGGTAGAACATCGCGGCTGCGTCGAGCTGGCCGATCGTCGAACCGTGCCGGCACTTGACGTCGTCCGCGAAGATCTCGAGCGCCGGCTCCGAATTGACCAGAGCTTCCCTCGAAAGGAGCAGGTTCTTGTTCGTCTGCATGGCGTCGGTCTTCTGGGCGTCGGGATGCACGACGATCGTGCCGTGGAAGATCCCGCGCGACTTTCCGTCCATGATCCCTTTGTACAGCTCCCGGCTCGTGCCGTGCGGCTTCACGTGATCGATCCGCGTGTGGTTGTCGAGAAGCTGCGACCCGGAGCCCAGGAAAAGCCCGTTCATCGTGCACTCGGCCCCTTCCGCGTCGAGTCGGACGTTCAGGTCGTTCCTTGCGAGGGCGCCGCCGAGAGAGATCGAGTGCGACGTGAAATGGCTGTCGCGACCCTGGGAGACCGAGATCGTCGAGACGTGGTAGGCCGCGTTGCTCTCCCGCTCGAGCCGGGAGAGATCGAGCACGGCGCCTTCCTTCAACACCACTTCCGTGACCGCGTTCGTGAAGTACAGCTCGCCGGTGGTGCCGATGTACGTCTCGACCAGCGACGCCTGGCTTCCCGGCTCGGCGATCACGAGGTTGCGCGGATGCGACACGGTGGGCCCGAAAACCGGCTCCGAGAGGAAGACCAGGTGTATGGGACATTCGACGACGGTCCGGGCGGGGAGCCGGACGAAGGCGCCATCTTCCAAGAAAGCCGCGTTCAACGCGGCGAAGGCGTTCCCGTCCCGCGCGATCCGGCCGAGATAGGGCGCGGCCCACTCCGGCCGTTCCGCCAGGACCTGTTGGAGGCTCTCGACCTCGAGACCGTCGGCCCCGGCTGCGGCCGAAGAGAGCGCGCGCGAATGGCGCCCGTTGACGAAGACGAGCTGGATCTCGTCCTCTCCGCGAAGATCGTCGGGAATGCGCGGCGCTGCGGTCGGGCCCGTCTCGGGCGCCGGCTCGAACGGCACTTTCCGGATCGGCGCGACGTTCGTATATTTCCAGGCCTCGTCGCGGACCGTCGGAAAGCCTTTGTCGTGAAAACGCGCCATCCCGGCGCGCCGGATCTCCGTCACCCACTCGGGGTCGCGCGGCGAGCGTCTTTCCCGGTAAGCGTTCGCGAGAGACCGCTCGAGCCCGGTGGCGCGAATTTCCTCGGAGACCGCTTCCATCAGGACACCGGGGCCGGCTGCGCGGGGACGGGCGGTTCCTTCTCGAGCCAGGAATAGCCCTTCTCCTCCAGCTCGAGCGCGAGCTCCTTGCCTCCCTCGAGCGCGATCCGGCCGTCGACGAGGACATGCAGGAAATCCGGGACGATGTAATTCAGGAGTCTCTGGTAGTGCGTCACGACGATCATGGCGCGCTCCGGAGTGCGCAGGGAGTTGACGCCGGAGGCGACGGTGCGCAGCGCGTCGATGTCGAGACCAGAGTCGGTCTCGTCCAGGATCGCAAGCGTCGGATCGAGGATCGCCATCTGGAAAATCTCGTTCCGCTTCTTTTCGCCGCCCGAGAAGCCCTCGTTCACCGGCCGTTTCACGAGCTCCTCGTCGATATCCACCAGCTTCGCCCGTTGCTTGACGAGCGCGAGGAAGTCGAAGGCGTCGAGCTCCGGCAGGCCGCGATGCTTTCGGACCGCGTTCAGCGCGTTCTTGAGGAAATAGACGTTCGACACGCCCGGAATCTCGACCGGGTACTGGAAGGCGAGGAAGACGCCTTCGCGGGCCCGAGCCTCGGGCGTCATCGCGAGCAGGTCCTGCCCCTTGTATCGGACGTGCCCTGCCGTGACCTCGTAGCCGGGACGGCCGGCGAGAACGTGGGCGAGGGTGCTCTTTCCGGAGCCGTTCGGGCCCATGATGGCGTGGACCTCGCCCGCGCTCACCGTCAGATCCACGCCGCGGAGGATCTCGTTGCCGGCGACGCTCGCGTGAAGGTTCTCGATTTCGAGCAGCGCCATCGTCTCAGCCCACCGATCCTTCGAGCGACACGCCGAGCAGCTTTTGCGCTTCGACCGCGAACTCCATCGGGAGCTCCTTGAAGACCACCTTGCAGAAGCCGCTGACGATCATGTTGACGGCCTCCTCCGGGGAGATCCCGCGCTGCTGGAAGTAGAAGATCTGGTCCTCGCCGATCTTCGACGTCGACGCCTCGTGCTCCATCTGGGCCGTGGAATTCAGGACCTCGATGACCGGAAAGGTATGCGCGCCGCACTTGTCGCCGATCAGGAGCGAATCGCACTGCGAGTAATTGCGCGCGTTGTCCGCCTTGCCCAGGATCTTCACGAGGCCGCGATAGCTGTTCTGCCCGTGTCCGGCCGAGATCCCCTTCGACACGATCGTGGATTTCGTGTTCTTGCCGATGTGGATCATCTTCGTGCCGGTATCCGCCTGCTGGTAGTTGTTCGTCACCGCGACCGAGTAGAACTCTCCGACCGAGTTGTCTCCCTGCAGGATGCAGCTCGGGTACTTCCAGGTGATCGCGGAGCCGGTCTCGACCTGCGTCCACGAGATCTTGGAGCTCCGGCCGAGGCATTTCCCGCGCTTCGTGACGAAGTTGTAGATCCCACCGCGGCCCTGCTCGTCGCCGGGATACCAGTTCTGGACGGTCGAGTACTTGATCTCGGCGTCGTCCAGCGCGACGAGCTCGACGACCGCCGCGTGAAGCTGGTTCTCGTCGCGCATCGGCGCCGTGCAGCCTTCGAGATAGCTCACGTATGCGCCTTCGTCCGCGATGATCAGCGTCCGCTCGAACTGTCCGGTCTTCTCGGCGTTGATGCGGAAGTACGTCGAGAGCTCCATCGGGCAGTGGACTCCCTTCGGCACGTAGACGAAGGAGCCGTCGGAGAAGACCGCGGAGTTGAGCGTCGCGAAGAAGTTGTCGGTGTAGGGGACGACGGAGCCGAGATATTTCTTCACCAGCTCGGGATGATTGCGGACCGCTTCGGAGAACGAACAGAAGATGACGCCGACTCCGGCCAGCTTCTCCCGGAAGGTCGTGGCAACCGAAACGCTGTCGAACACCGCGTCGACCGCGACACCGGCGAGCTTCTCGCGCTCCCGCAGAGGAATGCCGAGCTTCTCGTAGGTCTCGAGCAGCTTCGGATCGACCTCGTCCAGGCTCTTCGGCCCGTCCGCGCGTGACTTGGGGGCGGAGTAATAGACGATCGCCTGGTAGTCGATCGGGTCGTAGTGAACGTTCTGCCACGTCGGCTCTTTCATCGTCTGCCAGTGGCGAAAAGCCTTGAGCCGCCACTCGGTGAGCCACTCGGGCTCCCCCTTCTTCGCGGAGATCAGACGGATGACGTCTTCCGAGAGACCGGGCGGGACGGACTCCGACTCGATGTCGGTGACGAAACCCGCCTTGTACGGGCGGCTCGATTCGAAGAGCGAGCGTGGGTCGGTTGCCATATCCGCATCGCAGCTTATGTAATCCATACGGAAAAGTCAACTTTCACTCGGCGGCTAAGCTCAACGATAAGAGTGATTTACACGCGCTGTCCGGATAGACTGATGCTTCGATGCCCGATCCTCCAGACGTCCGCGTCGCCGTCCCTCCGGCTCGTCCGGTGGTTGTCTTCGACGGAGACTGCAAGTTCTGCCGCTTCTGGATCCGGCGCTGGAAGAGCGTCACGGGCGACCAGGTCGAGTACGTGCCTTATCAGGAAGCTGCGCCGCGGTTCCCGGAGATCCCGGAAGCGGAGTTTCGGCGAGCCGTGCAGCTCGTGCTGCCGACCGGGGAGGTCTTTTCGGGGGCGGAGGCTGCCCTCGCAACGCTCGCGCAGCCTCCCGGCCACCAGCGAACGCTCGCGATGTATCGGCGAATCCCGGGCGTCCGCCCGATCACGAATCTGGCCTACCGGTTCATCGCGCACCATCGCGACGCGTTTTTCCGGATCACGCGCCTGCTCTGGGGAGAGGTCGCCGAGAAGCCGACGTACTTCGCCGCGAGTTCGATTTTCGTCCGCCTCCTGGCGCTCTGCTATCTCGCGGCATTCCTGTCGTTGTGGGTTCAGGTCGACGGCCTGATCGGGCCGCGCGGCATCCTTCCCGCGCAGGGATACTTGGACTGGATCCGGGCACAGACGGGCCCGTCCCGGTACTGGCTCGTTCCCACGCTCGCCTGGCTCTCCGCGAAACCGGCGATGCTCCACGGTCTGTGCGCCGGCGGAGCGCTCGCATCGCTCGGGGTCGCCTTCGGCGTGGCGCCGACTCTCGGCCTCGCGGTCGCCTGGGTCTCCTACCTGTCGCTGTCGTCGATCTCCCAGGTGTTCCTGAGCTACCAGTGGGACGCGCTCCTGCTCGAGACGGGACTGCTCGCGATCTTCCTGTCGCCTCCGGCATGGCGCCTCTGTTTTTCCGGGTCCTCGCCTCCTTCCGCGAGCGCGCTCCTGCTCCTGCGGTGGCTGCTGTTCCGGCTCATGTTCTCCTCGGGCGCGGTCAAGCTCGGAAGCGGCGATCCGTCGTGGCGCTCGTTGACCGCGCTTCGCGTTCACTACGAAACGCAGCCGCTGCCGACCTGGATCGGATGGGCCTTCCATCAGTTTTCGCCGTCCTTTCAGACGGCGTCATGCGTCTTTCTCCTCTCTGTCGAGCTCGTCGTGCCGTTTTTCGTTTTCGCTCCGCGCCGTGCGAAGCACCTGGCCTTCGGTCTGCTTCTGCAGCTCCAGATCCTGATCGCTCTGACCGGCAACTACGCGTTCTTCAACTGGCTCGCGATCGCGCTCTGCTTCCTCCTGATCGACGATGCGCCGTTCTCGTGGCGTCGCGCGAGGCCCGTTCCCGAGCCGACGCCCGCCCGCCCGCGCCGATGGCCAACCGGAGTCATCGCCCCGGTGGCCGCCGTCCTGCTGATTGCAAGCAGCGTCCAGCTCGTGTTCACCGTGCGCCGCTCGGCCGCGGGAGTGCCGAAAGCCGCGATTCGACTCGTGGAATGGCTCTCGCCTCTTCGGAGCGTCAACCAGTACGGCCTGTTCGCGGTCATGACGACGCGCCGGCCGGAAATCGTCGTCGAGGGGAGCGACGACGGCCGGACGTGGCGGCCTTACGAGTTTCGGTGGAAGCCCGGCGCCGTCGGCGGCCGGCCCCGGTTCGTCGCGCCGCACCAGCCTCGTCTCGACTGGCAGATGTGGTTCGCGGCGCTCGAGAGCTGCGAAGAGAACCCGTGGCTGGTGAGCTTTCTCGGGCGTCTCCTTCAGGGCGAGCCCGCCGTGCTCCGCCTCCTCGCGACGAACCCCTTCCCGGCGAGCCCGCCGCGCTACGTCCGGACTCTGGTGTACGACTACCGGTTCACGGACCGGGAGACGCGCCGCCGGACGGGAGCCTGGTGGAGGCGCGAGCTCATGGGCGCCTACTGTCCGATCGTTTCGCGGGAGATGCTGCGGGAAACCGGTCCGGGAGCCGGCGGAACGAGTGGGTCGCGACAATACTGAGAGGGGGTGCTTCGGATGGCCACTATAATGGCCATCCAGTGAAAGACGTGACTGCGACCGAGGCCAAGAATTCCCTTCTCGCGCTTCTCCGGGCGGCGGAAGAAACCGGCGAAATGTTTCAGATCAGTCGAAACGGTCGGCCGGCGGCCGTCCTCGTTTCGGCGCAGGAGTGGTACGGGTTGGTCGAGACCCTGGAGATCCTGTCCGACCCGACGGCGATGAAAAAGCTTGCGAGGGCGCGGCGAGAGACGTCCGCCGGCCGCTTTCATACGCACCAGGAGGTCTGGGGAAGCGATGTCTTACAGCCTCGTCTATCTTCCCGGGGCGGTGAGAGACCTGCGCAAGCTCCCGGAAGACGTGGCCGAACGCGCCCGGCGCGGTCTCGAGCGCCTCGCAAGAGATCCCGAACTCGGTAACCGACTCGCTGAACTGCTCGCCGGCTTCTGGTCTTATCGCGTCGGTGACTACCGAATCATGTATCAGCTCCGCCGTCGGGAGCTGCTCGTGCTCGTCGTCATGATCGGACACCGAAGGGCGATCTACGAACGAGCGCGGAGGGTCCGCGGGTGAGTCAGGCGAACCTCTCCGGCTCCCACGCGAGGCCGAGCTCGCCGGGCGGCGCCATGTAGCCGAGCAGAGCCGACGACGCGACGACGGCGGGGCTCGCGAGGTATCCCTCGCCGCCGACGCCCATACGGTTCTGCCAGTTGCGGTTGAACGACGTGATCGCGCGCTCCCCCTTCGTCAGCGAGTCGGGGCCCTGTCCGAAACACGGTCCGCACCACGACTGCCGGATCGCGCCGCCGACCGACCGGAAGACCTCGGCGATCGATTCTCCGCCGAGACGCGGATCGGGCGTCTCGATCCGCCGACCCACGCCTCCCGAGCCCGGGAAGACGGCGAGCGTCCGCGCGACCTTTCGAAATCCTTGCTCCCGGGCGGCGCGGAAGACGAGCGCCGCGGACAGAAGGTCGTCGTAACTTCCATTGGTGCAGGAGCCGATGAGCGCCTTGTCGAACGGCAGCCGCTCCCGCGCGACCTCGTCGGCCGGGTAAGCGTTGCCGGGTGAGTACGGCTTCGCGATCATCGGTTCGACCGAGTCCAGTCGCAGCTCCTCGTCGAGCTCGTAGATCGCGTCCGCTCCCGGTGCGACTTTCGGGTAGGGGAGAGTCTCCGGCGCGATCCCCTTCTCGCGGTACCAGGCGTCGGTCACCTCGTCCTGCGCGAAGATGCCGTTCAACGCTTCCCCCTCCGCCATCATGTTCGCGATCGTGTTGCGGTAGGCGATCGGGAGCTGCCGGTCGGCGTCCACGAACTCGACGGACATTCCACCCGACTGTTTCGCGCCCCAGCGGCGGAGCAGCTCGAGAACGATGTCCTTGCCGGCGACCCACGGCTGCAGACCTCCTCGGAAGACCACGCGCCGCTGTTTCGCCAGGGTGAAGTAGATGTATCCGGTCGCCCAGCCGAATCCGAGCGTCGTCGAACCGACCCCGAATCCGACGGCTCCGTACGCGCCGTACGCGCGGCTGTGAGAGTCGGCGCCGGGGATGAATTGCCCGGGCAGCACCAGGCCCTGCTCCGGAAAGTAGAAGTGGAAGATCCCGTCGCCCGGCGTCGCGTAGTACGGCCTCTCGATTCCGTGCACGCGCGCGAACTCCCGGCCGATCGACGTCTGCCTCTCGTCCGCCTCCCTGCCGGTGAACACGAAGTGGTCGTTCGCGATCGCGGCCTGTCGCGGAAAGATCGAATTCCCGCCGGTGATCTGGTTGAAGGTGTGGATGGCGAATGGCGCGGTGCCGTCGGAAGCCGGCAGGAGGTCCGCGTAAACGCGCAGCGTCGCGCCGGGAGCGACCGTCCCGTCGCGATCTACCCGGTGCGCCCAGACGATCTGCTCCGTCGTCGTCAGCCGCCGGGAAGTCTCGGGATCGGGCCACGCAACCTCGGGAAACGTCTCGACCGAACGCCGGAACTCGCGCCGCCCGACGGCGAAGATCCCACCGCTGACCCGGATCTCCTCTTCCTTCGGCGTCAGGGAAACCGGCTCGTACCTTTTGTCCTTCGTCTCGTTCGTCAACCGCCGCGTGGCGACGTCGAACGCGAAGGCGTCGCCGTCCGCGGCGTCCGCCACCGCTTCGGGGCTCTGAACGACGTGGAGGCCGAGGTTGAACGCGTTCCGCCGGAAGATGTCGCCCATGTTCGCGCCGCACACGACGACGAGCTCGAGCCCCGCCTCCTCCGCGACGCCCTTTAACCCCGCGGGGCTCATCTCGCGGGAGGAGCCGATCGCGAACCGGTCGCCGGCCACCAGAAACGTCTCGCCGCGATGGACGCGCTCTCGAAAGTCCGGCATCAGGTAACGGAACGCGCCCGCCTTCCAGCGCTCGTCCAGATGCTCCAGGCTCTCGGAGACGCAGTCCGCCGCGGGAGTGATCTGGTCCGTGTCGATCGCGTCGAGCTTCCTGCCCGGGACTCCGGGATCCCAGAAGATCAGCGCCTTTCCGCGGATCGTGCGCGCGCCCCTGTCGCCGGCCGAGTCGGAAGGCCGTGGGCCGGGCAGCGAATCAGCGGTGACGCCCGGCTTCAAACGCGCGGGCTCGATATGTTCCATGGGCCAACGCTAACGCATCGAAGCGCCGGAGCGTTCCCGGCGGTCCCGCCCGAACCTCAGATACTCAGCAGCCGGTCGAAGAACGAGCGGTACTTCGTCAGCGCGACCCGCAGGTCCTCCGTCGAGATCCGGTCGCCTCGGTCCCACTGGCGTTCCAGTTCGGAACGCTCGTTCGCGAAGACCTCGGCCAGCCGCTTCATCAGGCGCGCGACGAGCGCATCCGCCCTCTCCACCGCCTGACGCGGTTCGTCGACAAAGCCGATCTGGATCTGGCTCCACTCCGAGCGAAAGCTCTCGGTCTCCTCGGGCGCAAAGAGGGCCGCGTGCGACCCTCCGGCCGGAGGTTCCTCGTATCCCGCGGCCGGCCTCTCGACGCTTCGCGGCGCTTCGCTGGCCGCCAGATCCTCCGTGTGAAGGACACGGTCGCGTTCGGTGCGAACGTCCTCCATCGGTCACCTCCCTCGCGCTAACTGGCGCGTCTTGCGGTTTCGACTTCCCGTGTCTCGAGCAGCTCGTCGAAGAGCGAGCGGTAGTGCACGACCGCCTTCCGCAGGTCTTCCGTGGTGGCGGCGTTTCGCTCGCTGCGGGTCGCGATGTCGTGCGCAGCGCGGTAGTTGGTCACGAGGTACGGGTGCTCCACCGAAATGTCCGCGGCGCGGGTTTCGAAGTCGGCCACGGGGTAGCCCCGCGCGGTCATGACCTCCTTGACGAGCCGATTCGCCTCGGAGACCGCGCCCTTTGGATCGTCGACGAAGCGCGCCTGGAGAGCCGTCCACGCGTCCGAAAAGCGCTGTCGCTCGGCGGCCGGCAGAACCCGGAGCTCCAGCTTCTTCACCCTCTTTTCGCGGGCGGCGAGCTCAGCCTCCGCCTTGCGAGCATCCCCTTTTTCGCGGAGAAGACGGTCGTATTCCGGCCCGAAATGCTGCTTCAGGTCCCGGCTCCGGCGCTTCATCGCGCCCAGCACCAGGAACCCGACGACGACCACGGCGACGACGACGAGCGCGATCAACAGCGTCTGGTTC
Source organism: Acidobacteriota bacterium (assembly GCA_003222385.1). GTDB lineage: Bacteria > Acidobacteriota > Thermoanaerobaculia > UBA5066 > Gp7-AA6 > Gp7-AA6. The sequence continues at coordinate 87,069 of QHVV01000004.1, forward strand.
ATGTGACACCCCCGAGGAAAGTTTTCCCGAAGGGATCGGTGCAAGCGGGATACCATCGAAACGAGCCTGCCCGTGACCTCTCTTCGGGTCATCATCGTGAAGCCGAGCAAGTACGACGAGCACGGCTTTGTCGAGCGCTTCCGGCGCGGTTTCATGCCGAACTCGACCGTGCCCTACATCGCGAGCATGACGCCCCGCGAGCCTCGGGAGACGCGCTGCGAAGTCCACGCCGTCGACGAGTACGTCCAGACCGATCTGGACTACCTCTCTCTCTTCGAGGCGGAGCGCGGGCGCGAAACGCTGGTCGCCCTCGTAGGAGTCCAGAGCCACCAGCTCCATCGGGCGCT
>QHVV01000004.1:87471-94442 GCA_003222385.1 Acidobacteriota bacterium
CGATGCTCCAGGGGCGGGGCGTCGCGTTTTCCCTGTGCGAGGCGGAGCTCGTGTGGCCCCGGATCCTGGAGGACGCATTGTCCGGCGGGCTCCAGCCGGTCTACGGCCGCGAGGAGCGCTGGCAGCAGCAGCTCGACTCTCCCGTCCTCCGGCCCCCCGCCAGGCGCGACCTCCGCCGGTATGCGGTCCCGATGCTCGGCATCTACCCGGCGCGGGGCTGCCCTTACTCGTGCACGTTCTGCTCGGTGATCAAGATCGCCGGGCACGCCGTTCGGAGTCAGCCGATCGAAACGACTCTTGCCAGCCTGCGCGCGGCGAAGGCGGCCGGCGTCCAGTTCGTGATGTTCACGTCCGACAACTTCAACAAGTACCCGGACGTGAGAATACTCGCCGAGGCCATGATCGCGGAGCGGATCGAGCTTCCGTTCTTCGCACAGTGCGACGCGCAGATCCATCGCGATCCGGATCTCGTTCGACTCCTCGCGCGGGCCGGCTGCTTTCAGATGTTCGTGGGAGCCGAGTCGTTCAACGCCGCGACCTTGCGCGACGCGCACAAGTTCCACAACGATCCCGGAAAGTACGCGCGTATCGTGGCCCTCTGCCGGGAGAACGGGATCACGACGCACTTCTCGAACATCCTGGGGTTCCCGGCCGACACCGAGCGCGGCATCCTCGAGCACCTCTCGACCCTGCGGGCGCTCGGTCCCGACGTGGCTTCTTTCTACATCTTGACCCCGATCCCGGGGACCGAGCAGTACGACGACTTCCGGCGCAACGGCTGGATCACCGAGACGAACCTCGACCGGTTCGACGGGACGACCGTCACGTGGCGCCATTCGAATCTCGCGAACGAAGATCTGCAGCGCCTGCTCTCTCGCTGCTGCCGTGAGTTCTATCCCGTTGGAGAGATTGCCTCGAAGCTCTGGCGGATCCTGCGGCGGCGCCGCGATTTCCGCTCTTTCGCTTCCCTGTTCTCGGTCTCGGGATTCTCCGCGATGTCGCGGATGGCCGGCATCCTCGGTCACCACCCGATGGCAGGCGGGATCGGCCGGGTCCGGAAGGATCGCGCGGCCGACTACGCCGACCTGCGCCTCCGGGTTTTCGGAATCGACCGCGCGCCGCTGCCCTCGAGCCTGCCGCTCTCCAGAGCGGACGAGGAAATCAACCGCCGCGCGAAGCTCGTGCCCGCGTAGAGACGGTCAGCCGGATCAGTCCCCGTCCTTGTCCCTTGCGCGGACGAGGGCCTGGCGGAAGCGCGGATCACGCCGGAGGTTGGCGAGGTCGTCGTCCCCGGAGAGCGTCCCACTCCCGTCGAAACCGGCCTCGAGAGCCTTGAACAGCCAGCCGAACGCTTCGTCCTTCTCGTCCAGGAGCGAATAGGCGCACGCAAGGTTGTACATCGTCGTGGGCTTGCGGTAGCCGAAAAGCCGGGATGGCTTCCCGGGCTCGGCCCCCTTCGATGCGCGCGTAACCGAGGCTGAACCAGGCGCGCGCGCAGTCGGGATGGCTGCGAGTGTAGGCATCGAAGTGCTCTTCGGCCTCGCGCCATGCCGCCTGGCGGAAGGAGCGAAGCCACTGCCGCGGACCGTCCTGGAATCGGTGGAGCTCGAGATCTTCCGCCGTCTTGACGAGCTCGCGGTAACGCGGCTCGCCACGCAGGTTGTCGAGGTCATCGTCCGTACGGACCAGATGCAGGTCGTCGAAACCGGCGTCGAGCGCTTTCCCGAGGTACTCGAGCCCCGCGGCCCTTTCTCCTTTCAACGAATACGCGCACGCGGTGTTGTAGAGAGAGGCGCCCTCGCGGTATCCGCGGGCCGCGGACCTCTGGAACGCGTCCGCGGCAAGGTCATGGCGACCCGCCTTCAACAGGCCCCTCCCGATCTCGTAGAAGGATTTGGCCCGGGCAACAGAATCCGCTTTCAAATGCTCGTATCGGGCCGCGAGACGATCGCCCTGCGCCCGGCTGCACTCGACCTTCTTTTCCTTCGAAGCGCGCGTGAGCTCGGCGAAGCGCCGATCCGCCCGCAGAGAATCGAGGTCGTCGTCGCGGGCGAGATACGACCCGACCTCGAAACCCTCGTCGCTCGCCTTTTGGAGCCACTCGAACGCGCGCGCCGTGTCCCCTTTCTTCGCGTAGCCGCAGGCGATGTTGTACGTCGCCGCCTCAACGCGCTCACCCTCGTCGATTGACCGCCGGAAGGCGTCGATCGCCTCGTCGTAGCGGCCCTCGTGGTGCAACGACATGCCGCGCTCGTACCAGGACTCTTCTTTGTGACCGGCTTTCTTCGACGCCTTCTCGAACCCTTTCGGCGCACTGGACTCCGGTTCCGCCACCGCGTCCGCGTTTGGTTCCGCCTGCACCACGGCATCCGCATCGTCAACGCCGTCGGCCGATTCTTCCGTGGACCCGCCACTCTCGACGGCCGGCGAGGCCGGCGCGGGCTCCTCTTTCCGAGTCTCTTCCGCGGTCGACTTGCCTTTCGCCTTTTCGGGACACGGAGCACCCAGCTCTTCGTTCGCGCCGGCCGCCTCGAAGAAACGCGTTTTCTCGGGCGACATCGCGTCCGCCTTTCGCGCCGTCCAGGGCTCGAAAGCCGCGAGCGCGGCGACTGCCGCGAAGAGAGCGCCCATCGCCAGACGGGCCTGAGCGGGCGATACCGTCCGCCGCTCGACGCCGGGGTCGAGAATCGCGCGCATCCGGCCGTCCCAGTACGAGCGACGGGCCATCGCCACCGCCGGGAGAGCCCGCTGATGCGAGAGCCGGAGCGACCGGATGATCGAGAGCAGGTGCGCCGCGTATGCCGAGGCTCGCGTTCCCGCCGCGAGCACCAGATCGTCACACGCCCGCTCGCAGTCCTTCCGCATCTGGACGCGGATCCACCACGCGAGAGGGTGGAACCAGTACAGGGCCGCAGCCGTCTGTCCGATGAGGAGGGCGAGCCAGTCCGCCCGCTTGACGTGCGCGAGCTCGTGGAGGAGGACGACGCGACGTCTCTCTTCGTTCCACCGACGCGCTCCCTCCGGGAGGAGAACGATCGGGCGCAGGAGGCCCGCCGTGACGGGAACCGCGAGTTCTCGGCTCAAGAGGAGACCGACCGGCCGTCGGAGGCCGAGCTTTGTGGAGAGCTCCGCGAGAATGGCCGTCCAGGCGGGGTCGGCGTCGCGAGAAGCGCGCCGGCAGACCCGGCGCACGCGCCCTGCGCCCAGGGAGAGACGGATGAGCGCCAGCGCGGTTCCCGCCGCCCAGAGGCCGAGAAGCGCGAGCATCCACGTCATCGGGGAGAGCGGCTTGATCGGCGCCGAGGGGCGCGGGATCTCGGAGTGCCCCGCGACTGCCGCGACCGGCGCGCCGTCGGAGGAGTGGAAATCCGGGTCGGCCGTCGAGACCGCGCGATCGATCTGGCCGCTCGACTTCGCGTCCTCTTCGAAAGGCGCCGGGCTCTCGTCGCGGGCGAGCGCGCCGGCCGAGAACGCCTTCACCTCGGGAACCGGGCTCGGCAGGAGCGGCAGCTCCCAGTGCGGCGCGACGGCGGTCGCCGCCGGAAGGAGGAGCGCCCCCGCCAGACCGAGCGTCGCGGCGAGCTGACGGGCGGCCGCGGAGGCGCGCCGGAGGACGAGCAGCGCGACGGCCGTGATCCCGAGGAGAACGGTCGCCTTGAAGGCGACGTCCAGGGCGAAACGAGCGAAAGCGGCGACGTTCTCTTCCATCTAACGGCCCTCCTGCCTGGCCTGGTCGATCAAACGGGAAAGACGATCCAGCTCGGCGTCGGTGATCTCGGTGCGGGAGATGTCGAGGAGCGCCGCGACGGCTTTCTCGGGCGATCCGTCGAAGAACGTTTTCAGCATGTTCTGCAGGGCCGAGCGGCTGGCCCGGATCCGCGGAACGATCGGGACGTAGACGTAGCTTTTTCCTTCGAGCGCGTGGCGCAGATGTCCTTTGTTCTCGAGTACGCGGAGCATCGCCCGGACGGCGGAGTAGCTGGGAGGGTCGGGGAGCCGCTCCAGGACCTCGGCGACCGTGACCCGGCGGAGGAGATAGACGACGTCCATGATCTGCCGTTCCCGGCGACTCAGGTGGAGCAGGGTTTTCTTCGTCATGCGGGACTCCTCCCGTTCTCGATCCGCTTCGGCCCGCCGCCTCCGGGCCTGCTAAAAAAGCAGCACATGCTAAGAAATTAGCGGCAAGGCGTCAAGGGATACGGCGGCCGCGGAAAAAGGTTCTCCGGCGAGTTTTCTGGCACGACCCTGGAATCCCGGGCAGATGGATGCCTCTATCGCGCCGGAACTTCCGAATCGCGCTTCTCGCGTTCGTCGGGGCTTCCCTGACGCTCATCTTCCTGTCGCTCGAGCGCGGGATCAGCCACCGGCGCTGGCCGGTCAAGACGTTGGCCGACCCCGACCGATCGCGGGTCGCCCGGGAAAAGGTCGTGGACGCGACCGTGGCGGACCTGGTTTCGCTGCCGCGGGCTTCCCGCCCACTCCCGCGCAATCGCCGGATCGCTCCCTACGAGATGACGGTGTACCGGATCCGGGCGAGGCTGATCGCGGTCCACGAGATGCTCGACGGCGACTTTCACGTCGCGGTCGCAGATCCCGAATCTCCCGCAGCCCGGATGATCGTGGAGATCCCGGCCGAAAGGGAGGGAGGACCATCCGGCCTCTCGGAGAGCTGGCGAGGAGCTCGCCGGACGGTTCGGGAACCGGGAGCGAACGGCCGGCTCGTCCGGATCACCGGAGTCGGTTTCTTCGATTACACCCACTGGCAGCCGGGCGCCGCCGGCAATGGGTTCGAGCTCCATCCCGTCCTCTCGGTCGAGTTCCTCGACGAAACGGGGACAGACCACGGTTTTCGGTAGCCGTCTACCCTCGAGAAAAGCGGCCTGTGAAAACCGTGGTCTGTCCCCAATAAAAGAGGGCTCCTCGCGGAGCCCTCCGGAAATCGAGCGGAGACCGCGAAGCTACATCGCCGCCTTTGCCGTGCGATGGATCTCCGTGGCCCACATCTTTCCGTCCTTGTCCTTTTTGACGTCGAAACGGATCGTGTCGCCGACCTTGAGATCCTCGACCTTCGCGTCCTTGACCTTCGTGGTTTCGTTCCAGTAGATGGTCCAGGTCATGTCGTGCTCGCCCGCGACCGCGATCGATTTCGCGTCCATGTCGATGCTGGTGATTTTTCCGTCGTGCGAGTCTTTCGCATAGAGAGCGGCCGCGCCCACGCACAGAAACGCGATCAGGGAAACTGCAAGAGCCTTCTTCATCGATTACCTCCTCGAGGTGTCAACCTCTCCCCGAGTCGAACACGCCTTCGATGAACCGCGCGTGAATGGATGCCGGGTTCGCCGGCACACCGCTTGCGATCGGCTGTTCGATTGCCCGTTGGATCGCGTAGTCTTCGCGGATGAGGAGGAAGACATGATGCTTTTCCGATTGCCCATCTCGTCGTTGCGTTGGCGCTCGTCGTTTCGCCGGCGTGTCGCCCGTCCCAGACCCTGGAGCGGCAGACCGACGACGCCGGGATCAAGACCAGGATCAAGGCGAGACTCGCGAAAGACGTGAACGCCTCGACCATTACGGCGGTCGAGGTGAACGTGACGAACGGGGTCGTGACTCTGGCCGGACCTGTCTCGAACGACCAGGACAAACAGAAAATCGAAAGAGTGGCTCGCTCGGTCGAAGGCGTCGTGAGCGTCACGAACAACCTTCAGGTCACGGCGGCTCCGGCCACGTCGCCGCAGCCCGCGACGACGTCCATGCCGGCCGCCGGCTCGTCGCCTTCTGTGACGCCGACCGCAGTGCCGTAAGCGACTTCCGGGGAGGCCCTACTTTTTTAGGAGGCCGGAGATCTCCCTTTCGAAGCCGGGCAGGATCGCTTTCACGAATGCATTCTCGAGGAGTTTCGAGATGATCTCCGAAGGACTCGCGCGCGGGTTCGACACGGGGCCGGAGATGTCGGCGACCGTCACGACTTCCTGGCGCTTCTTGTTCTTGAGGAGCTTGGAGAGCCCTTCGACCGTCCGCTCGTAGAGTTTCTTGAAGAACGATTTGTCCTTGTCCTGCTGCGGGTCGTAGACCTTCATGTCCTTGAAGATCGGCTTGACGTAGCCGTCGATGCGCCCGTCTTTCACCTTGAGCTGCGTATAGACGGAGAACTCTCCGGCGACGACGTCGAACTTCCCGTACGCCCGCCAGAGGTCGTTCATCGCGGTCATCTGGGCGCCTTCGATCTTCAGGTTCAGGTCGAAGTCCGCTCCGGTTTTCTGGGGCCGGAAGGTCGCGTGCGCCGAGGTCCGGCCGCTTCCCATGAAGTTTCCGGTCAGGTCGGCTACGGCCCGGCCTTCGGTCGATTTGTTGGAAAGGTTCCGAACGGTCAAGTTCGCTCCTGACAGGAACAGCCGGTAGGAAGGGCTCTTCATGCGGTTGACGAGCGCCAGAGTGCTGTTCTTGATCTCGAACTGGTCGAGCCGGATGTTCATGCCGGGCTTGTCTGCCGCCTTCTTGACCGTTTTCCCGACCTTTTCCCGCCGTTCCTTCTCGACCGGCGCGGTCACGGGCGTGTGGATGTAGTCCACGCGGACCCGGTCGATCAGAAGGTCTTCGATCCGGGCGGTCTTGACGGTCGGAGCGAACTCGACCTGTCCGTGGGTCGTCAGGAAACCGTTGTGGATCTCCAGGTTCGAATGGCGGGAGAGCATCGGCCGGAAGTAGTCGAGCGGCACGCTCTCGAAGGAAAAGAGCGTATTGAAACCGATATACGGCTGCGAGAGGAAGTTCGCGTGCCCGTCGATCTCGGCTTTGCCGGTGTCGAAGACGATCCCCTCCGCGTGGACCGGAGACGGATAGACGCGATCGGCGGAGCGGATGTTCCGGATGTTGTTCGCGCGGAAAAAGAGGTGCGTGACCTTCAACGGCCGTGACGGGTCCTTGTCGATGTACGTGAAGGTTCCATCGTTCAACTGCAGCAGGTTGATCTT
>QHVV01000066.1:0-4338 GCA_003222385.1 Acidobacteriota bacterium
TGTTCGACCGACGCGTAGAACGCGTCCATGTCGACGTGGAGGATCTTGCGGAGGCCGGTCATCGAGTGCCCCAGCGCGTGCCGGGAGAGAGCGTCATGGAAGGGATCGCCGGAAGAGCCCTATCTCGGACAGGGAGCGCCGGCGTCTACCCACACTTTGAACTTCGCCGCGAACTCGGCGTGGGGTGGAGAAACTGGATCACGGCCAACGCCCGGAGACCAGCCCCAGAGAACGAGCTTGTCATGGCTGACGTGCTCGAGCAGCGCCGCCAGGTCCTTACCGCCATTGGCCTTCTCGTCTTTGAGCGTGCGACACAGTTCGCCGCTCGAAACGCCGATGAAGACCATCTTGGTCTGGGGAGGCGGCAGATGCCAGTTCGGCGCTCCGGGCGGCATGTGGGGACCCCAGGACGCCGGCGGGTTCGCCGTGAAATGACAGGTGCCGCAGGCAAACCCCGGAGCTCCTTTTCCGTCAGGCCCGCGCAAGACGTTCTGCGCATGCGGGCGCCCCTCGTCGAACTGAAGCGGCGCATCACCGGGGATGTGGCAATTCTGGCAACGCGGGTGCTGGAGCACGGCGCGCACGGTCTCGAAGGCCGCGAGGCCTTCCTGCTCGGAGACCGCAGCGACCGGCGCCGGTGTCGCCGAGAACCGGGTCGCGTTCGCGAGGAGCGCCGCGCCGCCCAACGCGATCAGGAGGACATTTCGAAGACCGGAATCTCGGCTGGTTCTCATGGCCTCGTTCCTTCCGCCGGATGTGGGCACCGGGCTACGCCAGCCGGAGAGGCAACCGCCGGATCCGCTTCCCCGTCGCGGCAAAAACTGCATTGGCGACCGCCGGAGCGATCGGCGGCACTCCCGTCTCTCCGATGCCCCCGGACTTCTCGGAGCTCGCGACGATGTGCGTTTCGACTCGCGGCATCTCATGGAGCCTCAGCAGGGGGTAGTCGTGAAAGTTCGACTGTTGCACGCGTCCCTCTTTGAAGCGGACCTCCCCGTAGAGCGCCGCCGTCAGGCCAAAGACGACGCCGGACTCCATCTGCGCGGCCACACCCGAGGGATTGACGCAAATCCCGCAGTCCACCGCGCAGACGACGCGGTGCACGCGAATCCGGTTCTTCTCGACCGACACTTCCGCCACCTGCGCCACGAAGCTGCCGAAAGACTCGTGAACCGCGATACCGCGGAAGGTCCCCTGGGGGAGCGGGTTTCCCCAACCGGCTTTTTCGGCGGCCAGGTTGAGGACGCCCAGGTGGCGCGGATGGTCCTTGAGCAGCCGGCGCCGATACTCCAGCGGGTCGAGCTTCGCGGCCCCTGCCAGCTCGTCCACGAAGCTCTCCACGACGAAGCCGGTATGCGAATGGCCGACCGAACGCCACCAGAGGACCGGGATGCCCGGCCTGGGGGAATGCAGGCCGATCCAGTGGTTCGGGATCGCCTTCAAGTAGGGGGAATCGGCGGCGCCTTCGACGGACGTTTCGTCCACGCCCTCCTTGATCATCATCTTCGCGAACGGGGTCCCCTCGAGGATGGACTGGCCGACGATCGTCTGACGCCAGGCGATCGGCAGACCATCGCCGCCGAGGCCCGCGTTCAACCGGTGCATCCACATCGGCCGGTAGTAGCCGCCGCGCATGTCGTCCTCGCGCGTCCACACGACTTTGACCGGCATCCCGGCCGACTTGGCGACGTGCGCGGCCTCGACGACGAAGTGGCTCGAGGGCGTGGCACGCCGGCCGAAACCGCCGCCGAGAAACGTGGTGTGGATCTTGACCTGCTCGGTCTCCAATCCGAAGACGCTCGCCGCGGCGGCCTGGTCCCCCGTCTGGAACTGCGTCCCGGTCCAGATCTCGCACCCATCTCTTCCGGGCTTGACCGTGCAGTTCAACGGCTCCATCGTGGCGTGCGCGAGGTACGGCAGCTCGTATTCCGCTTCGATCTTCGTCCCGGCTCCGCGCATCGCTGTCTCGACGTCCCCGGCCGCCGCGGCCTTGAGGCCCGGCTTTTGGCTCAACGCGCGGAAATCTTCCCGCATCTTCTCGGTATCCAACTCCGAGCCGGGCCCGAGATCCCACTCGATCTCGAGCGCGTCACGGCCGACCTTGGCGGCCCAGAAATGCTCGGCCACCACGGCGACCCCTGACGGCACCTGCACGACGGCCTTCACGCCCGGCGTTGCTTTGGCCTTCTCCGCCCGGAAGCTCTTCACCTTCCCGCCGAAGACCGGAGCGCGCGCCACGACCGCCGTCATGAGTCCGGGGAAGCGCACGTCCAGGCCGAACTCCGCCCGGCCCGTCACCTTCTCGCGCGAATCGAGACGCCTGGTCGGCTTGCCGATCCGCTTCCACTCCTTCGACGTCTTCAGCTCCACGCGGGAGGGGGGCGTGAGTTTCTGCGCCGCCGCCGCCAGCTTGCCGAAGGAAAGTTTCTTGCCGCCGCAAACGACGAATCCCTCTTCCGCTCGGCAGCTCTTCGGGTCGACCTTCCACTGCGCCGCCGCAGCCTGGATCAACATCTCGCGTGCAAGCGCGCCGGCCTGACGGTAACGGTCGAACTCGGACCAGGTCGATGTCGAGCCGCCCGTCATCTGAATCCCGAACGCGGTGTGGAAGTACGCGGGAGCCGCCGGCGCATGCTCCACGCGGATCTTCGACCAGTCGCATTCCAGCTCCTCGGCGATCAAGATCGGAAGCGTCGTCCAGATGCCCTGGCCCATCTCGGAATGAGCGAGCAGCACGGTCACGCTTTCGTCCGCCCCGATGCGCAGGAACGCATTCGGCGAGGGGAGCTTCGCCGGCGCAGGCGCTGCAGTCTCTTGCGCCATAGCGAGAATGGAACGGGCCGGCAGGTAGAACCCGATGACGAGGCTCGCGGCTCCACCGGCCGAGGCCCTGAAGAACTGGCGGCGACTGACGTCTTTGAATGCATCCATGACTCAGGCTCCAGCGATTTCGGAGGCCCGCCGCACGGCCGCCCGGATGCGCTGGTAAGTCCCGCACCGGCAGAGGTTGCCGCACAAGGCCGCGTCGATGTCGGCGTCGCTCGGTTTCGCTTTGACTTTCAACAGCGCGGCCGCGGCCATGATCTGGCCGGGCTGGCAGTAGCCGCACTGGACCACGTCCGTCTCGATCCAGGCGCGCTGAACCGGGTGCAGCTCAGCGGATGAGAGCCCTTCGATCGTCGTGACGGACCGTCCCGCGACGGCGCCGACGGGAAGGACGCAGGAGCGCACCGCCTGGTCGTCGATGTGGACCGTGCAGGCGCCGCACTGGGCCATGCCGCAGCCATATTTGGTGCCGGTCAGCCCGAGGAAGTCGCGAAGCACCCAGAGAAGAGGCGTCTCTCCGGGCGTCATCACCTCGTGTTCCTTGCCGTTGACGATGAGCTTCATGAGCCACCTCGGAGGGTAGAAGTGATTCGATCGAGATCATAGGCCGGATCGGGACACCGTTCGAGCGTCCCGGCGTCGCCTCGAGCAGGCTTCGGGCTGGCCTCAGTAGGCGGCGAGCAGTCGCGCCGCGCGCTCGACCTCCTCCTCGCTCGGGAGGTAGAACTCCTCGAGCGGGGGCGAGTACGGCACCGGCGTGTCGAGGGCGCCCAGGATCCGCACGGGCGCGTCGAGATGTTCGAACGCCTCTTCCTGCACGATCGCCGCGAGGCTTTCCCCGATGCCGCCGGCCCGCGAGTCCTCGTGCACGATCAGGACGCGGCCGCACCGGCGCGCGAGCCCCAGCAGAGCCGCGCGATCGAGCGGCACGAGGCTGCGGAGATCGAGGACGGCCGCCTGGATCCGGTCCTTCGCGAGCTTCTCCGCGGCGCGCAGGACCACGTGGACGTACGCGCCATACGAGACGATGGCGATGTCAGATCCTTCCCGCCGCAGCGCCGCTCTTCCGAGCGGAATCGGAGCGGGCGGCTCGTCGGTCAGGACCTGTTTGACGCGCGGGTCGCGGTAAAGCGCGATGTGCTCGTAGTAGAGGACGGGGTCGGGGTCGGCGACCGCCGAAGCGAGGAGCGCGCGTGCGTCGGCGGGCGTGGATGGCACCACGATCTTCAAACCGGGCGTGCGGTAGAACCATGGCTCGGTGTTCTGGCTGTGGTACGGACCCGCATGGCGCAGCCCTCCCCACGGCATCCGCACGACCATCGGGACCGATCCGCCCCAGCGGTAGCGGATCTTCGCGGCGTTGTTCACAAGCTGGTTGAAGCCGGTCGCGACGAAGTCGTTGAACTGGATCTCGCCGATCGGCCGCTGCCCGGCGAGCGCCGCGCCGACGCAGACCCCGAGAACCGCGCCTTCGGCGAGCGGCGAGTTCAGGATCCGATCGCCGAATTCCGG
>QHVV01000066.1:4363-12064 GCA_003222385.1 Acidobacteriota bacterium
CATTGCCGTACTTGCCGCCGACGTCCTCTCCGTACACGAAGACGCGCGGATCGGCGGCGAGAGCATCGCGCAGGCCCAACATGATCGCTTCGAGAAAAGTCCTGCCTTTCGGATCGAAGGGAGGACCCGGCTCCGGCCGCAGCAGCACGTCGGAGACGAGACGCTTGCGCGAGTCGGGCTCCAGCACCTCGATCCGGCGGCGCGGCGGCTCGTCCGCGAAGACGCCCTGCCCGGCGCCTTCGCGCGTGGGCCACGGCGCGGCGATGACCTTCTGCGCTTCCTCCTCGACCGAGGCGTCCGCCTCCGCCTTGAAGCGGTCGAGATCGCCCTCGGCCAGGATCCCTTCGGACTCCAGCCGCGCGGCGTACGTCGGGATGGGATCGCGCTTCGACCAGAACTCGTAGAGCCGGCGGTCCGCGTAGCCGGACTCGAAGAGCGGCGGATACTCCCAGGAGATCGGCGGCTCCTTGCCCAGGTAGAGCATGTCGTCGTGATGCGCGTGGCCGCAGATGCGCATGCAGACGAGCTCGATCAGCGCCGGTCCCTTCCCGGCGCGGGCCCGCTCGGCGGCCCACGCGAACGCCGCCGCGATCCGGTCCGGGTCGGTGCCGTCGAGCGTGATCCCGGGAATTCCGTATCCCGCGGCCTTCTCGGCGAAGACGCGCACCGCGGACTGTTCCGCGACCGGAGTCGCGAGCGCGGTCTGGTTGTTCTGGACGCAGAAGATCGCCGGGAGTCTTCGCGCCGCGCAGAGGTTGATCGCCTCGTGCCATTCGCCGAGCGACGTGCCCCCTTCTCCGATGTAGGAGACGCCGACGCGGCCGGAGCCGTCCCGGGCGAACGCCATCGCCATGCCGGCGATCGTCAGGGTCGAGATCGACAGAGGTGCCGTGGGAGGCAGATTGCCCCAGCCGAAGTCTCCGACGTGGAGGTCCTTGCCTTCCATCGGCGGCCCCGCCTTTCCCATCTGCGCGGAGAGCGTCAGCCGGATGGTCTCGGGATGCGGCCGCATCGCCAGCGTGGCGCCGAGGTCGCGGATGAGCGGCGCAACGACGTCGCCCTTCCACGATCCGTCCGGGGATCGGTACTGCTCGCCGCGACGGAGGCGAATCGCCGACGCGTAGATCGCCTCCTGCCCCAGCGACCGGAAACCCTTCCCCTGGAACGCGGCGTCTCCGTACCGGACCTCGCCGCCCGAGAAGAACGCCTTCAGGCGGTTGTCGGTCGCGCGCGTCAGGATCATCCCGCGCAGGATCTCGATCCGCTCCTCGGGCGTGAGAGAGGCCTCGAGCGCTTCGCGACGCAGGAATCCGTCGCACGCTTCGAGGAGCTCCGCCTTGGCCTGCTGCATTCGCGTGTCCACGGTGACTCCGGGGACCGTGTCGCCGAACGCTTCAGCGGGAAGGTGATCGATGGCGCGGAGCAGCGCCTCCGACACGGGCCGGCGCAACGCCTCGATGGCGGCCTCGTCGCGGCCGGGGTCGGTCGGGGAGACCGATCGGAACGCCTCGAACGCCGGGGCGAGCGCGAACGGAAAGCGTTCCGCGACGAACGCGCCGAACCTCGCGGCGAGCGAGAGCCGCGTCTGGACCAGGGGTCGCGATTCGACGATGCGTTCCATCGCGCGAGAATGCTAACCCGGCAGGACCTGGAGCGGCGCCGAGCTCATTCCGACTTCGTCAGCGACTTCAGGATGTACCGGCGGTCATCCTCGGCGAGGTCGGAGACGCCCGATTCGAGCGATCCGATCAGCCTCGTAACCCGCTTTGCGGGACGGCTCCGCGATCTCGGTCCTTGCATAGCACGTCCCAGCCTGCTCAGCCGTCCGACGGTCATCCGCTTCATGCCAACGAGTGTAATGCCTGACCGGACGAGTCATCAGTCCGCGCGCGGATAGCGCTTCAGCAGCCCCTCTTCCCTCATGATCTTCTCGATCGCCTCGACGTCGCGCGGCACGAAGTCGGACAGGACCTCGGCCCCCTTCGGCGTCACGACGATGACGTCCTCCAGGCGCACGTAGACCTTTTCCTCCGGCACGCGCAGCGCGGGCTCGATCGTGAAGACCATCCCGGGTTTCAGCGGCCCCTTGTGCGGCCCGTCGTCGTGCGTGGCCATGCCCACCCAGTGTCCCAGGGACGCGTCGGGTCGGCCGGCCGCGTCCCGGTAGTCCTTCACGAAGCTTTCCGCCGCCCTGCGGTAGACGTCTTTCGAGAACTTCGCGGCGGCGAGGGACCGTTCCATCTGCTTGACCGCCTCCTTCATGATCGCGCCGGCGTCGACCCCCGGCCGGATCCCTCTCAGGATCGCCTCGTAACAGGCGCGATAGAACCCGTACAGCTCGCGCTGCCAGGGAGCGAACGTCCCGTTGACCGGCCACATCCGGGTGACGTCGCTCATGTAGTAGCCGACGTCCGGCGCGTAGTCCATCAGGAGGAAGTCGCCGTCCTCCATCTTCCGCTTGCCGGCGTTGTAGTGCGGCCACCACGCGTTCTGGCCGCTACCGATCAAGGAGTAGTAGGCGTCGCCCTGCGCGCCGTTGCGGTAGAAGACGAACTTCGCGACCGCGTCGAGCTCGCGCTCGTACTGTCCGGGACGGGTCGAGCGCATCGCCTCCATGAGCGCGAGCCCGGACAGGCGGGTCGCGCGCCGGATCATCTCGATTTCCCGCGCGCTCTTGATCAGGCGCAGCCCGTCGAGGATCGGAGAAAGGTCGGCGACGGTCGAGTTGGGGAACCGCTCGGAGAGCCGGCGCGCGAAGTTGCCGGCCCGCGATGAGCTTCCATCCCACGGGTCCGAGCCGAGCTCGGCGACCCGGCGCAGCGCGAGGTCCCGGCTCTCAGCGATTCCCTCGGGCGGAAAAAGCGGCGTGTAGACGGTGAGAGGCGCGCGGCGCTGGAGGATGCGCGCGAGGTGCTCCCCCAGGAGATCCGGCCCGAAGACCGCGTCGAGGCCCGAGGCCTTCTCGACTTCGGCTGCGTCTTCCACGGAGAAGACCTTCCCTTCGCCGACTTCCCGCCGCTCGTTCCGGTGCGGCAGATACAGGGTCGTCTTGCGCTCGGCCGGATCGAGGAGAAGGTACGCGTTGGCGACCTCGACGCCCGAGAGGTAGTAGAAGTCGTTCGACTGCCGGAAGCGGGTATAGCCGACGGGGGTCGGCGCGCCCTGCAGGATCGCGACGGCGTTGCCCCCGATCGCGTCGTAGACCGCGGCGCGGCGTTTCGCGAACTCCTCGGGCGGAAAGTCGGTCGAGAAGAGCGGGAAGCCGACCTGGGCGAGAAGCCGCGGCGCGACAACCAGGGCGAGCGAGAGACCGAATACGAAGCGGCGGACGATCATCGATCCTCCTAATCCTCGAGGCGCATTCCCGAAAACATGGGCCGACCGGCGAGCGCGATGCGGAAGCCGTAGACGGCGATCACGGCGAGAACCAGCAACACAAAGAGCGAGGTTCCGGCGTACCAGGCGGAGGAGTCGGTCGTCAGCGGGAACGACAGACAGTGGCCGAAGTAATTGGCAAAGACCCAGGCGAGCAGGCCGAAGCGAAGAAAGACGAAGATTTCGGCGGCGGCGATGACGAGGCTGAACGCCCCGGAAATCAGGCCACCGTCGAGAAACGAAGGCACGGCGAACAACAGCACGAAGACGGCGGCCGCGAGCCACTCCTTCCGGAGGACCGCGCGCAGAAGGAAGAAGAGCATCGCTGCGGCGAGCGCGAAGAACATGGCGACAGCAGGGTTGAAGAGGTGAGCCGCTACGGCTCGCGGGCCAACCAGCGTCGTATCCCACGGCAGGGGCGGGATCGGCGGCGTCGCCTCGAAGGCCCGGCGCGCGAGCTGCAGGGCTTCCACGGAGATGGACTCGAAAACGCCGAGCAGAGCGCCTGCCAGGAGCACTCGGCCGACCAGCGGATCGGAGAGGCGGCCCGAGAGCAGGCGCGTCCAGGCAATCAGAGAGTCGGGCCAGCGGCGCCGGATGAGCGGCTCGAGAGCGACGTACAGCAGCCAACACACGCCGGCGAGGAAGAGGGCAATGCTAGCGCCCAGGAGAAGCAGGGCGAGCTCCGAATCGCTCGCGACGTGGCTCGTCAGGAACGCCCAGGTGAGCATCGAGCAGGCGAACACGAAGGCGGCCAGGCGCGTGGCACCTCGACGGTCGCTGCGGCCCAGACGCAGGTTCCGACGGGCGATTAGCGCCCCGCCGACGACCAATATGCCGAGTAACAAGAGCGGGAAGTCCCGGCCTAGCTGCGTAAGCTCGGCCAGACGAGCCATCCGGGGCGGACGGCTCCACGGTCCGGCGAGCTCGAAGAAGACGGGCCGTCCGCCCACGGCCGCCGCCTCGACGTGCAGGGGCCGGTCCGGTCGTTCGGGTTTGCTTTCGACCCACGCCGCCCGGGCATCCGCGTACGAGGGAGGAAGCCACTGCGGTTCGGCAGGCGAGAAGGCCGCGTCGTCGAGCCCGGCTTCGGCGAGAAGAATCGACCAATCGAGAGTGGTCGACGATGCCTGCGGCCCGGAAGACGGGACCGCCTCGAAACGGATCAGGCGGCCCAACGGGTCGAGCTCGACGCCGATCATGCCGCTCGTCGTTGGCGGCGGATCGCTCTCGGTCACTGCTACCCCGTTGGAGTCTTCCCCGCGGAATCGCTCGGGGACGAGTCGGCCGGGACTCTGCCGGTACCAGAAGTAGATCGACGCCGGACGACCGTCTTCCATGTCCTTCCAGCGGGTCTTCGACTTGTCGTGCTCCTCGACCCAGCGGCGGTATTCGCCGTTGCCGGAAAAGCCCCAGGCGGTGTCAGCGGGCTTGTCCTTGTAGCCGAGCCTCCGGGCGATCTCCTTCGATTTCTCGACGAGCGCGTCCGGAGGTTTCTCCAGCGGCACGTGCCCATGGCGGTAGGCACGCGGCGAGAGCCAGGCGGCGAGCGCCAGTCCGGCGAGGATCGAGAGCAGACAAGCCCACGCCATCGCGGGTTTCATGCCTTCGTCGCTGCCGGCCGCGGCGACCATCTCGGGCGAGGGCGTTTCGCCGGCCGCGATCGCGGCGGCGAGAGGATCGCCTCCAGGCAGCGCCGCCGCCACGGCGGCGACCGAGCGAGGCCTCGCCTTCGGATCCTTCTCGAGGCAGCGCAGGATGACGCGCTCGACGACCGGATCGAGGCCGGGCGTCACGGTCGAAGGCGCAGTGGGCTGATCTTCGGAATGCTTGCGCCTCCAGTCGGCGAGCGTGGCCGCCTCGAAGGGCTTGCGTCCGGTGAAGATTTCGTAGAGCACGAGGCCGAGCGCGTAGATGTCGCTCTGGATGGAAGCGCCCTTGCCCGAAAGCTGCTCGGGCGCCATGTAGGCGGGTGTGCCCGAGACTTCCCCGCCGCCCTTGTCGTCCTCGACCCCGGCCGCGAGGCCGAAGTCGGTGATCTTCGCGCGGCCACGGCCGTCGATCATGACGTTGGAGGGCTTCAAGTCCCGATGCAGGACACCCTTGTCGTGCGCCGCGGAGAGCCCGGCGCAGAGCTCGCGCGCGATCTCGACCGCCTTGTCCGGCGGAAGGCGGCCGATGCGCCGCAGCAGCGAAGCCAGGTCCTCGCCGTCCACGTACTCCATGGAGAGGAAGTGACGCCCGCCGATCTCGCCGACGTCGTAGACGCGGCAGACGTTGGGGTGCGAGACCTGCCGCGCGTGGCGCACCTCGGCATAGAACCGTTCGACCCACGCCGGATCGGAGGCGAGGCTCTCCGGAAGGAACTTCAGAGCGACCGTCTGCCCGAGCTTCAAATCGTCGGCGCGGTAGACCTCGCCCATGCCGCCTCGGCCGATCAGGCCGATGATGCGGTAGCGCTCGGCGATCACGCTTCCCGGAGCGAGCGCGCGTGGATCGAGCGACTCGGAGGATGCGAGCCGCCCGATCGGATCGGAGGAGGACGTGCGCCGCTGCGCGGCGACGACGGCAGACGGGGTCGCGAGCCCCGTCGGGAGCCGGGAGACGGAGCTCACGGGCGACCCGCAGGAGGAGCAGAAACGCACATCCTCCCGGAGCTCCGCGGAGCAGGTCACGCACTTCATTTCGGATCGAGGCCTGCGCGAAATGCTACCTCAGGCTTCCCGGGAAATCGGGCTCGTCGGTCGCTGTCTCAGTCTTTCGCCGATTCGACCTGCGGCACCGCTTCCGCCGCCGCGGCGAGCAGCGCCTCCGGCCCGACCGGCGCTCCGGTCGCCTTCGTCATCCAGAGGTCCGGCGCGACGCTGCCGGTCTTCGCCATCCGCTCGAACTCCGAACCGATGTTACCGGCCTTCTCCATCTGCCTCTCGATCTGGAACGCGATCATGTGCCCGATCGGGTAATCCGGCAGGTAGAGGAACGAATCGATCATGTGGGAGTAGATCCCGAGCAGCACCACGTCGCGCTTTCCGAAGACCGGCGCGTAGTAGCGGTTCCAGACGTCGCGCGCGATCCCGACCGTCGCCTCCTTCAGCTGCGCCGCGGTCGCGTTCGGGTGGTCGTACATCCAGTGCCATGCGGCCATGTCGACGAGCGCGACGCCGGCGATCTCGTACGTCCCCCAGAAGTCGTTCAACGTCGCGAGAGCGCGACTCCGCGCGTCCGGCTTGACGAGGCCCAGCAGCTCCAGGTCGTGTCCCTGGAAGACGAACGCGAGCGCCTCGGTGAAGGCGGTGTTGGGGACTCCGGACAGAAGGGTGTGATCGATCTCGTTCAGGGAGAACGTCTGCTCGACGTTGTGCCCCATCTCGTGGACGGCAATGTTGTATCCCTTGTAGTTCATCCCTTCCTTCTCGACGCGGGTGCGGAGGTACGCCTTGAGCCCGCGCTTGCCGGCGCCGGAAGCGTGCCCCGACCCGCGCGCGGGATGGACGACGATGTTGTCCGCGACGGATTCCGCTTTTTCCTTCGAGAAGCCGAGCTTCTGGAGAAGGTTCGGGATGTCCCTCTTGTACGCCTCGGGCGTGGGGTATTTCTTGCGGACGATCTCGTCGAGCTCCGCCTCGCTGTACTTGCCGCGCTGCTTGAAGCCGGAATACCAGACGTCGAACGGCTCGAGAGGCCGCCCGAGCCGCTTCTCGATCGACTTCGCGACTCGGGGGACGAGCGGGGACGTCAGGACGTCTTCGAACATCCTGCGGACGCGGGCCTCGGGAAGCTCGCGGTTCTCGTCGAAACGCCGCGCGATCAAGGTCGGCGCGGTCGGCGAGTAGGGGTCGGCCTGGCGGGAGGCCTGGAAGTCCGCGAGCAGCATCGCGTAACGGGTATCGGGCTCGGGCGCATTCGCCGGCCTTGCCGCGGCCGCGGCGGAAGGCGTCGCGGGCGGCGGCGCGTCGGAGTCCTTCTCGGTCGCCGGCCGGACCTCGTTCGTGAACGGATTCCAGTCGACGTTCGGGTTGTCGATCACGGCTTTCGGGATCGTCTGCGTGACGATCCGCTCCATCACCCTCTGGATCGTCCGCTGCTTTGCGAGGCCGTTCGCCGTGTCTCCGTAATCCGCTTTGATCTCGTCGCGCAGGTTCCAGTGGGAGAGGAGCCGCATCTTCGGCGGGAAGAGACGGTTACCTTTCTCGTCGACGAGGTGGTGCATCCAGACGTTGTACTGCGCGATGTATGCCGCCGACTCCGAGGACGCTTTCGCGATCGCCAGGTTGACGGCCGCCGGAATCCGCTTGGAAAAGCGCTGCGCGAGCCGGGCCTCCGCCC
>QHVV01000067.1 GCA_003222385.1 Acidobacteriota bacterium
CAGTGCTCGCGGCGCTGGTCGGGCCAGTTGGCGACGACCGCGAAGAGGTCCGTCTCATCCGCCGCCGTCCGGAACGGCTCGGGAAAGCGCAGGTCGTAGCAGACCAACGGCGTCACGCGCATACCCTCGATCTCCGCGGTCACCACCCGATCGCCCGCCGTGTAGACCCGGTCCTCGCCGGCGTACGAGAACGGATGGATCTTCGCGTAACGGACGACCGATCCGTCGGGCGACACGAGGAGCGCCATGTTCCGCGGAGACGGCTCGCCGGCCTCCGGCACGCTCGCCAGGATCCATAGATCGAGTCGCGCAGACTGCTCGCGCAGGAACGACTCGGACGGCCCGCCGGGGGGCTGCGCGATGCGACGCGAATCCATCGAAAACCCGGTCGAGAACATCTCCGGCAGCAGAGCCAGCCGCGCTCCGCCCGCGGCCGCCTCTTCGAGAAGGAGCGCCGCGCGGCGGTGGTTCTCGGGGACGTCCTCCCAGGCCAGATCCATCTGGACGAGCGCTATCCGCACAGCTTCTCCAGCCGGCCGACGGCCGCCTCGAGAGTCTCCAATTTCTTGCAGAACGCGAAGCGCACGTAGCCGCGTCCTTTCCCGGGTCGGTCATAGAAAGCCGACGGCGGGATCGCCGCGACGCCGACGTCTTCGATCAGGTGTTTGCAGAAGGCGACGTCGTCTTCGAAACTAAAGCGGCGGAAATCGGCGCAGACGTAGTAGGCGCCGGCCGGCGCGCGCACTCCGAAACCGATGCGCGCGAGTTCGCCCACCAGGTAGTCGCGCCGCTCGCGGTAGCCGGCCAGGAGCCGATCGTAGTATTCCGGCCCTGCCGACAGAGCGCAGGCCGCGGCGTGCTGGAGGGGGGTCGCCGTCGCGAAGGTGATGAACTGATGCGCCGCGCGCACGGCCGCGGAAAGATGCCGCGGCGCCGCCGCCCAGCCGATCTTCCAGCCCGTCAGCGAGAACGTCTTTCCGAAGCTCGAGATCGTGATCGTGCGCTCGCGCATCCCCGGAAGCGTGGCCATCGGGACGTGGCGGCCTTCGTAGACCATGTGCTCGTAGACCTCGTCGGTGATGCAGACGAGATCGCGCTCGACGCACAGGCGCGCAATCGCCTCCAGCTCGTCGTCCGAAAACACCTTCCCGGTCGGGTTGTGCGGCGTGTTGAGGAGAATCGCGCGCGTGCGCTCCGTGACGGCATCGACCAGAGAGGCCGGATCGTAGCTCCACTGCGGCGCTTCCAGGGTCACGAACGAGGGCACGCCGCCGGCCATGACGACGCTCGCCTTGTAAGAGTCGTAGTAGGGCTCGAAGAGCACGATGCCGTCGCCCGGATCGCAGACGCCCAAGATCGCCGCAAAAATGGCCTCGGTCGCGCCGGAGGTGACCGTGAGCTCCTCTCCGACCCGATAGTCCAGGCCGTAATCCCGCCGGTACTTCGCGGAGAGGGCGTCGTGGATCTCGGGGATGCCGGTCATGCGTGCGTATTGACCTCGGCCGTCTCGGATCGCCGCGATCGCCGCCTCCTTGACGAAATCCGGGCCGTCGAAGTCCGGGAATCCCTGCGCGAGGTTGATGGCGCCGTGCTCGACGGCGAGCCGGGTCTTCTCGGTGAAGATGGTCGTGCCGAAACCCGCAAGCCGGCGGGCGATCATGGGGGTCAGGTCTCCACTTGCCACATCGCGCAGTATGACGCCGCACCGCCGGCGTCCGGGCCGGCGTATTTCCTTCGACGCGCGGGTCGCATATCCTCGCGCCGCCAAAAGAGAACGATGCCTCCGACCAGACTGCATTACCGCATCGCGATCATCGGGTCGGGTCCCGCCGGCTGGACGGCCGCCCTCTACGCCTCGCGCGCGGACCTCGAGCCCATCGTGATCCAGGGCACGCAGCCGGGCGGGCAGCTCACGATCACGACCGACGTCGAGAACTATCCCGGCTTCACGGACGGCATCCAGGGTCCCGAGCTGATGGAGATCTTCGAGGCGCAGGCGAAGAGGTTCGGCACGGAGGTTCTCTTGGACGTCGTCACGGACGTCGACCTGGAGGCCCGTCCCTTCCGCCTCACCCTCGATTCCGGGTCGAACCTGACTGCCGACGCCGTGATCATCGCGGCGGGAGCGTCGGCGAAGGCCCTCGGAATTCCCTCCGAGCGCCAGGCGGGGGTCTCCGCCTGCGCAACGTGCGATGGCCCGCTGCCCCTCTACCGCAACAAGGACCTCGTCGTCGTCGGCGGAGGAGACACGGCGATGGAAGAGGCGACTTTCCTGACGAAGTTCGCGACCAAAGTCACGATCGTCCACCGGCGCGAGGAGTTCCGCGCCTCGCGGATCATGCTCGACCGCGCTCGCGCGAACGCGAAGATCCACTGGAGGCTGAACGCGGTCATCGAGGAGATCCACGGCACCGGCGCAGGCGTCACCGGCGTCACGCTGCGAGACACACGGGCGGGCGGCCTCTCGAAATTGGACGCCGGCGGCGTCTTCGTCGCGATCGGACACCTGCCCAACACGGCGATCTTCCGGGGCAAGCTCGAGATGAACGAGGTCGGATATCTGAAGGTGCGGCATCCCTCGACGCGCACGTCGGTCGAGGGAGTGTTCGCCGCCGGCGACGTCGCCGATCCGACGTACCGCCAGGCCGTTCAGGCAGCCGGCGAGGGCTGCAAGGCCGCCATGGACGCCGAGCGCTGGCTGGCGGCCCGCGGGATCCACGGCTGACACCGGGCGAGGAATCCCTTTCCGTCAACTCCCGTCCTCGACGCTCGGTCGATAGAGTCCGACGAAATGGAAGAGCCGCGACATCCGCTGGAAATCGACGGCAAGAGACCAGACTGGAGCGCTCCGATCGGCGGCGATCGAAGCGACGAGGAGATCCCGGACTCCAAATTGGTCGCCGCGGTGCGCGGCCCGATCGATCCACTTCCCGATCCGGGCCCAGGTCTCCACCGACGGATAGAAGACCGGAAGAGCGCTCAACACCCGTCGCAGGTGGTAGCGGTTCTCGCGACCCAATCCCCTGGAGGTGAGCATCTCCAGAAAGACGGGGATCGAGAGAGCCACCTCGTCGGAGTCGAGCAGGCGGGTCAACCCCCGCGCCTCCGGGCTCTGCCCGTCGCGAAAGGCAGAAATCCAGACCGACGAATCGACGAAGATCACGGCCGGGGAGGCCGACGGCGGTCGATCTCGAGCTGGACGTTGCCCATCAGCTCCTTCAACTGTTCAATTCGGCGACACCGGAGGAGCTGGGTCAAAGCCAGGATTACGGTGTCCGTTTTGGACTTGAAGCCCACTGCGCGCCGGGCTTCCTCGATCAACGCCTCGGGAAGGTCGAGAGTGGTTCGCATAGAATTCATTCTAATTCATATGCTTTGAGATGCTCGCGTTACTCTTTTTTATGCACAGAGTCCGACGGCCGGCGGCGCCCTCCCGAGCGAAACGAAGCAGCCCGCTCCGGGACGTGGTCACCGCCGGCGACCTTTCGGAATCCCGGGACGACACGGATGTCGTACAGCCTTGCGGCGAGAAGATGGACGTAAGAACTTCGCACCATGCCTGACGACGACGATCCCCGGAAAACCCGCTTCCTTTGGATCCTTGTCTACGTCTTCGGCTTCATGCTGCTCCTCGGGATCCTCGCTTTCCTGGCGGCCGCGCTCCTGCGTTTCTTTCGAAGCTGACTTTCCGACCCCGAGGCGGGCGTCTCCTCCCCCCAAGCCGGTCCGAGGAGGCCCACCGTCTCTCTGCGGACGAATCTCTACCCTCCGCGGAAGCCGTTCGCATCCGACTTAAGTCGAATGGACTTCTGTTAGACGCTCGCTGAATAATCTTTGCGCGGACCAATTCGGAAAATTTACCGCGGGGAGCTACGACGCCAGCGCGGCGTCCCTAAAAAGATCGAAAGGCGGGTCAAATGACCACCAACCCTTCGGGGGTGAGTCTGTCTTGCGCGGTGACGCGTTCGCTGCGCGGTGCAGGGCGCCGGGCTGCGCTCTTCGCAGTGCTCGCCGGGATCTTCCTGGTTCGAAGTTCTTTCGCCGCCGAAATCGTCGGCGCGCCCCGACCGAACGTCGAGCGACAGGACCACACCGCCACTCGATTCGGCAAGGGCCGCGTTCTCCTCGTCGGCGGCCGGAACGCGAGCGGTCCGGTCGCGGTCGCGGAGATCTACGATCCCGTCGCGCGCACGTTCACGGTTGCGGCGACTTCGCTGGAGCCGCGCGCGGACCACGCCGCCGTGCTTCTCAACGACGGGCGCGTGCTCGTCATGGGCGGCCGCGGCCGCGACCAGGCCGCGCTCAACTCGACCGAGTTCTTCGATCCGGACACGAAGACCTTCTCGTCCGGACCGTCCCTGAATCATGCGCGCTTCGGTCACACCGCGACGGTGCTGGCCGATGGCCGAGTCGTCGTCGTCGGCGGCGACACGGCCGGCTGCGCCGAGATCTTCGAACCCGCGAACGGACAATTCCACGAGCTCGAGCGATGCCTGACGACTCCGCGGCGCCTGCACGCGACGATCGTTCTGCAGAACGGGAACCTCCTGATCGCGGGCGGCATCGGATTGGACGGCGCTTCGCTCGCCTCCGCGGAGATCCTCGACCTCGAGACTCTTGTTTTCTCGCCCATCGCGACCTCGATGAAGACCCCCCGCTCGCGTCTCACGATGAAGCTTCTCCCGGACGGAAAAGTCCAGTTGATCGGCGGCGACGCCGAAGCCACGATGGAGCTGTTCAACCCGGAGGGGCGCTTCTCGTCGCTTGCACACCTGGCAGGCAACGCCAGCTCGTTCTCCGCGGCGCTCCGTAACCCGAGGCGGACGGCAGTGCTCGGATCATCCCTCGCATCGAGAACTCCGCTCTCAAGATTGTCGGCGGACGGCGTTAATCTTCCGTCGGGCGTCGACGTCCTCGACCGAAGCGATTACACGCTGACTGATCTGCCCGAGGTACACCAGGCCATCGCCATTGGTGGTGCGAGCACGAGCGGACGGCTCCACCAGACGGCGGTTCTCTTCAGCGCCTCTTCAGCCATTGTGACGACCGACAAGACCGACTACGCGCCGGGCGAAACCGTCGTCATCACGGGTAGCGGCTGGGAGCCGGGCGAAACGGTCAACCTGAACGTTCACCGGGACAACAACAATCCGCCCGACACCCTGCTGACCGCCGTGGCCGACGCCGACGGCAACTTCCAGAACTCGGAGCTCGTCGTCCAGCAGACCGACCTGTGGGTCACGTTCCTCCTGACGGCGACCGGCCAATCGTCCGGATACACGGCCGAGACGACGTTCACGGACGCCAACAACGTCAAGGTCAAGGCGGCGCCGGCGGGCACGACCTTCACCTTGAAAGCGACGAATTACACGAACACCAACTGCACCGGTACCGCCACTGCGCAACCCGATCAAACGGTGGGCTCGAGTGACGTGAACGTCAACTTCCCCCAGCAAACCCAGTCCGTCAAGCTCGAGGCAGCCGCTTTTTCGGATCAGTGCGGGGCTTTCGTGAGCTGGACGAGTTCTGGTGCGTTCACGGATCTGCCTCCGCGCTCCATCTGCGTCACAGGGACTGGTAACGAATACGTCGCCAACTACGTCCAGTCCTCCATCGACGACGGCAACGCCTGCACAACGGATTCGTGTGACACCTCGACAGGAACGATTTCTCACACGACGGCCCCGTCAGGAACCGTGTGTCGGGCCTCGGTCGGGGTCTGCGACGCGGCGGAGACCTGCGACGGAACGAGCACGACGTGTCCGACGACGGATGCCAAGCAGCCGGCGGGTACGGCGTGTCCCGACGATGGCAACGCCTGCACATTGGATCAGTGCAACGGCACCAGCGACGCATGTCAGCACCCCGTCGGCAACGCCGGTGCGACCTGCCGCGCGGCGGCGGGCGCGTGCGACGCGGCGGAGACGTGCACGGGCAGTAGCAGTGTCTGTCCGGCGGATGTCAAGCAGCCGGCGGGCACGGCGTGTCCCGACGACGGCAACGCCTGCACATTGGATCAGTGCAACGGCACCAGCACCGTTTGTCAGCACCCCGCCGCCGGCAACGCCGGCGCGGCGTGTGCCGACGACGGCAACCCCTGTACGACGGATCAGTGCAACAACACCGGGGTGTGTCAGCACCAGGTGGGCAACGCCGGCGCGGTCTGCCGTGCGGCGGCGGATGAGTGCGATGCGGCGGAAACCTGTACGGGCACGAGCGCGACCTGTCCGGCCAACGCCGTCAAGCCGGCAGGCACGCCATGTTCTGACGACGGCAATTCCTGTACGACGGATCAGTGCAACGGCACCATGAAATCTTGTCAGCACACGAACAAGTCAGCGGGCTCGGCCTGTGCCGACGACGGCAACGCCTGTACGACGGATCTGTGCAACGGCAGCGGAACGTGTCAGCACGCGCCGGGCAACGCCGGCGCGGTCTGCCGTGCGGCGGCGGATGAATGCGACGTGGCGGAGACCTGTACAGGCAGCAGCGCGACGTGTCCGTCGGACATCAAGAAGCCCGCAGGCACAACCTGTACCGATGACGGCAACGCCTGCACGCGGGATATCTGTGACGGCAGCAGCGTGGCCTGTACGCACCCGGCGGGCAACGCGGGAACGGTCTGTCGCGCTTCGGCGGGAGTCTGCGACGTAGCGGAGACCTGCACGGGCTCGAGTTCGGCTTGTCCGACCGACGCCTTCAAGCCCAGCAGCTTTGAGTGCCGCGCTTCCGCAGGAGTCTGCGACGCAGCGGAGAGCTGTACGGGCTCGAGCGCGGCCTGTCCGGCCGATGCCAAGGTGGCTGCGGGCACGGAGTGCCGACCCTCGGCGGGCCAGTGCGACGTGCCGGAAAGCTGCGACGGCACGAGCAACGCCTGTCCGGCGGACGCCTTCAAGCCAGCCACGGCGGCGTGCACGGGCGCCTCACAGGGCGGCGCGTGCGACGACGACGCGGCCGACCACTGCTCGGGGACGAGCGCCACCGCCTGTGACGACGTCTTCAAGTCACCGACCACGGTCTGCCGGGCCTCGGCAGGCCAGTGCGACGTGGCCGAAAGCTGTACGGGATCGAGTGGGGCGTGCCCGGCGGACGCCTTCAAGCCAGCCACGGCGGCATGCACGGGCAGCTCCAACGGTGGCGTGTGCGATGACGACGGGGCCGATCACTGCTCGGGAACCAACGCCACAACCTGTAACGACGTCTTCAAGTCTGCAGCGACGACCTGCCGAGGCTCGGCGGGCCAGTGCGACGTGGCCGAAAGCTGTACCGGATCGAGTGGGGCGTGCCCGGCGGACGCCTTCAAGCCGGCCACGGCGGCATGCACGGGCAGCTCCAACGGTGGCGTGTGCGATGACGACGGGG
>QHVV01000005.1 GCA_003222385.1 Acidobacteriota bacterium
CGAAGCGCGTCAACAGCCGCCGCGCGTTTTCCGGCACGACCGCAGCCTCGTAGTCCTCCCCGGCGAACTCGCGCACGGCGCCGAGCGTGTCGAACCAGAGGATCGTCACGAACTCGACCCCCTCGGGGACGTCGCGGCGCAAGAGGTGCGCGCCTTCGAGACCCCCGATCCCGCGGCTCGATATGCCCGGCAGGATCTCGGACTCGAGCAAGGCCTGGTAAGCGGTGGCGTTCTCGCGGGTCGTCCACCCGTGCCAGATCCGGCTGATCACGCGCTCTTCCGCGCCCTCGCGCCGGGTTTCGTCTTGCGAGCCAGCGGCTTCGCCTTCGCCGTCTTCTTCTCCGGCTTCGCCGCCGTTTCCAGGAACACTTCCTTCATCGGCGGGATCCGATCGGGAGGCTCCTCGAACCCGCAGCCCGCCCGGTCGCACGCCAGAACCGATCCGCCCTTGCGCTCGCGCAGCAGGAGGTACGGGTTACCGCACTTCGGGCACGCGCGAGGGATCGGCCGCGCGTTCAGCGAGAAGTCGCACGCGGGATAGTTCACGCAACCGTAGAACGGGCGGAACCGGCCGCGCCGCTCGACGATCGCGCCCCCGTCCTTCGGACAGCGGACTCCCGTATCCTGCACGGGCTTCGGCGGCTTGTACTTGCACGCCGGATAGTTCGAGCAGGACACGTAGGCGCCATAGCGGCCGTGCCGGCGCACGAGCGGGTTGCCGCAACGCGGGCACGTCTCCCCCGTCGGCTCGTCCGGCCGCGCCTCCGCCTTCCCCCGCTCCAGGACCACGTTGACGATGTTGCGGCACCGCGGGTACGCCGTGCACCCCAGGAACGCCTTGCCGGCGCGGCTCTGCCGCAGCTTCATGGGAGATCCGCACTCTTCGCACGCGGTCGACTCGATCTCGGCCGTGTCGATCGCGTCCTCGTCCGGGTCCGGGATGTGCACCGTGAACGTGCACGCGGGGTAGCCGCTGCACGCGATGAAGAGCCCGTTCCTGCCCATCCGCAGCTTCAGCTTCTTGCCGCACTGCGGACATTTCTCGGAGAGGTCGGCGGCGATCGGCAGGAAGTGGAGCAGCTCGCGGGCCTGGGCGAGCGGAATCCCGGCTTTGCCCGAGACCATCGCCCGGAGCGCGCGGTCCCGGTCGCGTGTGAACTTGTGGTCGAACTCCGCGAGAGCCTTCTGCCAGGAGATCTTCCCCTCTTCGACCTCGTCCAGACGCTCCTCCATCCGCGCCGTGTAACCGGTTTCGAAGAAGTCGTCGAAGTACGGGATCAGGAGCTCCAGCACCGTCCGGCCGAGAGCGGTCGGGATGAACCGGCGGTCTTTCTTCCGGACGTACTCGCGGTCCTCGAGCTTGCGGAGGATCTCCACGTACGTGGAGGGCCGGCCGATGCCGTTTTCCTCCAGGAACTTCACGAGCGACGCTTCGTTGTAGCGCGGCGGTGGCTGCGTTTCCTTCCGCTCCGGCTCGATCGCGACGAGCTTGAGCGTCTCGCCGGCCGTCAAGGGAGGCAGCTTCGCGCCGTCCTTCTCGGCGTCTTCGTCCTCTTCCGCGGAGACGCCGTAGACCGCGAGGTAACCGGGCGTCTTCAGCGTGGAACCGGACGCGCGGTAGAGAGCCTTGCCCGCCTCGATCTCCGCGCTGACCGTGTCGTACACGGCCGCGGCCATCTGCGAGCCGACGAACCGTTCCCAGATCAGGCGGTAGAGCTTCGCTTCGTCGGCCGAGAGGTGCCGCGAGACCTCGTCCGGCGGAAGTGCGAGGTCGGTCGGTCGGATCGCCTCGTGCGCGTCCTGGGTGTCGCGCTTTCCGCGAAAGAACCGGGCGGAGTCGGGCAGCACCTCGGATCCCGACCCGTAGCGACCGGCGATCAGCTCCCGCACGGCGGTCAGGGCGTCGTTCGATACGCGCGTCGAGTCGGTCCGCATGTACGTGATCAAACCGACGGTCCCGCGACCCGGGATCTCGCGCCCCTCGTAGAGGCGCTGCGCGATCTGCATCGTCCGGCGCACGGCGAACCCGAGACGGCGCGCCGCGGCCTGCTGGAGCTGCGAGGTGATGAAAGGGGGCGGCGGGTTCTTGCGCCGCTCCGAGGTGTCCACTTTCGCGACCCGCCAGACGGCCCGCTCCGCCTCTTCGCGAACGCGTGCGGCCGAGGCTTCGGATTCGAGACGCGGATCGGTCCCGTCGAACTTGAGCTTCTGCCCCTCGAACGAAACGAGCTTCGCCGGGAACGGCGGGGGTGCCCCGGCCTCGAGGTTGGCGTCGACCGTCCAGTACTCGACCGGGACGAACGCCTCGATCTCGCTCTCGCGCTCGCAGATGATCCGCAGGGCGACCGTCTGGACGCGGCCGGCGGAGAGTCCGCGCCAGATTTTCTTCCAGAGGAGGTCGGACACCTCGTATCCCACGAGACGGTCGATGATCCGACGTGCCTGCTGCGCGTCGACGAGCCGGGAATCGATCTCGCCCGCGTCCTGCATCGCCGCGAGCACGGCTTTCTTGGTGATCTCGTTGAACCGGACCCGCTGGAACCGCTTCCCCTTCATCGAAGAGCGGAGCGCCTCCCGGAGGTGCCACGAGATCGCCTCGCCTTCCCGGTCCGGATCGGCTGCGAGATAGACCGCGTCGGCCTTCGAAGCGGCGCGCTTCAGCTCCAGCAAGGTCTTTTCCTTGCCCTTGAGGACCTCGTACGTCGGCTCGTAGGAGTGCTCGCGGTCGACGCCCAGCCCCTTCTTCGGAAGGTCCCGGACATGCCCGTAGGAAGCGAGCACACGGAAATCCTTGCCCAGGAATTTCTCCAGGGTTCGCGCCTTCGCAGGCGATTCGACGATGACGAGATTGCTCATCGAGGGGCTCGGACGCTGCCACATCCGGCTTGCCGAGCGCAAACCGGGGGGTCCGCACTCCTGGCAACAAGAACGTATTCCCGAGAGCGGTTAGCCAAGCGCGCTCTGCAGTTAGCGTGCGCGTCGCTCACCTTCGGACCACGCCGTAGCGGCCGGCGTCGCAGACGGCGAGCCCCGCGCCCTCCAGCTCGAAGAGACCGGCGAGAACGGTCGCCGCCGGAAGGTCGAGCGATTGGGCGAGCTCCTCGGCCGACAGCGACTCCTCGCGGCGAAGGGCATGGTACAGGCGGGCCGCTTCGGAGGAGAGCTCCGTCGACGGCTTCGATCGGGCAGCCACGAGCCCGGCGCGCGGGCCGACCGACGGAAAGAGCTCGGCGAGGACGTCCTCCGCGCCGCGGCACAGGATGGCGCCGTCTCGCAGGAGCTCGTGCGCGCCGACCGAGGTCTCCGAAAAGACGCTGCCCGGCACCGCGAAGACGTCGCGCCCGAAGTCGGCCGCGAGGCGCGCCGTGATCAACGACCCGCTCCGCCGCGAAGCCTCGACCACGACGACCCCCGCCGCGAGCCCGGCGATGATCCGGTTGCGGATCGGGAAGTTCTGCGGCCGCGGCTCGGCGCCCGGAAGAAACTCCGAGAGAAGGAGATCGGTCGCCGCCAGCGCTTCTTTCAAGCGCGCGTGCTCCGGGGGATAGTTGACGTCGAGGCCGCAGCCGAGAACGGCGATGGTTCCTCCGGACCCTTCCCGCGCGGCATCGTGCGCAGCCGCGTCGACGCCGCGAGCGAAGCCCGAGACGATCGTCACCCCCGCCTGGGAGAGCTCGCGCGCCAGCCGGGCGGCGACGTCCCGGCCGTAACGGGTCGCGTTGCGCGAGCCCACGACCGCCACGGCCGGCAGGTTCAACCTCTCCAGCCGGCCGACCGCGAACAGCAGGAACGGCGGGTCCGCGATCTCGGCGAGCAGGACGGGGTACTCCGGGTCGAACGCGGTGACGATCCGGAGGCCGGAAGCCTCGACCGACGCCGCCCATCGCTCGGCAGCCGCGTCCTCCGGGCCCGCGAGGACGGCGCGGGCCCTTCCGAGCGAGCCCAGGCGCTCGGAAAGGTCCCGTTCCGGCGTCGACAGCAGGGCGTCCAGGCCGCCCCGCTCACGCAGGACGGGCCATAGCCTCTGGGGGGTCAGGTCGCGGGATCTGGCCCAGGAAACCGCGGTCCGCCGCGCGAAGTGCATCCAAAGCATATTTTCCCCAACCCCGAGACCTCTCCCGAGCGCGAGAGTTTTCATGTTTTCTTGAGGATCTGGAGGAAGGTCCGGATTCGTCCAGGTGACGACGTCGAAATTTCCGGGGGCGCGAAAGGCCTTTCCTATAATAGCCGCCCCCACCGGGGGGATTCGAGGATGCGAGGTTGAAGAAAGCTGCGCTGGTTCTCGGGGCCGCTCTCGTCGCGGCGGGGTGCTCGTCGTACGCCCGCACCGAGAAGGCGCAGACCCAGATCTCGTTCGGAAGCGTGGTTGCGCGCCGGGGCCTGTGGCGCGAGGCGGCCTTCCGGTTCGAGAAAGCCATCGAGAAGGAACCGAACAACGCCCGGGCGCACAACAACCTCGCGGTGGCGCTCGAGGCGGGAGGCGAGTTCGCCAAAGCGCTCGCCGAGTACAAGCGCGCCCTCGAGCTCGAGCAACTACGCGCGGTTCGCTGAGTTCTACACCTCCTACACCCGGACCA
Source organism: Acidobacteriota bacterium (assembly GCA_003222385.1). Taxonomy (GTDB): domain Bacteria; phylum Acidobacteriota; class Thermoanaerobaculia; order UBA5066; family Gp7-AA6; genus Gp7-AA6. The sequence goes on from QHVV01000005.1 coordinate 4,578, forward strand.
CGGGAAAGGCCACCGGTGGCTCGTAGCGTCCGGCGCGGTTCGGGTCGCCTCGTTCGGGTGATCGCGCTCGCGCTCGTCTGCGCGCTCGCGGCCCTTCCGTCCTTCGCCGGCGTGGCGCAGGTCAAGCTGAAGCTGCCGTTGAAGCCGCGGCTGCCGCTGCGCGGAAACGAGAGGATCGCGCTCGCGCCGTTCGTGATCGCGACCGAGGCGGAAAAGGCGCGCGACAAGCGGCTCCAGAACGTGGATCTCCAGGCGGAGTTCCAGCGCTTCCTGAAGAAGCAGATCGAAAAGAAAACGAAGCTCGAAATCGTTTCGGTCCCCCCCGAGCTCAAGCTGCCGACCCAGAATCTCTCGGAGCTCGGACGCTCGACCGAGTTCTGGCGGGCGCTCGGAGCGCAGACCGGCGCGGAGATCCTGGTCTCCGGCAGCCTGGAGTTCCGCGTCGAAGATCGCTCCGGCTACAAAACCGAGGAATACGTCTCCCCGATCGACAGCCGGACCTACTACCGGCAGGTCTACGTCGAACAGACCGGTTTCCTTTTCGACATCGTGTTCCTCGTCTTCGACGGCCGCTCGGGCGAGAAGATCCTTCAGGACGAGTTCAAGGACTTCCGGCAGACCGGCGGCCGCCGCGCCGACGAGTTGCAGGGTCTCTTCGAGAACCTGTTCTCTCTCGAGAACCAGATCCTGAACCTCTTCGTCGCCCGCGACCGGGACGCCGAGAGGTACCTCTTCACCGATTGAGCGAAACTTCCGACCCCATACTCTTTGATCCCCAGACCAATCGAGCAATTTCGTACCGTCATCCCGAGCGCCCGCGGCTCGAGGGATCCCGGAAGAGCTCCAGAAGGGCGTGCCACATGAAGAAGATCGCGATCGCGCTCACCTTCGTCTTCTGCGCCGCGGTTCCGGCTTCCGCGCAGTTCGGGAAGAACAAGATCGTCTACGACCGGTTCGACTGGAAGATCTATCGGTCGACCCATTTCAGCGTCTATTTCTACGAGTCGGAGCGGGCGGCGCTGCCCAAGGTGACCTCGTACGCCGAGAGCGCGTACGACGACATTTCGCGCGCCTTGAACTTCCAGATTCCGAAAGCGATCAACCTGATCTATTACGGCACCCACTCGGACTTCGAGCAGACGAACACGCTCTTGAACTTCATTCCGGAAGGGGTGGGCGCGTTCTCGCTCCCGTCGCGCAACCGGATGGTGCTCCCCATCGACCTCCCCGACGAGAAGCTCCAGCAGCTGATCGGGCACGAGCTCACCCACGTCTTCCAGTTCGAGATCCTGTTCGGCGGCAACTACATCCGGGCCGCCACCACGAACGCGCCGCAGTGGTTCATGGAGGGAATGGCGTCCTACTTCGGCAACGACGAAGACAACAAGGACCGGATGGTGCTCCGCGACGCGGTCCTCGCCGACCAGGTTCCGCAGATCGCCGAGAGCGGCAACGTCGCCGGTTTCTTCGCGTACCGGTTCGGCCACTCCGTCTTCGATTTCATCGAAGCGGAATGGGGGAAGGACGCGGTCCGCGACTTCATTTTCGAGTTCCGCAATCAGATCGGCGGAAACGTCGAGAAGGTAATCAAACGCGCCTTCAACGTTTCGGCGGAAGACTTCGACGTCAAGTTCCGCCGTTTTCTCCGGCAGCGCTACCTGAAGATCCTGACCGAGAAGGGCGAGCCGATCGACTTCGGCGAACGCTTCAAGCTCGTCGAGGAGCCGTCCGCGGACCTGACGCCGCGGGCCTATCCCTCGGGTGACTTCGTCGCCGCGATGTCCACGTTGAAGAACGACGCGGACGTCGTGGTTCTTTCGACGTCCGACCGCAAGCTCTACCGCAACCTCACCCGGGGCTACACGACCCGGTACGAGTACATCGTCAGCCAGTGGCTGACGACGGGACCGCTCGGCGGCGGTGACCTGGCGGTCTCGCCGGACGGCAACACCGTCGCGGTCTTCGCGCGGCGGGAGCGCGGCCGCGAGCTGCTCCTCCTGAACGCGCTCGACGGAGGGATCCGGGAACGCATCGAGATGCCGGGCCTCGACCAGCAGCTGAACCCGGCGTTTTCTCCGGACAACAACACCGTCGTCTTCCGAGCGCTGAAGGGAGGGCGCGCGGACATCTGGTCGTACTCACTCTCCGCGAAGACGCTCACGAACGTGACCGACGATGCCGCGTTCGATTTCGCGCCGGCCTACTCCCCCGACGGGAAGTGGATCTACTACTCGTCCGTGCGCGGCACGAAGGCGAAGATCTTCCGCTTCGATCCCTCCGCGCCCGGTTCCAGGCAGCAGATCACGTACGGGGACTGGAACGACGAGGACGTGTCGGTGACCCCCGACAGCAAGAGGATCTTTTTCACGTCGGACCGGGACGGCGGCATCTACAACGTCTACTCGATCAACCTGGAGACCGGCGAGACGAACCTCCACACGAACGTGGTCGCCGGGGCCTTCTCCCCCACGGTCTTCATCGGGAAGGACAACACGGAGAAGCTGGTCTTCTCGGCGTACTACAAGCGGCGCTTCACGCTCTACATCGCCGATTCGAAGAAGTCCGTCCGCCGGCTGCCGGAACTCGCCCCCGCGGTTTCCCCCGCCGGTCCCGAGTCCGAGATGCCCTACCAGCCGGCGATCGAGGTCTCGGTCGATCCCGAGAAGATCAAGCCGCGCGCGAGCCGCAAACTCCAGCTCGAGGACGCGCAGGTTGTCGCGGGCGTCAACACGGACCAGACGTTCGTGTCCAACACGGTCCTCGTGTTCGGCGACAACCTCGGCGATCGCCGGCTGATCGCGCAGTTCCAGTCGCTCTCCTCGTTCACCAACTTCAACTTCATCTACTTCAACCTCACGCACCGGCTGCAGAAGGGGTTTTCTCTCTTCGACGACCGGACCTTCTTCCTCGGCTTCGACCAGACGACCGGGAATTTCACGCGAAGCCGCCGGATCTACCGGCAGACCGGCGCGCTGGCGCTCGCGAGCTATCCACTGTCCCGGTATTACCGGGTCGAGGGGCAGGTCGGCTTCATCTCGCGATCCTTCGATTTCCCGTTCGTGATCACGAACAACGACGGGACCCAGGCGTTCTTCATCGAGAACCGGCAGGACAACTTCCCCACGGGCGGGATCTCGTTCGTCGGAGACACGGTTTTGTACGAGGAGTGGGGGCCGCTTTCCGGCCGCCGGTTCGCGATCTCGTACTCCTATTCCCCCGACCTGAAGAGGGACAAGAACACGTTGGTCCCCGGACAGCACAATTCGAGCACGCTCTCCTCGGACGTCTCGCTCGACCTCCGCCACTACTTCAAGATCACCGCGCGGTCGCTCATCGCTTTTCGGTTCTTCGGCGCGCACTCGACCGGAAATTTCCCGAACATCTACTACTTCGGCGGACTCGACACTCTGCGCGGCCTCGATTTCCGCGAGCAGATCGGCAACACCATCGGCTATGCGAACCTGGAGTTCCGTTTTCCCCTGATCGACGTCCTGGCGCTTCCGATCGGCGCGTTCCGGAACATCCGCGGCCAGATCTTCGTCGACGTCGGCGGCGCGGCCCTGAAGGACCAGAAGTTCGTGTTCTGGGACTCGCACGAGAAACAGCTGATCGACGGAAAGGCGTCGTACGGGATGGGCTTCCAGCTTTCGCTACTCGGCCTCGACCTCCACTGGGATTTTGCGAAACTCTGGGACTTCAAGAAAACGCTCTCGGGATTGAGAACCTCCTTCTACATCGGCGCGCAGTTCTGAAAATGGGGACAGACTTATTTTCCACTGACGGCCGGACCAGTTAAATAAGTCTGTCCCCTTATTCGAAATAGCCGTTCACGTCGATGATGACGTGGACGCTGCCGGAGATCTGGCCGGACCCGGCCGTCACGCTTCCCACCGCGTTGACGCCGGTCATCGCGTTGTTCGCGCGGGTCTGACCCGGCCGGTAGTTGATCGTCGACGTCGGCGGAGGCTCTCCCGGAGAAAGGACGACGTAGCCGAAGTCGTTCCCTCCCGTGACCGTCAGGTTCGAAGCGATCGCTCGGGCCGTCGCGGGCACGCCGCACGCGAGCGCGATCGGGAACACCCGCCGCGAGTGGGCCGCGAGAGCCGGACCTCCGGCGGGCCCGGTCGGGTTCCGGGTGTCCACGACCCGGCACGGAGGGAGCGTGAAGAACGCCATGCCTTCGGGAGAAGCCGACGGCTGGAGCGGCTGGACGGCGGGGAAAGGAAGGGTCCGGAGGTAGTCCGTCACCGCGAGCTTCGGGGTCTGATCGCAGCGGTAGATATCCTGCCCGCCGCATCCCGTGAAGAGCGCGTAGATGAAAGCATGCGTGATCCGGAACGGGGCGAGCAGCGAGCTCTCGCCGCCCGCCTGGATCAGGAAATCGCGGATCCGGTCGCGCTGAGCGGCCTCCCCGATCACCTCGGAGCTCCACCCGAATTCGGTGACCCAGATCGGCTTGCCGCTGTTGCGGGGGTTGTACGTCTGCAGCGGATAGAGCTTGTTCCACCAGAGGCGGTTGGCCGCGTCGGCCGCGGTCCAGTCGTCGTGCGCGTTGGCGTGGACGGAAACGACGTCGACGAACGCCGACGCGTTGCCGTCGGGGTAGGTCGTGTTCTCGAGCTGCTGGAATATCTGGGCGGTGCGTGAGTTGGCTCCTCCCGAGAGAGCGGGTCCGACCAGGCGAACCGCGCCATCCGTCGATCGGATGATTCGCGCGGCCTCTACGAGATAGTCGACATAGCGGGGAGAGGCGTTCAGGTCCGCGTCCCACCCCACGCCGTAGGTCGTGTTGGCGGTCAGGTCCGGCTCGTTCCAGATCTCGTAGGCCGCGACCCGTCCCTTCATGTGCAGGGCGACATGGCTCACAAAATCCTTCCAGAGCTCGATGTTCGCGGGACGCGCGGCGCCGTTCGTGCAGCCGCACGCCCATTGCGGCGCGCCGCTCAGGATGTACAGGACCTGCTGTCCGTTCGCTCTTGCGCCGTCGACGATCGCGTCGGCCACGTTCCAGTCCCACTGTCCCGGGGCGGGCTCGACCGTGGACCAGTACGCGCCGGTCCGCACCCAGCCGACGTTCGCGGCGAGAGAGAGAGGTCCGCTCCCGTTCGTGCCGATCACGACGGGACGGGCGGCGAGAGCCGCTTGGGCGCAGGCGGCGAGCGCGAGACCGAGACCGATGCGCTTCATGGGGACGGGCTCCTTGGAGGGTCCAGGAGAGTCTGCAAGGACCGGAGCCCGCCGAGTATTCCCGCGACTGCGGACGCTCGAATCGGTGACGTACAATTTTCCCCGCGTGCCCCCCCGCAGCTCACTGGCAATCCGGGTGCTCGGCACCTACGGCGGATCCGCGCCCGGATACCGGATGACGACTTTCCTGATCGACGGCGAGACCGCGCTCGACGCGGGCGCTCTGACCGAGTCGCTGCCGCTCGCCGCGCAGCGCCGCATCCGCCGGGTCGCCCTGACGCACGCGCACTTCGACCACTTCGCCTCGCTCCCCTTCCTCGTCGCGAACCTCGCGGGTCGCGAGTCGGAGCCGCTCGAGGTGGCCGCTCCCGCGCCCGTCCTCTCCGCGCTGCGCGCGCACGTTTTCAACGACCTGACGTGGCCCGACTTCACGCGGCTCCCTTCGGCGGCGCGGCCCACGCTCAGATTCCGGAAGATTTCGGAGGCCCGGCCGTACCGCGCGGGCTCGGTGACGCTGATGCCCGTCCCGGTCCGCCATCTCATTCCCGGTTTCGGCTACGTCGTATCGAAGCCGGGGCGCGCGGTCGTGTTCTCCGGAGACACGTGCCCGACCGAGAGGATCTGGGAAGTGGCTCGGCGGACCCGGAACCTGAAGGCGATCTTCCTGGAAGTGTCTTTCTCGGACACGCAGGCGGACGTGGCGCGCGACTCGTGCCACATGACGCCGCGTCTGGTCGCGGAAGAGCTCGCGAAGATGCCGCCGGACGTGCCGGTGTACCTGTACCACATGAAACCGCCGTCGCTCGCGCGCATCCGCCGCGAGATCGCCGCGCTCGAAGAGCCGCGGCTGAAGCTCCTGGAGTCCGAGCGCAGCTTTCGCTTCTGAGAATGTAGCGGGGACAGGTCTCACGGACCTGCACCCGCCTCCTTATTTCCCTCGCGGGGACAGGTCTGCGGGCCTGCACCCGCCACCGCCTCGAATCAGATCCGCCGCGACCAGGCGAGGAGATCGACCGCGAGCGTTCCGGCCATGCGGCCGCGCGCCGAGTCGTTCTTGAGAAGATCTTCGCGCGGGCCAGCGAGATCCGCTTCCCGAACGAGCCAGGTTTCGCCTTCGTGCTCTTCGACTCGGAACGAAAGCCGCGCCGTCCGGCCGTCCGGGTAGAGCCGCTTCACTCCGAGAACGCGTCGGGCCGGTTCCGGAAAGACTTCTTCCTCGAAACCGGACTCCGCCGTCCCCGGCGGTGACAGCCGGAGGCGCCAGCCCTCTCCCGTTACGTCGGCAACGCCTTCCATCAGTTGCCGGTATCCCTCGGGACTCGCGATCGGGCGGAACGCCTTCTCCGGGTCGGCGCTCACCGAGAGATACGCGGCAATGCTCGCGTCGGAGATCTCCGGCTGAGGGTCCCCCGCAATCGAAAACGCGCGGCGCAGGACGTCCGCCTCGACTCCGAAGACGTCCGCGAGCTTCGTCGCGCGGTCGCCGGAGAGCGGGATCCGGGTCCGTGTGTGCAGGTCGTCCACCCGGACCTCGCCGCGCGCAAACGTGATGGTGCGCGACGCGTCGCGCCGCTGAACCGACACGTTGCCGAGGAATCTCGAGTCCGGCCGGAACGTGCGCCGCCAGTGGTCGAGGAACTCCTTCTCGGTGACGGGATCGCGGAAGATCTCGAGCGCGCGCGGCCCGACGGGAACGCCCGAAGAAAAGCGGACGCGCGTCCCCCGTTCGCTCTCCGTGGCCGACAGCCCGAGGACTTCGGTCTCGACCTCTCCCCCGCCGACCGGCACGAGCGCGGGCAACGGGAACCCGACGTCGGCGATCCACTCGTTGCGTCCGGTCGAAACGACGAGAGCGGCGTGGTCGAAGTCCTTCTCGACCCGGCCGAGCGCTTTCCGCGTCGCGAAGCCGAGCTCCGCAGCGAGCGCGTCGAAGGCGGCGACGCGGGCGTAGCAGGTCCCGCCGGTGCCGGCCTCGAGAAACTCGCGCCAGAACACGTCCGGCGTGCGCGGCTTCTCCGCAGGGTCCGCGACGTCCGCGTTCCGGACGATCTTGGACGCGGTCTCGAAAGGCACGCGCCGCAAGAATCGGAGAAAGAGCTTCTCCAGGAAGCCCGCCGACGGAGCTTCACCCGCGAGCTCGAGCGCGTCGAGGACGTCCCCGACCGGGAACGTCACGCCTTTTTGGTCAGGCGGGCGACGAGAGCTTCGATCCGACGCCGCGCGTCGTCGGCGAACCAGAAGTCGAGGAAGGGATCCTCCGCACCCGCTCGATCGAAGCGGGCGAGCGTCTCCGCCCTCGCCCGACGCTTGATTTCGGCGTAGGCGGCGCGCGAGCGGCCGGCGAGCTGCCGGGCTCGGTCGAGGGAGGCTTCGAGGAGATCCGCCGCGGGGACGACGCGGTCGAGGAGTCCCGACTCGAGGGCCTGCATCCCGGAGACGTTGTCCCCCGCGGCCGCCAGCCGCTCCGCGCCGCGGTCGCCCAGGAGGTGCCGGAAGATCTCGTATGCCGCGCGGGGGATCGGCACCCCGAGCGCGACCTCCGACAGCCCGAACTCCCCGTTGCCTTCGGCCGCGATCCGTTCGTCGGCGGCGGACGCCAGGATCAGACCGCCCGCGATCGCGTGGCCCGGAAGCGCGGCGACGAGAGGCCCTTCGAACGTGAAGAGCTCGCGCAGGAGCGCGGTGAACTCGGCGAGGAACCGCTCCATCTCGGAGCGGCCGAAGCCGCTCACGATCGGAAGATCCCATCCCGCCGAGAAGATCGTTTGCGACGACGACGTCAGAACGAGGGCGCGCGCCCCGGCGTGCCCGGCGAGCGCGGCGCGCAGCTCCGCGACCAGGACGGGCCCGATCGCGTTCGCACGAGGACGGTCGAGCGTCACGAGCGCGACGCCGCCGTCGCGGCTCTCGGACCGGACCGTTGCCGTCGCGCTCAGGCCGTCCTCTGCGCGAGGCGGCGCGCTCCGAACGCGAGCTCGTGCACGGTCGTATCCGACGTCAGCTCCGGATGGAACGTCGCGGCGAAGACGTTCTCCTGCCGGACGAGCACGGGTTCTCCCCCGCGGGTCGCGAGCACCTCGACGCCCGGCCCGACGCGGCGGATCCTGGGCGCGCGGATGAACACGGCCGGAAGGGTTTTGCCGAATTCCGGCGCGTCGACCTCGCCCACGAACGAGTCGATCTGGCGGCCGTACGCGTTCCGCTCGACGGTGACATCGAGCAGACCCATCCCCTTCTGCGACGGGTGGGTGACCTCGCGGGCGAGCACGATCGCGCCGGCACACGTGCCGAGCACCGGCCGCCCGGTCGCCGCGAACCGCCGGATCGCGTCCTCCCACGGCGCCGATTCGAAGAACTTCCAGAGGGTCGTCGACTCGCCGCCCGGAACGACGAGCCCGGCCGCGCGCTCGAGCTGCTCCGGCTTGCGAGCCTCGAAGGAGTCGAGCCCGATCTCGCGCAGCCGCCGGCCGTGCGCCGCGAAGTCGCCCTGCAGAGCGAGGACGGCGATCTTTCCGTTCACCAGCCTCTCCCCTGCATCCGCGCTTCCTCCGGCAGGCTCGCCGCCTCGATCCCTTTCATTCCGGTGCCGAGAGACTCCTCGGCCTCCACGAGCGCGTGCGCGTCCTGCCAGTGCGTCGTCGCCTTCACGATGGCGCGCGCGCGAAGGGCGGGATCGTCCGATTTGAAAATCCCGGAGCCGACGAAGATCGCCTCGGCGCCGAGCATCATGCACAGCGCGGCGTCGGCCGGCGTCGCGACCCCGCCCGCGGCGAAGTTCGGCACCGGCATCCGGCCGCTCTCGGCGACCTCCTCCACGAGCTCGAACGGCGCGGCCAGGCGCTTCGCTTCGCGCATCCGCTCGTCCCTGCTCATCAGGGTCAGGTTGCGGATGTCGCGATGGACTTCCCGAAGGTGTTTGACGGCGTGGACGATGTCGCCGGTGCCCGCCTCCCCTTTCGTCCGGATCATCGCGGCGCCTTCGCCGATCCGGCGCAGCGCCTCTCCCAGGTTCCGGCAGCCGCACACGAACGGCACCGTGAAATCGTGCTTGTAGACGTGGTTCTCCTCGTCGGCCGGCGTCAGGACCTCCGACTCGTCGATGAAGTCCACCTTCAGCGCCTCCAGGATCCGCGCCTCCGCCGAATGCCCGATCCGGCACTTCGCCATGACGGGGATCGAGACGGCCTCCTGAATCTCGCGGATCTTCGCGACCGGCGACATCCTTGCGACTCCCCCGTCCCGCCGGATGTCCGCCGGGACGCGCTCGAGCGCCATGACGGCCGCCGCACCGGCGGTTTCGGCGATGCGCGCCTGCTCCGCGTTGACGACGTCCATGATGACGCCGCCCTTCAGCATCTCCGCGAGCCCCACCTTGACCCGATACGAATCGGAATCGCTTCGCTTCATGACCTTTCCTCCAATTCAGACGACCGGCGCGGACTCGAGGACCGAGGCCCTCGCGCGCGTTTCTCGAACTGCTTCGGCGAGGAGAGCGACGCCGCGCTCGATCGATTCCCGCTCGACGCGGGAGACCGAGAGCCGCAGAGCTCCCCGATCTTCACCCTCTGGATCGAAGTCCGCTCCGGCCGACACCGCGACGCCCCGGGCCGCGGCGGCCTCCGCGACTCTCCGGCCGGACACTCCGGGCGGCAGGATCAGCCAGAAGATCGCGCTGCCCGGCCGCCCCGCCAGGAGAGATCCGGCAGATGTCTCCCGCGCGCGCCCGACATCTCTTTGCGCCGCGTCTCGACCTCGCTCGCCCTCGCGCGACGCGCTTCGCGGTCGAGGCCGGCGCGCAGGAACGACGCGATCGCGGCCTGCAGCGGGAGCGGAGTCTGGAAGTCGGCCGTGCGCTTGACGAGCGCGAGGCGCTCCACCACGGGTCGCGGCGCCGCGAGCCACCCGATCCGGAAGCCGGGCACGAGGTCCTTGGAAAGCGTGCCGAGCCAGACGACCTGTTCCGGCGCCCGCGCCGCGAGCGGAGTCAACCCGGACTCCGGCTCCTCGTAGCCGTCTTCGATCACGAGCGCGCCGGCGTCGATCGCGGCTTCCAGAATCTCCCGGCGCTTCTCCTCGGTGGCGGTGACGCCGGTCGGGTTCTGCCGCTCGGGCATGACGTAGACCACCTTCACGCGGCGCCCGCGCAAACCGGTGACGTCCGGGCCGTCCGGCGTCATCGGCATCGGGACGATCTCGACGCCCGCGAAACGCGCGAGCGCGAGCGCGCCCGGGTACGACGGCGACTCCATCGCCACCGGATCGCGCGCGTCGGTGAACGTCCGGAAGACGAGGTCGAGTCCCTGCTGCGCCCCGCTGGTCACCAGGATCTCTTCGGGCGAGCGGGTCACGCCGCTCTCCGCCAGGCGGCGGGAGATCTCGACGCGGAGCTCGTCTAAGCCGAGCGGTGGAGCGTACTGCCACAGCTCGGGCCGCCGGCTCCAGGCTTCGGTCAGAGTCTGGGTGAAGCGCTCGAGCGGGAAAAATCTCTCGTCGGGAGTCAGCCGCGAGAAATCGGCGATCATCGGAGCGGAAACCGGCGGGGGAGCCGCGGCCGGGATCGCGGACGCCCGGCGCGAAACGAGCTCCGATGCATCGAAGCGCTTCGGGCGCCGCGCGTCGGCGCGGACGACGGTCCCGCTGCCGACGCGAGTCGAAGCGAAGCCCTCGTCTCGAAGGCGGCGATATGCAGCCTGGACGCTGCCGCGGTTGACTGCGAGCGCGCCCGCGACCTCCCGCGTCGTGGGAAGCCGCGCGCCAGCCGGGAAGAGACCGGTCTCGATGCGGGCAGCGAACGCCGCGAAGAGCTGCTCGGAGAGCGGCTCCCGGGAAGCGCGATCGAGCGTCATCGACGTGATCTGATCCAATTGGTCTGCCACCGCGCCAATTGTATCGGTCCGTGCCGACCCGACTCAAGAGTTTTCGACGTTATTGGTTGATGGGAAAGGAGAAAAGTCCTTTGGGCGGGATTTCGCAGAGCGGAGGCGGGGAAATGAGATAACGTCCTACTCCATCAGTAGTTTAACTCTTCAAGCACCGTGTTTCCTCAGCTCGTCGTCGAGGTTCCGGACGAAGAGGAATTCTTCGTCGCGACGCGAAACGTTCTTGCGCTTCGCGAGCGCGGTGCGAACCTTCTCCTCCATCGCGTCGAGCTCCTTGTACGCCTCCGTCAGGTCCCGCACGATCGCCCGGCGCACCGTTTCGTCGTCCGCCTTCTGAACGAGGTTCAGGTTGTCCTTCAGCTTCTTCGCGATGATGCGCGAAAGGTAGAGAACGCGGTCAGGCGAAGGCTTCATCTCTCTCGTCCGGCGAGGAGCTCGTCGGAGAGCGGATGGCGGAAGAGCTGCTCGATGACGGCCGTCGAAATCGCCGCGACGTCGGCGCCCATCAGCGCCGCGTCGAGCACGTGGATCGGGTTGCGCAGCTCCGCGACCACGATCTGCGTCTGGAAGCCGTAGTTGTCGTACACGCGGATGATCTGCTCGACTAAATCCATGCCGATCGAGCCGACGTCGTCGAGCGCACCCACGGCCGGAGCGACGTAGCTGACGTTCGATTTCGCCGCGATCAGCGCCTGCGCCGCGGAGTAACAGCCGGCGGCGCACACGGCGACCTGGTCCTGCGCGAGCAGCCGGGCGACCCGCATGGCCTCGGGCTGCGCCGGAAGCTGCACGACGATGTCCTTCCCGAGCTTCGCGAGCTCGCGCGCCTCCTTGTACATGCCCTTCGCGTCGGTCGAGACCGGGCCGACGCAGACCGGACCGTCGGTCAGCGAAGAGAGCTCGCGGGCGGCGCGGCGATAGTCGACTCCGGCCTTCTCCGCGGCGGCCGCCGAGAGCCAGACGCCGTCGAGAAGGCCCCATTCGCGCACCTTTTTCGCCTCGTCGGCGACGGCGCTCTCGAGAAAAAACCGCATGGGTGGCGCGGGATTCTATCCGGGGACAGACCCCGATTTTGACTCGTCTCTCGCGGAGAGAATCGCCCGAGAGCAAAATTGGGGTCTGTCCCCTATTTAACGGCTATTCCTCGTCTTCCAAGAACGGCGTCGACTCGCCTGCCCCTTTGGGTCTCGGACCCTGAGTCCCGCCGTCCGGCGCATCCGGCACCGGCAGTGTAGCCTGCGGCTCTTCGTCTCCGTCCTCCGGCTCGGCGAGCTTCGCGACCGCGACGACGGAGTCGCCCTCCTCCAGGTTGATCAGCTTGACGCCCTGCGCGGCGCGGCCGGTCTCCCGGATGTCCCTGACCTTGATCCGGATGAGCATCCCGCTCTGCGTGATCAGGAGGAGCTGGTCGGCGTCGGTGACCGACTTGATTCCGGCGACTGGACCGTTCTTTTCGGTGACTCTGATGTTGATGACGCCGGAGCCGCCGCGCGCCTGGAAGCGGTACTCGGACGCCTCGGATCTCTTGCCGTACCCCTTCTCGGTGACCGTGAGGAGGTGGCCGTGCTCTTCGACCACTTCCATCTCGACGACGTAGTCCCCCTCTTTCTTCAGGTCGATTCCCCAGACGCCGGTCGTGTCGCGTCCCGTGGAACGGACGTCCTTCTCGGCGAATCGGATGCCCTGGCCGAGATGCGTGCCGATGAAGATCTGCCGGGTTCCGTCTGTGACGCGAACCGAAAGGAGCTCGTCCCCCTTCTCGATGTTGATCGCGATGATGCCCCCGGATCGGACGTTCGAGTACGCCGAGAGAGCCGTTTTCTTGACGAGCCCCTGCTTGGTCGCGAACACGAGGAACCGGTCTTCCGGGAAATCCTTCGTCGAAGCCAGCGCGACGACACGCTCGTTTGGGTCGAGGTTCAGCAGGTTGACGATCGCCTTGCCGCGCGTGGCGGGACCGAGCTGCGGGACCTCGTAGACCTTGATCCAGTGCATCCGGCCGCGCGAGGTGAACGCGAGGATGTACGCGTGCGTCGAGGCGACGAAGAGATGCTCGACGACGTCCTCTTCCTTGCCTTGCCGCCGCGGCGTTGCGCTCGATAGAGCGACAGGGGAGAGCGCTTGATGTAACCGCCTCGGGAGACCGTGATCACCATGTCCTCTTCGACGATCAGGTCCTCGATGTCGATGTCGGAGGCTTCGGCGACGATCTCCGTGCGCCGTTCGTCGCCGAACTGCTTCTTCACCTCGGAGAGCTCGTCGACGATGATGTCGAGGACGAGCTTCTCGGAGCCGAGGATCTCGCGCAGCTTCGCGATCAGGGTCAGGACTTCCTTGAATTCGGCGACGATCTTTTCCCGCTCGAGGCCGGTCAGCCGCTGCAAGCGCATCTCGAGAATCGCCTGGGCCTGGACGTCGTCGAGGCGGACGATCTCCTCTTTCTTCCCCTTCGCCGGCTCGGGAAGCTTCATTCCGGTGAACTTCTCGAGTCCGGCGCGGCTCATCGAGATCTCCGCGATCAACCGCTCCTTCGCTTCTTTCGGATCCTTCGACGCGCGAATGATCTTGATCACGAGTTCGATGTTCGCCAGCGCGAGCGCCAGGCCGCGCAGGAGGTGGGCGCGCTCCTCCGCCTTCTTGAGGTCGAACTGGGTGCGCCGGATGACGACCGCCTGGCGATGGTCGATGAAGTACCGGAGCAGATCGACGAGCGGCAGGACCTTCGGCTGGTTGTCGACGATCGCGAGGAAGATGATCCCGAAAGTCGACTGCATCGGGGTGAGCGCGTAGAGCTGGTTCAGCACGACCTGGGCGTTCTCGCCGCGCTTCAGCTCGACCACGACGCGGATTCCCTCGCGGCTCGTCTCGTCGCGGAGATCCGCGATGCCTTCGATCTTCTTGTCGTTGACGAGCTCCGCGATCCGCTCGACCAGCTTCGCTTTGTTGACCTGGTAAGGGATCTCGGTGATGACGATCGACTCCTTTTCGCCGCGCGCCGCTTTCTCGATCTGGGCGCGCGCGCGGACCTGCACGATTCCGCGGCCGGTCTTGTAGGCCTCGCGGATTCCGTCGGCGCCGTGGATGAAAGCGGCGGTGGGGAAGTCGGGGCCCGGCAGCTTGCGCATCAGCTGCCCGAGCGACGCGTCGGGCCGCCGAATGAGCTCGATCGTCGCATCGACGACCTCGCCCAGGTTGTGCGGAGGGATGTTGGTCGCCATGCCGACCGCGATTCCGGTCGAGCCGTTGACGAGTAGGTTCGGAAACTTCGACGGAAGGACCGTCGGCTCCCGGGTGGATCCGTCATAGTTGGGGACCCAATCCACCGTTTCCTTGTCGATGTCGTCGCCGAGCAGCTCCGCGGCGACCCGCGTCAGACGGATCTCGGTGTACCGCATCGCCGCCGCGCTGTCGCCGTCGATCGACCCGAAGTTGCCCTGACCGTCGACGAGCGGGTAACGCATGGAGAAGTCCTGCGCCATGCGAACGATCGTGTCGTAGACCGGGGCCTCTCCGTGCGGGTGATAGTTGCCGAGCACGTACCCGACGGTCCGCGCGGATTTCTTGTGCGGCTTGTTGTGGAGATTCCCCTGCTCCCACATGCCGTAGAGGGAGCGGCGGTGGACCGGCTTCAGGCCGTCGCGCACGTCGGGGAGAGCGCGGCCGATGATGACCGACATCGCGTAGTCGAGGTAGGACCGGCGGACTTCCTCCTCGATCGTGACGGGGATGCGTTCTTCGGGGGTTAAGAGGTTGCTGCTCATTTCCTATTTGTCATTCCGAGGAGCGGAGCGACGAGAGCACCGAGCGCCGTCTGCGGACGTAAGCTTGCGAACGGCCGCAGTTCGCGTCAAATATCCAGGTTCCTGACGTTGAGCGCGTTCGTTTCGATGAACTCGCGGCGGGGCTCGACGGCGTCGCCCATCAGGATCGAGAAGATCTGGTCAGCCTCGACCGCGTGCTCGACCGTGACCTTCAGCAATCGCCGTGTCTCCGGGTTCATCGTGGTGGCCCAGAGCGTCTCGGGATTCATCTCTCCGAGACCCTTGTAGCGGCTGACCGTGAGCCCCTTCTTCGCCGACTCGTAGATCGAATCCACGACCGCGGGAAGGCTGTCGTGCCGCGCCGAGTCGCCGTTCTTCGTGACGAGATAAGGCCCGTCCAGGAAGGGCCCGATCGATTTCGCGATCTCGCGGATCCGCCGCATCTCGTACGCCGAAACGAAATCGGTGTCGATCCGCGCCGAGCGGGGAACTCCGTTGACGAGCGACGTGACCTCGAGCGCCCACGCCGAGTGCTCTTCGTCCGCCGATACGGACGCGCGCTCCAGGCCGAACGCCCGGACGGCCCGCTCGAGCTCCTCGACCCGTTTCTTTTCGGTGAAGTCGCTCTTCGAGAGCATCCCACGGTCGATCAAGGCCCGCACGAGGCTCTCGGGCACCCCGCGGTTCGAGAGTTTCGCCACGTGGCCGCGGTACTCCTCCATCTTCTCCAGGACTCCGACCAGGCGCGCGCCGGACGCCCTGGCTCCCGACATCTCCGACGAGAGCGAGCGGTCGTCCCCGAGCCGATCGAGAAGGAACTTCGACATTTCCTTCTCGTCCTTCAAGTACGACTCCTTCTTCCCTTCGACGATCTTGAAGAGCGGAGGCTGGGCGATGTAGAGGAATCCGCGGTCGATCAGCTGCGCCATGTGGCGGAAGAAGAACGTCAGGAGCAGGGTGCGGATGTGCGCGCCGTCGACGTCGGCGTCGGTCATGATCGCCACGGTGTGATAGCGGATCTTGGAGATGTCGAAGTCCTGCCCGATCCCGGTCCCCAGGACCGTGATCAACGACCGGATCTCGGCGAACCCGAGGATCTTGTCCAGCCGCGCCTTCTCGACGTTCAGGATCTTTCCGCGCAGCGGCAGGATCGCCTGCGAGCGCCGGTCACGCCCCTGCTTGGCCGAACCGCCGGCGCTGTCTCCTTCGACGATGAAGAGCTCCGAGAACGCGGGGTTCTTTTCCTGGCAGTCCGCGAGCTTGCCGGGCAACGAGCCGGAATCGAGCGCGCCCTTCCTCCGCACGAGCTCGCGCGCCTTGCGCGCCGCTTCCCGCGCCCGCGCGGACTCCACGATCTTGTCGACGATGCGGCGGGCCACGCGGGGGTTTTCCTCGAGGTGCGAGCCGAGCTTTTCGTAGACCACCTGCTGGACCCACGTCTTGACCTCGGAGGAAACGAGCTTGTCCTTCGTCTGCGAGGAGAACTTCGGATCGCGGACCTTCACCGACACGACGGCGGTCAGGCCTTCCCGGCAGTCGTCGCCCGAGAGACTGGTCTCCTTCAACGACTTCGTCAGCGCGTTCTGCTCGGCGTAGCGCTGCAACGCGCGCGTCAGCGCGGTCTTGAATCCCTCGAGGTGAGTTCCGCCGTCCCGGTTGTTGATGGTGTTGGTGAACGTGAAGATCGTCTCGGTGTATCCCTCGTTCCACTGGAGCGCGACCTCGACCCTCTCCTTCTCCGCGTCGCGCTTCGGGTCGCCGGTGCCTTCCCGGACGTCCTGGAAGTAGATGACCTTGTCGTGGATCGGCTGCTTGGTCTTGTTCAGCAGCTCGACGAAGGACCGGATGCCCCCCTCGTACGCGAAGTCGTGCTTCTTGTCGGTGCGCTCGTCGTGGATCGAGATCGCGACGCCGGGGTTCAGGAACGACAGTTCCCTCAGCCTCTGCGAAAGGCTGTCGAAGTGAAACTCGTTGACCGAGAAGATCTGGGGGTCCGGCCAGAACGTGATCCGGGTGCCCGTCTTGCGCGACGTGCCGGTCGGCCGGATCGGCGCGAGCGGGACTCCGCGCTCGTACGACTGCGCCCAGACCTTCCCCTCGCGGCGCACCTCGACGTCCAGCCGCTTCGAGAGCGCGTTCACGACCGAGACGCCGACGCCGTGGAGGCCGCCCGAGACCTTGTAGGAGTTGTCGTCGAACTTCCCGCCGGAGTGGAGGTCGGTCAGGATGATCTCGAGCGTTTCGCGCTTGTGCTCCTTGTGCATCCCGACCGGGATGCCGCGGCCGTTGTCCTCGACCGTCACGGAGTTGTCGGAATGGATCGTCACCGACACGCGGTCCGCGTGGCCGACCTGCGCTTCGTCGATCGAGTTGTCGACGAGCTCGAAGACCATGTGATGAAGACCGGAGAGATCGTCGGTGTCCCCGATGTACATCCCGGGCCGCTTGCGAACGGCCTCGAGCCCTTTCAAGAGCTTGATCGAGTCGGTGGTGTAGGCGGTGCTCATCTCGTGCGATCCGTCCGATCCGTCAAATCCTTGCCATCCCGTGAGACTCCCCGTGAGACTCCGCCGCCCGCGCCCCGTCCGAAGTCGTCCGGCCGGCGCTCATGTGGAGAACGGTCGCCGGCACGGCCGGGAAGCGCGAGACGTCGGAAGCCGTCGTCAGCACGACCGTCGTCCCCTCCGGCAGCCCGTCGAAGAAGCGGTCGAGCGACGCCGAGGAAAGCCCGGCGTCGAAGTCGTCGATCCCGAACAGGGGAGTCTCGCCCGCCGCGTCGCGGACGACCCGCCACTCGGCCGTCTTCGCCAGGGCGACCAGGCGATGGACTTCTCCCGCCGACGCCCGGCCTTCCAGGGGCCGGCCGTGTCGGCTCCAGAGGAGGTCGTCCCGGTGAGGGCCGGCCAGAGTCCGGCCCCTCGCACGTTCGATCGGAAGCATCTTTTCCAGGGTCTCCAGTAGATCCGAACTTTCTCCAGGTAAATAACTTACGGAGATCTCGGCATATTCCTTCCCGGCCGGTTTCGCGAGCTCGGAAAAGACCGCCGAAAAGGCGGCGAGCCCCTCCCGGCGGTGCCGCCGGACGGCGTCTCCGGCCCGGGCGAGCTCTTCGGTCCACGCCTCGAGCTCGGCGGTGGATTCGCGGCCCCACCCCCCATCCCGGATCCGACTCAGAAGGGCGTTTCTCTCCTTGAGCGCCCGGTCGTAGGCGGCCAGGTCCGCCCCCGCCGCGGGCCGGTAGCCGAGGAGGAGCCGGTCGAGAAAACGCCGCCGGGCTTCCGGCGGGCCGGTCACGATCGCGCGGTGTTCGGGCGCGAGGAATACGGCCGGCGCGAGACCGGACGCCTCGCGGAACGAGATTTCCTTCCCGCTCCGACAGAACCGTCGGCCGGCGCCCGACGACCACTCGACCGAAAGATCCTCGGTCGAGAACCCGCGCCGCAGCGTCCCCTCGATCGAGAAGCTCTCGCCGTCGGCGGACATGTCGGACGGGCTCGCGCGACGGAACGACCTCTGTCCGCACAGGAGCGCGACCGCCTCCAAGAGGTTCGTCTTCCCCTGTCCGTTCTCGCCGACGACGAGGTTCCAGCCGGGGCCAAAGGAGACGATGTCGGACGAGAGGTTACGGAAGCCGCGGGTCGTCAGCTCGAGCAGGCGCAAGATCGTTCCCGGTCGGACGACTGCCGGACGTGCCTCAAAGCCTCATCGGCATGACGACGTACAGATAACGCGATGCGCCGTCGATTCCGCCCTCGGGGGAGCAGAGGCACTGCGTGTTCTCGTCCTTCAGCTCCAGGCGGACGCTCTCGGTCTCCGCCTCGTCGAAGAAGTCGAGAAGGTATTGCGCGTTCAGCCCGATCGACAGCGGCTCTCCGTCGTAGCGGATGTCGAGCGTCTCGCTCCCCTCACCGAGCTCCTGGCTCGCGGACGCGATCGTCAAGAGATCTTTCTCGAACGAGAGGCGGACGCCGCGCGCCCGCTCCGGCGAGAAGAGCGCGACGCGTCGAATCGCGGACTGGCAGGTGATCCGCGGGACGATGGCGACCTTGTCGTTTCCCTTGCCGAGGATTTTTTCGTAGTCGGGAAAGTTGACGTCCAGGAGTCGCGCGATCAATTGCCGGCTGCCCACGCGAAAGAGGAGATGGTTTTCGGAGTGCCGGATCTCGAGATCGCCGCCCTCGCCCGCGTCCATTTTCAGGATTTCGGCGAGCGCTTTCTTCGGGATGAGAACGTTCGGCAGCGTTCCCTTTCCGTTCTCGCGCGCGAAATCGACCAGCGCCAGGCGGTGTCCGTCGGTCGCGACGAGCTCGAACTCCTTCCCTTTCTCCTTGAGCAGCGCGCCCATGAGCTGGAAGCGCGTCTCCTCCGACGAGACCGCGTACAAGACCTTACGGGTCAGTCGCTTCCAGTCATCGAGCGGGAACGTCATCCCGCCCTTTCCCTCGACTTTCGGGACGGTCGGATAGTCCTCGGCCGGCTGGGCGACCAGCCGGAAGTTCGAGCGCTCGCACGTCACGCCGAGGTAGTGGTTTTCCATCAGCTTCAGGCGGACGTCGGCCTCCGGAAGGTTGCGGATCAAGTCGAAGAGCTTGCGCGCCGGCACCGTCACGGAACCGGGGCGCGACACGCGCGCCTCCGCGGAAGAGAGCAGCGTCAGATCGAGGTCCGTCGACGTCAGATCCAGGTGTCCGTCGGACGCTTTGAGCAGGATGTTGGAGAGGATCGGAATGGTGTTTTTCCTCTCGACGACGCCCTGCATGAGCGCAAGCTCGTTCAGAAAATCGCCCCGTTTGAGCGTCAATTCCATCGGGGAAACCCACCTCCGAATTGAGAGAAAAGTCTATCACATGTAATTGTCGTAACAGTGCTGTGGAGGAATCGCGCGACCTCGGAAAAAGGCCCGAAAAACGGGGCTGAAACGCTCGTCGCGCGCTTGCGCGCAGTTGTGCCCGGCGGTCCGAAACGGGGACTTGCCGAACGCCGCGAAACGCGCTCGAACCGATGCGGAAAAACGCGAAGAGGAAGAACGATGCGCGAAGGCGAACCGTCTAGCGGTAAGGCTGCTGAAACGCCTCGATCACCTTGCGGAAATCCGGGTCGTCCTCGACTAATTTCTCGATCTTCTCGACGGAGTGCATGACGGTCGAATGGTGCTTGTCGTTGAACAGCCTTCCGATTTCCGGATACGAAAGACCGGTCAGGCGCCGGCAGAGGTACATCGCGACCTGCCGGGGAAAAGCGATCGGCTTCGCGTTGGTCTTCGCCTTCAGGTCCGACACGCGCAGCCCGTAGTGCGAGGCCACGGTTTTGAGGATTTCCGAAGGAATTGCCCGGTTTTCCTCCCGCCCGAGGATGTCGCGCAACGTTTCGCGCGCGAGCTCGACCGAGACCGGCTTTCCGGTGAGCGACGAGAACGCCAGGACCCGGTTCAGGCGGCCTTCGAGCTCCCGGACGTTCGATCGAACGGTTCCCGCGATGAAGAGCGCGACGTCGTTCGGGATCTCCGTCTTTTCGGCCGCCGCTTTCTTCCGCAGGATCGCCACTTTCATCTCCAGGTCCGGTGGCTGGATGTCGGCGATCAGACCCCACTCGAACCGGGAGCGGAGGCGTTCTTCGAGCGTCGGGATCTCCTTCGGCAACGCGTCGGACGTCACCACGATCTGCTTCTGCGCGTCGTGAAGCGCATTGAACGTGTAGAAGAACTCCTCCTGCGTCGAGTCCTTTCCCGCGATGAACTGGATGTCGTCCATCAGCAGCACGTCGAGCTCGCGATAACGGCTCTTGAACTCGTGCATCTTCTCGAACCGAAGCGCGTTGATGAGCTCGTTCAGGAACCGTTCCGCGGAGAGGTACATCACGCGCGCGCCGGGAGAGCGGCGCACGACTTCGTGCGCGATCGCGTGAACCAGGTGGGTCTTGCCGAGCCCGACTCCGCCGTAGAGAAAGAGCGGGTTATAGGAGCGGGACGGCGATTCCGCGACGGCTCGAGCCGCTGCGTGCGCGAATTGGTTCGAGGAGCCGACGACGAACGTGTCGAAGGTGAAGCGCGGGTTCAGCACGAGGCCGCGCGGCTCCCGAATGGCCGCCGGTGGCATCGGCGCCGCTGCGGGGACGTCGATCGACGCGGCCTGAAAGCGGAAATCGAGCTCGGGAAAGCCGGCCGCGGCCGCCTCCCGCGCGAGGAGATCTCCGTGTCGCGCCCGGATCCAGTCGGCGAACGCGGAGTTCGGAACCGAGACGGTCAACGCCGCCTTCGAGTCGCCGGCAGGCTCGAACGAGACCTGCCGGGTCGGGGCGAACCACGTCTTCAGCTCCTTCGGGTCGAGCTTCCCCTCGAGATTCCTGACGATCGAAGACCAGATCTCGGTCATGTCTGGACCCCGGTTTTCCGCAAGTTTTCCGCAGCTGTGGAAAGCCTGTCGGCGAGCCGCTGCCGTGGAAGGCGGCGGAGTATACACCCCGCCGGCGGGCCGTCCATGCACTCCGCATCGGCTTGACTTCTCGGACCCCCGCACCTAGCATGGCGCGTTTTTTATGAAGCGGACCTATCAACCCAACAACCGGCGGCGACGGCGCACTCACGGGTTCCTCGTGCGCATGCGGACCCGCTCGGGACGCGCGGTGATCTCCGCGCGGCGGCGCAAGGGACGCAAGAAGCTCTCGGTGTGAACTCGGGCCCGGATCGCCGACGGGAGACGTTCTCCCGCGACGACCGCCTTCGGAAACGACGGGAATTCGAAGAGTGCTACGCCTCCGGAGTGCGCGTCTCCGGGCGCCATCTCCAGCTTTTTCTGCTTCCGCCCTCGGGGACGGGGACGGCCTCCCGCGCGGCCTCCGCGGCGGCGACCGACCGCGCGCGGCTGGGGATCTCGGTCCCGCGCCGGGTCGGCGGAGCCGTCGTCCGCAACCGGGTGCGCCGGCGGATCCGGGAAATCTTCCGGCGGAGCCGGGAGCTCTTCGGCGGCCGGGGCGCGGACGTGGTCGTCAACGCGCGCCCGTCGGCTTCCGAGGCGACGTTTACGGAGCTGTCCGACGAGTACCGAACGCTCCTCGCGAAGAGCCTTTCCCGCCCCCCGCGGAATCGACGCTCCGGATGAGCGCGGGCGCCCGCGCCGCCTCTGCGGCCCTGCGTTTCTACAAGGCCGCAGTCTCGCCTTTCCTGCCGCGCGCCTGCCGGTACGAGCCGACCTGCTCGGTCTACGCCCGCGAGGCGATCGATCGCTACGGTTTCCGGCGGGGCGCCTGGCTCGCCCTTTCCCGGCTCGTCCGCTGCCACCCGTTCCGTCCGGGCGGGTTCGACCCGGTCCCGTGAGCGCGGAAGCCTCCGGACGAATCGGGCGCGCGTAAACGACGTGGAAAAACGCCTGCTGCTCGCGGCTCTCCTGTCTCTCGGGATCCTCCTGCTCTGGGAGTGGATCGGGCCGCGACCGCCCCGGCGCGCGCCGCTGCCGGTTCCGACGCCGGGGGCCCTCGTCCTTCCGACCCCGGCGGCCTCTGCGGAGCCGTCTCCCTCTCCCGGAACCGTGCGGATCGCGGGAACGCAGGAGGGCCTGACGACACTCGAGAACGACGTCGCCCGGGCAACGTTCTCCAACCGCGGAGCGGTGTTGACGTCCTTCGTCCTGCTCAAACACACCGACGAGCAGAAGCGGCCCCTGGAGCTCGTCCGCAACCTGCCCGATCCGGCCGCGAAGCCGCTCGCCGTCGTTTTCCCGTCGAAACCGGACCTGACCCGGCTCTCTTCGAGTGCGCTGTACGCCGTCGAGTCGGGTCCCGGCCGGACCGTGCGTTTCCAGTACGGGGACGAGCGGCTGACGGTGACGAAAGAGGTGCGGCTCCTCGACGGATATCTCTTCGACGTTCGGGTTTCCGTGGCGGGTCCGGAGTTCGCGCTCTTAGTCGGGACGGGGCTGCGCAACCCGACGGTGAACGAGCGCGCGTCCCGTTACGTGATGCCGCCGACCGGCATCGCGAGCGTCGGCGGAGGGATCGAGCGCATCCCCGCCCGGAAGCTGGAGAGAGAGACCGCATTGCCGCTGCCGCCGAACGGGTTCGTGGGGATCGAGGACAACTATTTCCTGATGGCTCTGGTTCCGAAGCAGGCCGCGACGGCGAGGCTCTTCCCGGTGGCCCTGCCGGTCGCGTCGGGGGAGCCGGCGGCGAAGGCCGAGAAGCCCGAACCGATCGTCTCCGCCGGCGTGTCTTCCTCCGGGACGCTCGAGGCGCGCGCCTTCTTCGGACCCAAGGACGTCGCGATCCTGGAGAGCACCGGCCTCGGCCTCGAACGCACCGTCAACTTCGGCTGGTTCGGGATCCTCGCGCGGCCGCTCCTGTGGCTCTTGAAGAAGGCGTACGCGTGGTCCGGGAACTTCGGGCTCGCGATCCTGCTCGTCACGCTCCTGATCCGGATCCTCCTCTTCCCGCTGATGCACAAGAGCTACGCCTCGATGAAGAAGATGCAGAAACTCGCGCCCAAGATGAACACCATCCGGGACCGCTACAAGAAGGCGAAGACCGACGCGGCGCAGCGCGCCAAGATGAACCAGGAGTTGATGGCGCTCTATCAGGCCGAGGGTTACAACCCGATGAGCGGCTGCTTTCCGGTGCTGCTGCAGCTCCCGATCCTCGTCGCGTTCTACAACGTGCTGTCGCGCGCAGTCGAGCTCCGCCACGCCCCGTTCGTGCTCTGGATTCACGACCTCTCGGCCGTGGACCGCAGCTACCTGCTGCTCATCCTGATGATCGTCACGATGTACATCCAGCAGGCGATGACGCCTTCGACCGTCGACCCGATGCAGAAGAAGATCTTCATGGCGATGCCGCTGTTGTGGGGCTTCATGCTGAAGGACATGCCGTCCGGTCTCGTCCTCTACTGGCTCTTCTCGAACGTTCTGACGATCCTCCAGCAGATGTTGATCAACCGGATGGGGCGGGACGACGACGCCGGAACGCGCAAGCCCGCACGCGTGAAGATGGCCAGGGCTTAGAGAGAAGCTCGAGGAGATGGAGCGATGAGGTTCGAAGCGAAGACCGAAGCCGATGCCGTCGAGCAGGCCGCGCGCACCGCCGGCAAACCGGCAGGAGAAGTGCGCTACCGCGTCGTCCGCGACGAGAAATCGTTCTGGGGCGGCCGGATCGTGGAGATCGAGGTCGACGAACCCGCCGCCGGCGCGAAAGCCGTCGGACCACCCCCGAGCTTCACGCCAGCCAGCGCGACCGCGCCCGAAGTCGCCAGCGTTCCCGCGAACACGCCGGACGTCGAAGCCCTTGCGCCCGGTCGCGCTTCCGCGAACAGCGCCGGGGAAACCCGGGCGGCCGGCCGCGGGCCGCGTCCCCGCCGCGGGGAGCCGTCGCCGCTCGACGAAGAATCCTTCGCCGCCGTCGAGTCGACGCTTTCCGAGCTGCTGTCGGCGGCCGGGTTCTTAGTCGAGACCCGCCGCAAGAGCTCCCCCGACGAAATGGTGATCGAGCTCATCGGAGACGACGTCGAGCCGCTCCTCGCCAACAAAGGGGAGGGCTTGAACGGCCTCGAGGTCCTGACCGGCCGCATCGCGAGCCGCCGCCTGGAACATCCGGTGTATCCGCGGCTGGACGCGGAGGGCTTCCGCGCGCACCAGCGCGAGTCGCTCGAGGAGCTGGCCCATCGATCGGCCGAAGAGGTCAAGCGCACCCGCCGCGCGGCGCTGCTTCCTCCTCTCGCGCCCGGCGAACGGCGGCTCGTGCACCTCGCGCTCTCTTCCGATCCGGAGGTCGAGACGGAGAGCGAAGGCGAGGGCTATCTGAAAAGAGTCGCGGTCAAGCTCAAGTCGCTCTAGGGACGGGTCGAGGGTGCGTCCCTCCGCCGAATCGCTTCTCGACACGATCGCCGCGCTGGCGACGCCGGTCGGCCGTTCCGCGATCGCGCTCGTGCGGATCTCAGGAGAGCGGTCGCGAGAGATCCTCTCCCGCCTGACGCGCGGGCTGCCGGATCCGATCGTGCCGCGCCGTCCGCATCTCGTGGATTTCACCGATCTCCGAGGCGAGACGGTCGACCGCGGGCTCGCCACACTCTTTCCGGCGCCGGCCTCTTTCACCGGCGAAGACGTGGCGGAGCTGTCGGTCCACGGAAGCCCGGTCGTGGTCGAAACGCTGCTTCGCGCGCTCATCGCCGCGGGCGCGCGGCCGGCGAGGCCCGGGGAGTTCACCGAGAGAGCGTTCCGTCTGGGAAAGATGGACCTCGTCCGCGCCGAGGCGATCCGGGACCTGATCGATTCGCGGACCGAAGCGGCGGCGCGCGCTTCGACCCGACGTCTGGAGGGCGCCCTGTCCTCGAGGCTGGCGCAGGCGCGGGAAGATCTGCTCGCCGCGGCGGCGAGCCTCGCCGCCACGATCGACTTCTCCGAAGACGTCGGGGAAGTGGTCGATCCGACCGTCCTCCTGCGTCTCACGTCCGCCCGCGACTCGCTCGCGCGCCTCGCCGCCACTTACGCCCGCGGCCGACTCCTCTCGGCCGGATGCCGCGTCGCGATCCTCGGTCGTCCGAATGCCGGGAAATCCACGCTCTTCAACGCTCTTCTCGGCACGGCGCGGGCGATCGTCACCGAAGTTCCGGGGACCACCCGCGACACGATCGAGGCCACGATCGACGTCGCCGGGATCCCCGTCGACCTCGTCGATACCGCCGGGTTGCGCGACACGGATGACCGCGTCGAGAAGATCGGGGTCGAACGCGCGCGCGAAGAGGGGAAGACCGCGGCCGCGATTCTCTACGTGTTCGACGCGTCGGCCGGCTGGCTCGTGGAAGACGGCGCGGCCCTGGCCGCGCTCGACGGAAAGCCGGTCGCCGTGGTCGCGAACAAGATCGATCGGCTGACCGAGCGCGAGCGCCAGGAGGGCTCCGGTCCGGGTCCGGTCGCCGGGTTCCTACCGGCCGGAAGCTCGCGGACGGCGCTCGCTCTCTGCGGCCTCGCCGCCGGCGCCGGGGCGAGCCTTCGGGCTCTCCTGGAAGAGACGATCGCGGCGGACGTGCCGGGGGAGACCGACTCGGAACTCCTCGCGTCGCTGCGGCAACTCGATCTGATCGAGCGCGCGCGCGACGCAGTCACCGATGCGCACGACGCGCTCGCGCGGGGCGTTTCTCCGGAATATGCGGCCACGCACGTCGATTCCGGACTCGCGGCGCTCGCCGACGTCTTCGGCGAGACGACCCCGGAAGACGTGCTGCACCGTATTTTTTCCACGTTCTGCATCGGAAAATGAGCGGCGAGACGTTCGACGTGCTCGTCGTGGGCGCCGGCCACGCCGGATGCGAAGCGGCCCACGCCGCGGCGCGTATGGGACGGAAGACCGCGATCCTCTCGGGAGACCTTTCGGCGATCGCGCGGATGTCCTGCAACCCCGCGATCGGAGGCCTCGCGAAGGGCCAGCTCGTCAAGGAGGTCGACGCGCTCGGCGGCCTCATGGGCCGGCTCGCCGATGCCGCGGGAATCCAGTTCAAGATCCTCAATCGCTCACGCGGCCCGGCGGTGTGGGGCCCGCGCGCGCAATGCGACAAGGCGCTCTACTCGCGCCTCGCCGCGCAGGCCCTTTTCGACACGCCGAACCTCCGGCTCGTCGAAGGAATGGCGGAGAGCTTCCTGGAAGACGGAGGCCGGATCGCCGGAGTCGTGACGGGAGACGGAACGCGGCTCGCCGCCCGCGCGGTGATCGTGACGACCGGAACGTTTCTCCGCGGTCTCATGCACACCGGGCAGCGGCGGACGGAAGGGGGCCGCGTCGGGGAGGCGGCTTCCGTCGGTCTTTCCGCGGCGCTCGCGCGAACGGGGCTTTCGCTCGGACGCTTCAAGACCGGCACGCCTCCACGCGTCGAACGCGACACCGTGGACTACGATCTCTGCGAGCCGCAGCGCGGGGACGATCCTCCCGTCCCGTTCTCCTTCCGCACCGTTGCGCTGCCTTCGCGTCAGGCGCTCTGCTGGCTGACCGGCACGAACGAGCGCGTCCACGACCTCATCCGAGCGAACCTCCACGCGAGCCCGATGTACTCCGGACGCATCGTCGGAATCGGACCGCGCTATTGCCCGTCCGTCGAAGACAAAGTCGTCAAGTTCGCCGACAAGCCGCGCCACTCGATCTTCCTGGAGCCGGAGGGATGGGACGCTCCCGAGATCTACATCAACGGGCTGTCGACGTCTTTGCCCGAACAAATCCAGCGCGCGATCCTCCGGGAGATCGACGGTCTCGCGCACGCGCGCATGATCCGGCCGGGCTACGCCGTCGAGTACGACTTCGCGTTTCCGGACCAGCTCCGGCCGACGCTCGAAGCGCGCGACGTTGCCGGACTCTTTCTGGCCGGCCAGATCAACGGCACTTCGGGATACGAAGAGGCGGCGGCGCAGGGGATCTGGGCGGGCATCAACGCGGCGCTCGCGGTCCGCGGCGACGATCCCTTCGTGCTCGACCGGTCGGAAGCGTACGCGGCCGTCCTGGTCGACGACCTGACGACGAAGGGCCTCGAGGAACCGTACCGTCTCTTCACCTCGCGCGCGGAGCACCGACTGCTCCTGGGAGTGGACTCGGTCCTGCCGCGCCTCCTGCCGCACGCGCTGCGCCTGGGTCTCGTGTCGGCCGACGAGTATTCCGCGGCGATGCGGTCCGAGGAGCGGCTGCGCCGCGCGGAGTCGGATCTGAGGGAAGCGGAGATCCGTCCCGATCGCGAGACCCGCGAAGAGCTCGACAAGACGATCGGCATTCAGCTCGGAGAGCCGACGACACTCCATAAGTTACTGAAAAGACAGGACTTATCTGTCGAGCAGCTCATCTCTCTTGGCCCGGAAAGCCTCGGCACGCTCTCGCGCGAAGAGCGGTCGATCCTGGAGAGCCGCGTGCGCTACGAGGGCTACATCCGGCGGGAAACCGACCGCGTCGAGAGACTGAAGCCCCTCCTGGCTCGCGCGATTCCGGAGGACTTCGAGTACGCCTCGGTGCCCGGTCTCTCCCGTGAAGTGGTCCAGAGCTGCACCCGGAGGCGCCCGCGGACGCTCGGGGAAGCCGGCCGTCTTCCCGGAGTCACGCCCGCCGCGGTCGCGATAATCTGCGCGCATGTCGTCCGGTCCCGAACCTCTTCGGCCTGAGGCATTTCGGGACCTTCTCCAGGAAAATCTCGCCGCCTTCGGGCTGGTCCTCGACGACGCGAAAACGTCGCGTCTCGCCCGATTCCTTTCGGAGCTCGACCGGTGGCGGCGAAGCACGAACCTGACGGGCCGCCTCTCTGCGGACGAGCTCGTGTCCCACGCCCTGGAGTCGGCGTTCGGCTCGCACCTCCTGCCGGCGCTCGGCACGGGCGTGGACATCGGAACGGGAGGCGGATTTCCGGGGGTTCCCCTGGCGGTCTGCCGGCCGGATCTGCGCTGGGTCTGGGTCGAGCCGAGAGAGCGAAGGACCGCTTTCCTCCGTCACGTCGCGAGAACGATTCCCGTCGAGAACGCCGAGGTGGTGAGCGGCCGCGTGGAGGACCTGTCCCGCGGCGCCTTCGACTTCGTGACGTCGCGCGGGCTGAAGCTCGACGGGGCGACGCTCGATCACCTCCTCAAGCCGGATGGGTTTCTTCTTCTCTGGACGACCCGAGAGGATTGGGCGAAGACGCCACTCTCGGGTGGGTTCCGGCTGGAGCAGGCGGAGCCGATCCCGATGACCCGGCGTCGCGTGGTGGCCGTCTTTCGCAAGAGTTGAGCCTCCTCGATCGAGCGTTCCACGTGGAACGCGTTGCGACGATCCACCTGACTGGGGAGGCTCAACCGGGGAGAGGCTGAAGCCTGTCCCCAATCGAAGCAGTTTCCATTTGAGCGCGAAGGCTCCACAATGCGAAAAGTGGGACGGGTGGTCGCAATTGCGAACCAGAAAGGGGGAGTGGGCAAGACGACCACCGCGATCAATCTCGGCGCGGCGCTGGCCGCGTTCGACCGGAAAGTCCTCCTCGTCGATTTCGACCCCCAGGCGAACGCCACCTCCGGTCTGGGGCTGTCCGCCCAGAGGAACGGGGCCAACGCCTACGACGTTCTGCTCGGCGCGGATCCCGCGCTGGCGATTCTCCCGAGCGGATTCCCCAATTTTTCGGTGCTTCCGTCGGGACGCGACCTGGTCGGAGCGGAAGTCGAGCTGGTCGGCCAGGACGGCCGCGAACGGCGGCTCCGGGAGGCGATCGACCGGATCCGCCGCGATTTCGACTTCGTTTTCGTGGACTGCCCGCCGTCCCTCTCGCTCCTGACCTTGAACGGCTTGACCGCTGCCGATTCGGTCCTGATCCCCCTGCAGACCGAGTATTTCGCGCTCGAAGGGCTGAGCGAGCTGCTCGAGTCGATCGAGCGCGTTCGCCACGCGTTCCATCCCGATCTCGAGATCGAGGGGATTCTCCTGACGCTGTACGATGAGAGAACGAACCTCGGCCGACAGGTGATGGAGGACATCCGTGCGCACTTCGGAAAACTGGTCTACGACACGGTGATTCCTCGCAACGTGAAGCTGGGAGAGGCCCCCTCGTTCGGCAAGCCGGTCCTGGCTTATGACGTCAAATCGAAAGGCGCGGAGGCCTATCTCGCTCTCGGACGAGAAGTTTTGAGGAGGAGGGAGGTTCGATGACCCAGAAGCAGGCCCTCGGGCGGGGTCTTTCGGCGCTCCTGCCGGGACGGGACGAGGTTCCACGTGAAACGGGGGCCCGGGAGGTCGAGATCGGCCACCTGGTCCCGAACCGGTTCCAGCCGCGCCGCGACTTTTCGGAGGCGGGTCTGGCCGAGCTCGCCGCCTCGATCCGCGAACAGGGGATCGTCCAGCCGATCGTGGTCACGCCTCGGGGCGAGAAGCTCGAGATCGTCGCCGGGGAGAGGCGGTGGCGCGCCGCCGCGATCGCCGGGTTGACGAAAGTGCCGGTCGTCCTGCGGGAGCGGCAGTCGGAGACCGACCTGCTCGAGGTCGCCCTCGTCGAGAACCTCCAGCGCGAGGACCTGAACCCGCTGGATGCGGCGGAGGCCTACGCCCGGCTGAAAGACGAGTTTCGCCTTTCGCACGACCGGATCGCGGACCGGGTCGGTAAGGATCGGACGACGATATCGAACGCGCTGAGGTTACTGAAACTGCCTTCGAGCGTCCGCGACCGGGTCCGTTCCGGCCTGCTGTCGGGAGGCCATGGCCGGGCTCTCGCGGCCCTGACTTCGGCGGACGATCAGGAGCGGCTGGCGGAGGAGATCGTGCGCCGGGGGCTCTCGGTCCGGCAGACCGAAAAGCGCGTCGCGACTTTCGGAGGAGCGGATAAGCTTCGGAGAGAACGCCGCCGCGATCCGTTCACCCGGGACGCCGAGGAGAAGCTCTCCCGTCGGCTGCGCGCGCGCGTGCGGATCGTGCGCCGCCGCCGCGGAGGAAGGATCGAGATCGCGTTCGGTTCGGAAGAAGAGCTCATGGGTCTCTACGAGCGGCTCGCGCGCGCCTGAAGGAGGGCGCGGCGGTCCGGAACGGTCGTCGTCGTCGTCGTCGAAGGAATCAGGGCGGATCGAACCAGGAAGGAAGGGGTCAATGAAAGGGAAGACGGAGGAAGCGACGTTGAACGGGTTTCTGGATCGTGGAAGCCACCTGAGCGGAGATCTCAAGTTCGAGGAGGCGTTCCGAATCGACGGAAAGTTCGAAGGAAAGATCACCGCCGGCAGTGAGCTCGTCGTAGGCGAAAACGCCGACGTCGAAGCCGAGATCCACGTCGAGAGACTTTCGGTCAACGGCACTCTGCGGGGAACCGTCGTGGCGACCGACCGGATCGAGCTCCACCCGAAAGCTCGGGTCCTCGCCGACCTGACGACACCGGCGCTCGCGATCGAGGAAGGAGCGTTCTTCCAGGGCTCCTGCAAGATGGGACAGGAGGCGCCTTCGAACGTCGTCGGGATGCCGGCGCCGGCCGCCGGTGAGCGACGCATCTAAACTATTGAAAATAAAGGTGTTATCAGGAAAATAAGCGGCACGACGCTCCGCCCGGTCCGGACTTCACTTTTCCCGGTTTTCGACCCGCGCGCTCGGAGCCGTGCGCGGTTTGACCACCCCTCGGGCGTGTGCTATTCATCCGCGCGCTCCGGCGCGGTCCGACGTCCGAAAAGCAGTCTTCGTTCTCTCCCGGTCCGATTCCCGAATCTCGAGGAAGGCACGCCAGCCCGATGATCAAAGCTCCCGACGTGACGCTTCTCTACGTGATGTTCGCGTTCGTCGCGTCCTACGTGCTCCTGAAACGGTTTCTCTTCGGCCCTCTGGGCGCGATCCTGGCGGAGCGGGAACGGGAAGAGCGCGAAGCGTCCCAGATTCACCAGGAGAGCCTGAAGGAGCTCGAACGGACGATCGCCGAAGCCGAGCGCCGGCTGGCGGAGGCGCGGCGGGACGCCCTGCGGACCCGGGAAGGACTGCGCGCAGAGGGCCTGGCGAAGTTCGAAACCGAGCTCGCGCGGGCGAAGCAGTCGGCGGCAACCTTCATCGGGTCGGCGACCGGCGAGATCGGCTCCGAGGTTCAAAAAGCCGCGGCCGAGATTCCCACCCGCGCCCGGACGCTCGCCGTCCAGCTGGCGGAAAAAATCCTCGGACGGAAGCTCGCGGCGTGATCGTGCGGCTCTTGACCGCTTCGGACGCGCTCTCGCGTCCGGCCATTCGAGGACTGTTCGGCGCTTTTCCGCTCTCTCTAGCGCAGTCGGAGACGGGCGAGCACGCCGCCACGTTCCTCGGTTTGCCGCTCTGGCTCTGGCAACTCGTCAACCTGGCCCTTTTTCTGGCTGTGATGCTGTATTTCGTGGCCCGCCCGCTCGCCGCGATGTTCCGGAAGCGGCAGCTGGAAGTCGAGGAGCGGTTGAAGGAAGCGAAAGCGCTGCGGGCCGAAGCGGCGCGGTTGGAGGCGCAGGTACGCGAGCGGATGGTCCGCCTCGACCAGGAAATCGCCGAGATCCGGGCTCGCGGGTCGGCGGAGGGTGAGGCCGAGCGCGAGGCGCTGTCGCAAAGGGCGGCCCGGGAAGCGGAACGCGTGCGGCGCGAGGCGGAGGAGGAGATCGGCCGGCGGCTGGCCGACGCAAAACAGGAGCTGTGTCGAACCGCCGCGGACCTCACGGCGGTCGCGGCACGCGAGATGCTCGCCGCGCAGATCGACGATCAGGATCGTCGGCGGCTGCTCGAGGAGAGCGTGGCGCGTCTCTCCGAGAAGAGCTCCGCGGGGAACGGCGGATCGTGAGCCGCTTCGCCCGACCCTACGCGCAGGCATTTCTCGAGACGGTTCCGGCGGGATACGACGTCGAAGGATTTCTGGCGGCGGCGGGGGCGATCGAGCGGGCTCTCGGCGAGGATTCGCGCCTCAAGACGTTCCTCACCGCGCCCTCGATCCCGATCGATGCGAAGCGGCGCGTCCTAGACGAGCTCTCGCGGCGCACCGGCGTCGACGAGGTCGGGCGGCGATTTCTCGCGCTCGTCCTCGACCGGCGGAGAATTGCGGCGTTAGACGAGATCCTTTCGGCCGTCCGGGCGGCGCGCGATCGAGCGTCCGGCGTCGTCGAGGCGCGGGTGACCGTCGCCGCGCCGCTGGACGACGCGGGAAAAGCCCGGATCGAGCAGGCGCTCGCGCGGCAGCTCGACCGGCGGGTGCGGATGAAGGTCGAGGTGGATCCGAAGATCCTGGCGGGTTTCGTGGCGAGGATCGGCAGCGAAATCTTCGATGCGTCCGCGGCGCGCGCGATCGAGAGGTTCCAAGAAGCTGTTGAGTAACCACGCTTGGGGACATAACCTGCCCCCGGATGTACACGATGGTCGGGGACAGGTTTTAACCTGCCCCCGGATGTATGAGGACTAAATGGAAATCAAAGCCGACGAAATCACCGAAATCCTGAAACGGCAGCTCGCGGGCTACGAGAAGTCGATCGACGTCGCCGAGATCGGCACGGTCCTGTCGGTCGGCGACGGTATCGCGCGCGTCTACGGCCTCGACAAGGCCATGGCCGGGGAGCTGCTCGACTTCGGTCACGACCTGTTCGGCCTGGCGCTCAACCTCGAGGAAGACAACGTCGGCGTGGTGCTCCTCGGGGAGTCGCGCGAGGTCTCGGAAGGCCAGGAGGTCCGGCGCACCGGCAAGATCATCCAGGTCCCCGTGGGCCCCGCGATGGTCGGGCGCGTCGTGGACGCCCTCGGACGGCCGATCGACGGCAAAGGCCCGATCACGGCGGCCGATCACTATCCGATCGAGCGCACGGCTCCGGGCGTCGTCGACCGCCAGCCGGTCCGCGAGCCGGTGCAGACCGGCTTGAAGGCGATCGACGCGATGATCCCGATCGGCCGGGGACAGCGCGAGCTCGTCATCGGCGACCGGCAGACCGGCAAGACCGCGGTGGCGCTCGACACGATCATCAACCAGAAGGGGAAGGGGCTGATCTGCATCTACGTCGCGATCGGGCAGAAGAAGTCGACCGCCGCCCAGGTCGTCAAGACGCTCGAAGAGTACGGCGCGATGGAGCACACGATCGTCGTCTCGGCGACCGCTTCGGATCCGGCACCCATGCAGTTCATCGCTCCCTACGCGGGTTGCGCGATGGGGGAGTTCTTCCTCTACAACAAGCAGCACGCGCTGACGATCTACGACGACCTCTCGAAGCACGCCGCCTCGTACCGCGAGATCTCCCTCCTGCTGCGGCGGCCGCCGGGGCGGGAGGCGTATCCCGGCGACGTCTTCTACCTGCACTCGCGTCTGCTCGAGCGCGCGGCGAAGCTCTCGGACGCGAAAGGCGGGGGTTCTCTCACGTCGATCCCGATCATCGAGACACAGGCCGGCGACGTGTCGGCCTACATCCCGACGAACGTCATCTCGATCACGGACGGGCAGATCTACCTGGAGTCGGACCTGTTCTATTCGGGCGTGCGGCCCGCCGTGAACGTGGGCCTCTCGGTCTCGCGCGTGGGCGGCAACGCGCAGATCAAGGCGATGAAGCAGGTCGCCGGCACCCTGCGCATCGACCTCGCGCAGTACCGCGAGCTCGCCGCGTTCGCGCAGTTCGGCTCGGACCTCGACAAGGCCACCCAGTCGCAGCTCGCGCGCGGACGGCGGCTCGTCGAGATCCTGAAGCAGCCGCAGTTCCAGCCGATGGCGGTCGAGCTGCAGATCGTCTCGATCTTCGCGGGAACACGCGGCTTTCTGGACTCGCTCCGCGTCGAGTCGGTCCTGCCCTTCGAGGCCGCGCTGCACGAGTTCATGAGGAAGGACCACGCCGACGTCCTGTCCGCGATCGTCAACACCGGGAAGCTCGAAAAGGCGACGGACGAGGCGCTGACGAGCGTCATCGGGGCCTTCAAGGAGCGCTTCGTGAAAGAGAACGCCGAGGCGGTCGCCGCGTAGGCGTATTAGTACTCAGTTCTAATGGCTTCTCTTCTCGACATCCGCCGGCGACTGAAGTCGGTCAAGAACACGCAGCAGATCACCCGGGCCATGAAGATGGTCTCGGCCGCGAAGCTGAGGCGGGCGCAGGATCGCGTGATCGCGGCCCGGCCGTACGCGAAGGCGCTGCGCGAGGTCCTCGCCTCCGTCTCGTCGCGAGTGAAGGAAGCGCAGCACCCGCTCCTGGCCGCGCGCGAGGAGAAACACATCGCGCTTCTCGTCGTCGAGGGGGACAAGGGCCTCGCGGGGGCGTTCAACGCGAACATCAACCGCGCGGTGGCGGCGCTGCTCGCCGAAAAGAAGGAGTGGGAGTCGGTCACGATCCTGCCGATCGGCAAGCGGGCGTTCGATTACTTCCGGAGGCGCAAAGCGGCCCTCGCTCCGAAGACGTATCCCGGGATCTTCGCGCGCGTCGAGTACTCCCACGCGAAAGAGATCGCCGACTACCTGACGGCCGAGTTCGTGGAGGGCCGCATCGACGCGGCGTACGCGGTCTACAACGAGTTCAAGTCGGTCATGACGCAGATCGTGCGCCGCGACCGGATCCTCCCGATCTCGCGTTCCGAGACCGGGATTGCGGAAGCGGCCCCGCCGGGAGCTCCGCCCGTCGAGTACATCTACGAGCCCGATCCGGAGACCATCCTCGCGAAGCTCCTTCCGCGGTATCTCGAGTTCGTGATCTTCCGGATGCTGCTCGAGTCGGCCGCGGCCGAGCACGGCGCGCGGATGACGGCGATGGAGTCGGCGACGAAGAACGCCGGCGACATGATCGACTCGCTGACGCTGACCTACAACCGCGCCCGCCAGGCGCGGATCACGAAGGAATTGATCGAGATCGTGTCCGGCGCGGCGGCGCTCAGCGAATAGAACGAATCGTCGGATCAAGGAGAGAGAAATGGCGGAGCAGAAAGCTGGTCGGGTCGTCCAGGTGATCGGCCCGGTTCTCGACGTCGAATTTCCGGAGGGGCACCTGCCCCCCATCCACAACGCCGTCGTCGTTCAGGACGAGGGGAAGGAGACCGGCATCCCGATCGACGTGATCGCGGAGGTCGCGCAGCACCTGGGCGAGAACCGCGTGCGTTGCATCTCGATGAAGCCGACCGACGGCATGGTTCGCGGCATGAAGGCCGTGGACACCGGCGGGACGATCACGATGCCCGTGGGCGAGGAGACGCTGGGCCGGATCTTGAACGTGGTCGGCGAGCCGGTGGACGGGCTCGGACCCGTCAACGCGAAGGAGCGCTGGCCGATCCACCGCGAGCCGCCGAAATACGAGGACCAGTCGACCGAGGTCGAGATGTTCGAGACCGGGATCAAGGTCATCGATCTCCTCGAGCCCTACTCGAAGGGGGGGAAGACCGGTCTCTTCGGCGGCGCTGGCGTCGGCAAGACCGTGATCGTGTTGGAGCTGATCAACAACGTCGCGATCCACCACGGCGGGTACTCCGTCTTCGCGGGAGTCGGAGAGCGGACGCGCGAGGGCAACGACCTGTATCTCGAGATGACCGAATCCGGGGTCATCGCGCCGGGCGACCCGAAGAAGTCGAAGGCCGCGTTGATTTACGGGCAGATGACCGAGCCGCCCGGCGCGCGGCTGCGCGTCGGACTGTCGGGCCTGACGGTCGCCGAATATTTCCGCGACGTCGAGGGGAAGGACGTCATTCTTTTCATCGACAACATCTTCCGGTTCACCCAGGCGGGCTCGGAGGTGTCGGCGCTCCTGGGCCGCATGCCGTCCGCCGTCGGCTACCAGCCGAACCTCGCGACCGAGATGGGCGAGCTCCAGGAGCGCATCACCTCGACCAAGAAGGGCTCGATCACGTCGGTCCAGGCGATCTACGTTCCCGCGGACGACCTGACCGATCCGGCTCCCGCGACCGCGTTCGCGCATCTCGACGCGACCACCGTTCTGTCGCGCCAGATCGCGGAGCTCGGCATCTATCCCGCGGTCGATCCGCTCGCCTCGACGTCGAAGATCCTCTCGCCCCGCATCGTCGGCGAGGAGCACTACGGAGTGGCGCGCGCGGTCCAGGCGATCCTGCAGAAATACAAAGATCTCCAGGACATCATCGCGATTCTCGGAATCGACGAGCTCTCCGACGAGGACAAGCTGACGGTCGCCCGCGCGCGGAAGATCCAGAAGTTCCTGTCGCAGCCGTTCTTCGTGGCCGCGCAGTTCACGGGTCTCGAGGGACGGTACGTGAAAATCGCCGACTCGATCAAGGGGTTCTCCGAGATCGTGCAAGGCAAGTGCGACGACATGCCGGAGCAGTCGTT
Organism: Acidobacteriota bacterium; assembly: GCA_003222385.1. GTDB lineage: Bacteria > Acidobacteriota > Thermoanaerobaculia > UBA5066 > Gp7-AA6 > Gp7-AA6. The sequence continues at coordinate 41,087 of QHVV01000005.1, forward strand.
CTTCATGGTCGGCACGATCGAGGAAGCGCGGGAGCGAGCGTCGAAGCTGGCGGCGTAAAAAGTTCTTGCGGGGTCAGGTTTTAACCTGACCCCTCTTCGCTATTCCCAATGACCCGCTGGCGCGCTCTCTTCCTTCTGGCTCTCGCGGAGCTCGCGGGGATGTCGCTCTGGTTCGGAGCTTCGGCGGCCGCACCGGCTCTCGCGGCGCGCTGGGGCCTCGCCGCCGCGGACGCGGGCCGCTTGACCCTCGCCGTCCAGCTCGGATTCGTCGCCGGGACGCTCGTCAGCGCGCTCGCGAACGTCTCGGACGTATTCGCTCCGCGGCGCGTCTTCGCGGCGTCGGCGCTTCTCGCGGCGATCGCGAACGCGGTGTTCGCTCTCGCGTCGTCCGGGCCGGGAGTCGGAATCGGGTTGCGCTTCGCGACTGGATTCTTCCTCGCCGGTGTCTATCCGCCCGGCATGAAGATGATGGCCACCTGGTTCCGCGAAGGGCGCGGAATGGCGCTCGGCGTCCTGATCGGGGCGCTCACGCTCGGCAAGGCTTCGCCGTATCTCGTCAACGCGATCGGCAGCGCCGACTGGCGAGTCAACCTGGTCGCGCTCTCGCTCATCGCAACCGTGGGCGGAGTGGTCGCCCTCTTCGTCGGCGAGGGACCTTTCTCGGCGGGCGCCGCTCCTTTCGACGCGCGGCAGATCGTCAAGGTGTTCGCGAACCGCGGCGTGCGGCTGGCGAGCTTCGGGTACTTCGGGCACATGTGGGAGCTCTACGCCATGTGGACGTGGGTCCCGGTGATGATCCGCGCGAGCCTGGAGACTCGGAACGCCTCGCACGGTCTCGCCGAGGTCGCGTCGTTCCTGGTGATCGGGGCGGGCGCCGTCGGCTGCGTCGCGGCGGGAGTCGCGGCCGACCGTTACGGGCGAACCGCCGTCGCGTCCGCGGCGATGGCGGTCTCCGGCGCCTGCTGTCTCGCCGTGGGGTTCTTCTTCGGCGCGAGCGCGGCCGCGCTGCTCGCGATCGCGGTGATCTGGGGCGCCTCGGTCGTGGCGGACTCTGCCCAGTTCTCGGCATGCGTGACGGAGCTCGCCGACCCGCGATATCTCGGGACGGCCCTGACGCTCCAGATCTGCCTCGGGTTCCTCCTGACGACCGCCTCGATCGCTCTCGTCGGCTCGCTCAAGTCGACCCTCGGGTGGCGCTGGGCATTCGCCGCACTGGCTCCGGGACCCGCACTCGGCGTCGTCGCGATGCTGCGGCTGCGGTCGCTGCCGGAAGCCGTGCGGATCGCGCAGGGGAGAAGATGAGCGGCCGGGCGACCAACCTCCTCACGCTCGCTGTCATTCTGAGGAGCGAAACGACGAAGAAACTCCCGAAACTTTGCGGAACTCAGCCGGTCGCGGTCGCTCTCCTAATCGTATCCCGGCAATAGAATGGATGGCTCGGATAGAGCTATGTGGCGGGGAGTCTTCTGTTTGCCTTCGTCGCCAGGCTGCCGGGTTGAACGCACCCAACCGTTCGGCGACTCTGCAGGACGACGCTCGGAATGAAATGAACAAGGAACAGTGAATTTCAAAATCTATCTTCGGCGCTTTGGAAAGCTAATCGCGCTTGAGAAGTTCAGCCGTACATCTCAGGGAATCTACTTCGTATCACCAAAGAGTCGAGACTACGTGTCGTATCACGAAGATGGGAAGTACTGGGTCCGATCGCAGGGGAAGCATTTCGTTAAGAAGATTCGGCAGCCCCTGTCCACTTTTGCCGGAATCGAGACCCTTTCAATGGGTAGGATAAATGTTTTCGGCCCGATGCCGAACGACCGTAATGAGGCGGATGTCCTTCTAA
>QHVV01000006.1:0-34881 GCA_003222385.1 Acidobacteriota bacterium
GTATTTCGAGCGGATGTCGCTCCTCGAAACGGGCCCGACGGCCGCCGACATGAAGGCGATCACGGCCGCCTCTCCGGACGCGGCCGCGTTGAAGCGGCTGTCGGAGTCGCCTTACGCCAACGCGCTCCTCCGCACGACGTGCGTCGCGACGAGGCTGGACGCGGGCCATGCCAACAACGCGCTGCCCCAGAGAGCGCGCGCGCTGGTCAACTGTCGCGTCCTGCCGGGTCGCGATCCGGAGAAGGTCCGCAAAACTCTCGCGGGGGTCGTCGGCGACGAGAAGATCGCCGTCGTCGGTCCGGTTGCGGACTGGGACCGGCCCGGCCAGAGCGCGATCGCGCCCCCCGCCCGCCTCGAGCCGGAGCTCGTGCGCGCCGTCGAGAAGGTCGGCTCGGAGATGTGGCCGGGAGTGCCGGTCGTTCCGACGATGGAGACCGGAGGAAGCGACGGGTACTACCTCCGTCCCGCCGGGATCCCGACGTTCGGAGTCTCCGGAGTCTTCATCGACATGGACGACGTGCGGGCCCACGGAAAGGACGAGCGGGTCGGCGTGGAGTCGTTCCATGAAGGCGTCGAATTCCACTATCGGCTGATGAAAGTCCTCTCGTCGGCGCCGCGCGGCGGCGCCTGAACCCGCCGAAGGCTCGTCGGTGGAAGAGGAGACCTCGACTCGCCGTAACTGGCTCCGGATGGGCGCCGCGGCCGGCGCCTCCGCAATTTTCGTGAGCCGCCGGGCGAACCCCGGCCGTCTCGTCCCGGCGGCGACGGCCGTCGATCACCTGCTTCTCGGAGTCGGCGATCTCGATCGCGGAATCGAGTGGCTGCGGAAGACCACGGGCGTCAAGGCGGTCGCCGGAGGAAGCCATCCCGGCGTCGGCACCCGGAACGCCCTCGTTTCCCTGGGGGGCCGGCGTTATCTCGAGATCCTCGCGCCCGACCCGGAGCAGGCGGAGTACGAGTTCCGGATCGACGTGCGGAAGCTCGAAGACCCGCGGCTCATCACGTGGGCCGCCGGGAGCGACCACGTCGACGCCGTCGCGAAGAGGGCCCGGGATGCCGGCTGCGAAATCTTCGGGCCGCAGGAGGGCTCGCGCGCGCGCCCGGATGGAAAGCTCCTGCGGTGGAAGACCGTGGCCGTGAAGAACGACCTCGGGGCGGCGGGTGTCGAGCCGATCCCGTTCTTCATCGAATGGGCTCGCGACTCGATGCATCCCTCGCGGGATTCTCCCCGGGGTTGCGCGCTGGCCGCGCTGCAGATCGAGCACCCGAATCCCGGCGCCGTGGCCGATCTCCTCGCGAAGCTCGGGATCGAAGCGACGGTCGAGCGCGGCGACGAAGTCCGACTGAAGGCAGCATTGCGGACGCCAAAGGGCGATCTGCGGCTCGACTGAGTCCGCGGACGCGATCGCGACGACCGTGGCCTCGATCCTTTCTCATCCGGCGGTTCCTCTCGCGCTCGCGGCGGCCCTGGGTCCATCCCGGGTTCCGACCGCGCTCGCCGCCGTCGGCTGCGCCGCGAGCGTCCTTCCGGACGTCGACTCGCTGGGCTTCGCGGCCGGAGTGCCCTATGGACATCCTTTCGGCCACCGGGGCTTCACCCATTCGTTCTTTTTCGCGGCAATGGTCGCCTTGCTTTGCGTGCCGCTGGCGCGTCGGCTGGGCGCCTCGCCGCTCCTGACGTTTGCGTTCGTCTTCGTCAGCATCGCTTCACACGGGCTTCTGGACGCGATGACCACGGGCGGCCTCGGGGTCGCGTTCTGGAGCCCCTTCTCGAACGAGCGCTTCTTCCTGCCGTGGCGCCGGATCCTCGTGTCCCCAATTGGCGTGGGCCCGTTCCTGTCGGGCCGCGGCCTGCGCGTCCTCGCGTCCGAGCTCCTCTGGATCTGGGCGCCGTGCGGGTTCGTCGCGCTGCTCGGGACGGCCGTCCGGCGGATCGCGGGAAGCTCCTGATCTCCCGTTTCGGACCGCAATTTGCATTCCGAAGAATTCTGGTTCGAGCGATCAAGGAGGAATGACGATGCCGAGATACGGAAAGAAGGCTTCCCAGAAGGTCGAGAAGGCGATGCACGAGAAAAAGAGGGGAACTCTCAAGAGCGGAAGGTCCGGCAAGAAGGTCACGAGCCGCAAGCAGGCAATCGCGATCGGTCTGTCCGAGGCGCGCCGCGCGGGAGGCAAGGTGCCCCGCAAGAAGTCTTCGTCGTCCAAGAAGAAGTAGCCCTCGCCGGCTCGCCGGGCTTTCGCAGGTCAAAACCGATATCGTAGCGGCGTGAGGAAGCCCGGCGCCGCGGTCGGGGGACTCGTCGGGGCCCTCGTCACCGCGCCGCTCATCGCGGTTTTCTATCTGGCATGGAAGCTGGCCGAGCTGCCTTTCGTGCCGTTCAATCTCTTCGACTGGATCGCCCGGATCCTGCCGGGGCGCGTCCTGACCTTCGGCATCGACTCGATGGTGAAGGCGATCCGTGCGCTGCGCGTCGCCGACACGTCTTCCGCAGCCAAGGCCGCCGAGCAGACCATGGCGGTTGCGGTCTTCCTCGTTGCCGGCATGGTCGCCGGAGCGCTCCTGTTCGCCGTCCTTCGCGTGACGCAGGCGCGGCGCACGGTCTTCCCCGGCGTCGTCCTGGGGCTGGCGGCGGGCATCGCGGCCGTCCTGGCGACCCGCAGCCTGGGAAGGGCCGAGAGCCTCCCGCCCGGCGTCGGAGCGCTCTGGACCGTGGCGGCGTTCGCCGTGTGGGGCGCAGCGCTCGGACGCGCGAACCGCCGGTTGACTCTGGAAACGCCGGCGGCGGCCGGCTCCGCCGACGTCGTGCGGGTGAATCGGCGGCGGTTCCTGGTCAGCCTGGGCGGCGCGGCGGCGACGATCACGGTCGCGGGAGCGGTCGTCGGCGCGATCGCCGGTTCGAAGCGGCGGCGCGAAATCGCCACCGGAAAGCGGTGGTCATCGGGCCACGCGCTGCCCAATTCGGGCGCGGACGTGCGGCCCGCTCCCGGCACGCGGCCGGAGTACACGCCGCTCGAGGACCACTACCGCATCGACATCACCACGATCCCTCCGGTCGTCGACGGACCGAACTGGCGCTTGAAGATCGGCGGCCTCGTCGAGAGACCTCTCGAGTGGAACCTCGACCAGATCCGGAAATACGAGCCTCTCCACCAGTTCGTCACGCTCGCATGCATCTCGAATCCCGTGGGCGGCAGCCTGATCGGCACCACGCGGTGGACCGGCGCCAGCTTGCAGCGCATCCTGCCGGACCTGCGATTGAAGCCGAACGCGACGCACCTGAAGCTCTCCTCGGTCGACGGCTTCTACGAGGTGGTCGCGCTCGAGACGATCCGGAACGAGCCTCGCGCGATGCTGGCCTACGACTGGGACGGAGTCCCGCTCACGACCAAGCACGGCTTCCCGCTCCGGACGTACATTCCCGACCTGTACGGGATGAAGCAGCCGAAATGGCTCCAGTCGATCGAGGCGATGGACCACTGGGAGCCGGGCTACTGGGTCAAGCGCGGGTGGGACCAGACGGCGCGGATGAAAGCGACTTCGGTCATCGACACGGTGTCCGTCGACATGATGCTCTCGCAGGCGAACCGCACCACTCGGATCCCGGTCGGGGGCATCGCGCACGCCGGGGCGCGGGGCATTTCGAAAGTCGAGGTGCGGGTCGACGACGGCGCGTGGAACGAAGCGCGCCTGCGCGCCCCGCTGTCCGGCCTGACCTGGGTGATCTGGCGATACGACTGGCCCTTCCAGCCGGGAGAGCACACGCTGACGGTGCGCTGCACCGATGGAAAGGGCGCTCTTCAGATCGCCGAAATGGCGGCTCCCCATCCCTCCGGCGCGTCGGGCCTGCACTCCAAGAGCGTGATGCTCTGAAGGAGGAAACGATGAACCATCTCCTCCTGGCACTCCTCCTGCTGTCGACCGTCAACGTCCCGCGCGTCCATGCGCAGTTGTCGCGGGAGCGCGATCCCGAAGCCGCCATTCTGTTGAAGCTCGAAGACTCCTGGGCCGTCGCCCTCGTGCGGCGCGACGGGACGACGTTTCGCCGGCTGCTCGCGGACGGATTCGTGTACACCGAAAACGACCGCACCTCGACTCGGGACGAAGTCCTGCGCGAAGCGGAGGCCGGAGCCGACCGGGTCGAGGCGGCGCACAACGAAGACATGCGGGTCCACCGCTTCGGCGCGACGGCGGCGGTGACCGGATGGCTCGTCGTGCGCGGCCGCGGCGCGGACGGCCCGTTCGATCGCCGGTATCGGTTCACCGACACGTGGATCCACCGGGGAGGGCGCTGGCAGATCGTTGCGGCGCACGACTACCTGGCTCCCGCCGCGCGGCGCTAGCTGCCGGCCGAATTCCGGTAACGCGACCTTCTCGGGATGACTGAGCTCCTCCTCGAAGAGAGCCGATGGCCGGCCGGTCTGCCGGCAGCGCATCGCGACCTGCTGCGGAGCATTCTCGAAGGAGCCCGGAAAGCGACCGGGGTCGTGGGCCTCGCCGCGGGAGGCTCTTTCGCCTCCGGGAAGATGGACGAGTTCTCCGACATCGATCTCGTGGTCGCCGTCGAGCCGTCGGCGGAGGTCGCCCGCCCGGAGAGCCGCCGCGCGTTCGCCGGATCGCTTGGCCCGCTCCTCGCAGCGTTCCCCGGAGACCACGTCGGCGAGCCCCGTCTGCTGATCTGTCTCTATGGACCGCCGCCCGTGCACGTGGACTTCAAGTTCGTTACGCTACAGGAGCTCGCGCGCCGCGTCGAAGACCCCGTGGTCCTCTGGGAGCACGACGGCCGCCTGCGGGAGGCGCTCGGCGCCGGCGCCGCCGCGTATCCCGAGCCCGACCTCCAGTGGAGCGAGGACCGCTTCTGGGTGTGGGTGCACTACGCGGCGGCCAAGATCGGCCGCGGCGAGCTCTTCGAGGCGCTCGATCTCCTCGCGTTCCTCCGAAGCCGCGTGCTCGGACCGCTCTCGCTTGCGGAGGCGTCGGCCCGACCGAACGGTTTGCGGCGCCTCGAGGAAGCCGCGCCGCCCCGCGCCGGTGAGATGCGGGAAACAGTCGCCCGGCACGATCCGAAGGACTGCATCCGCGCCCTTCGCGCCGCGATCGCGATGTACCGCGACCTGCGCGATCGCGGGGGCGCGGCGCATATCCGGGTCAACGCGGGAGCGGAAAGAGCCGCGGTCGACCACCTCGATTCCTTCGAAGCCGTGCTCGAACCGACGCGCGATTAGCTTTTCTTCTCGCTCCAGGTCTTCTTGACGTTCCGAATCTCTTCCACCAGGGGGGCCGGAGTCGTCGGCGTCGCCGCGGCGAGCGCCCTGTCCAGCTCCCCGATCGCTTCCGCCGTCTTGCCCTGGACGTCGAGGAACCGCGCTTTGGCGTAATGCGTCTGAGGGGTCGGGCTAATCGCGATCGCCTTGTCCAGCCACGCTCCGGCGTCGTCCAAGTACAGTCGGTTCTGGGTCAGGTAGTTCCCCGCGCGGTAATACGTCTGCCAGTCGCCGGGTTTTGCCTTCGCGACGCTTTCCCGCAGCATCGCGACGGCGCGCACGTTGGTGTCGGTCTGGTTCTTGACGGTGAAGGGCACCTGCAGGTTCTCCCAGACGAGCACGGCGCGGGCGGAGTTCACGGTCGGATCTTCGAATCGAAACTGCATCCACTCTTCCGGCCCGCCCGCGACCGGAGTGACCTTCACCCGCAGCGCGTCTTTTGCGGGGTCGTAGCTGTAGGAACCCCACTGGTTCGCATCCTTGTTCAGGATGAGCGTCCACTCCTTCTCGCCCGGAATAGTGTGGAGCGAGTACGTCCCGGCGGCGAGCGGCTGGCCTTCGACGAGCACGTCCTCGGTGAACTGGATCGTGGTGGCGGAGTTGGCCCCGGTCCTCCAGACGGTCCCGTAGGGGACGAGGCCGCCCCAGATCTTCCGACCCTTCACACCCGGGCGGCTGTAGGTGATGGTGACGTCGTTCAGCCCGATCGTCTGCTTGACGACCGCGCCGGGGCTCGCCTGCGGCAGGCGCATCGGCTGTTGAGCGATCGCGATCGCCGCCACGAGCGCGCTTCCCAGCACGGCGAAAACGGCTTTCGATCTTGGGATTCGGAGCGGATTCGACATTCGGTCCTCCGTTCGATTTCGGATCGAATTCTGAAGTTCGAAAGGATATCGCCCGCTCAGCCTTCGCGATAGAGCCAGGCGCCGACGAGCACGGCAACCATGACCTCGGCGAGAGACCACGCTGCGGCGGCAACCATGAGCCGCACCGGAAAGATCGTGAGGCTCGCCATCGCGATCGAGAATGTCACCGTGGTGAACGCCCAGACGGCGAGCGCCGCACGGACCGCGGTCGCCCGGCCGGCTCCGTAACGCGGCCGGATCGCGGCATAGAGCCAGACCGCCAGGATGCCGACGGCGAAGCTCCAGGCAACCGGAAGAAGAAGCGCCGGTCTCGTTTCCAGGCGGATGCCGCGAGCGCGCATCGCGGCTTGGTAGTCGTCCTGCAGCAGAAACCCGAGCAGGGCTTCACCGAGGTTGACGAGTATCGCGGCGACGATCCCGCCGAGCACGACCCGCTTCAGGTTGATGGGGGTCAGGTCTCCGTTTGCCACATTGAGGGTCAGTTTGCCACGTGGCATTTGGAGACCTGACCCAGTCGAAGCCGGGACTACGCGGTCCGGGCAGGACGCGTCCCCGCAGTTAGAATCCTGCGGCATCCGTGGACTTCGAGGAGCGTCGGCTGGGCGCCGTGACCGTGAGGATCGACCGCACCACCTGCATCGGTACGGCCAACTGCGCGAAGATCGCGCCGGACCTGTTCGTGCTGGACGACGAAAAGATCATCACGTTTCGCGAGCCGTCCCCGGAGATCGAACCGGATCGCGCCGTCGAGGCGTGCCGGGTCTGCCCCGTGGACGCGCTTGCCGCATTCGACGCCGATGGACGACCGATCGTCCCCTGAGCGCGTCGTCCGCCCGACCGTCCGCGTGCGGCTCGGTGTCGCGGCCGACGTCGCGGGCGTCTGGCGGGTCCACAACACGTCGATCCGACAGCTGTGCCGGGCGCGTTACGCGCCGGAGGAGATCGAGGCGTGGATCGCATTTCGCCCGCCCGAGGCCTACCTTGCCTCGATCGCCTCCGAGGCCCTCTTCGTCGCGGAACAGCAGTGTGCGGTCGTCGGTTTCGGCCAGCTCGATCCGGCGCGGGGCGAGATCGCGGCCTGTTATGTCGCGCCGGAAGCCGTCGGGTCGGGCATCGGATCGGCGCTGCTCGCGCGCATGGAGGAGGAAGCGCGGCGTCGCGGACATCGGATCGTGCGCCTCAACTCGACGCTGAACGCCGAGACGTTCTACGCGAGTCGGGGATATCGCCGGCTGGGCCGCGCGGCGCACCGCGTGAGTGGGAACGTCGATCTCCCCTGCGTCCGGATGGAGAAAGCCCTGTCGCCGACCGGAAGCGAATGATCCCTCTCTCGAGGATTCGGGAGGCAGCCGGACGGATCGCCGGAAAGGTTCATCGCACGCCGCTTCTTTCGGCGACCGGGATCGGCCGGCCGTTCGGCGCGCGCTTGTCTCTCAAGTGCGAGAACTTCCAGAAGACCGGATCGTTCAAGCCGCGCGGGGCACTGAACAAGGTCCTGTCTCTCCCTCCGGAAGAGCGCGCGCGCGGTCTGGTGACGGTTTCGGCCGGAAACCACGCGCAGGCGCTTGCGTGGGCCGCACGCATCGCGGGCGCGGCGTGCACGGTGGTGATGCCGACCGGCGCGCCGCAGTCGAAGATCGAGGCGACCCGCGACTACGGGGCGGAGATCGTGCTGCACGACGACCGCGCCACGCTCTTCGACAGGCTCGCGGAGGTCCGTGACGCGCGCGGTCTCGTCTTCGTCCATCCTTTCGACGATCCCGAGATCATGGCAGGCGCCGGGACGACCGGCCTGGAGATCCTCGAGGACCTTCCCGATGCGGACGTCGTCCTGGTGCCGGTCGGCGGGGGAGGAATTCTCGGCGGCATCGCGTCGGCGGTGAAGCAGCTCCATCCGAAAACGAAGGTCGTCGGCGTCGAGCTCGCGGAGGGACCGGGGCTCGCCCCGGCGCTCGCGGTGGGAAAGCCGGTCACGGTGAACCGGCCGTGGGGAACGCTCGCTGACGGGATGACGCCGCCCTTCGTGGGCGCCCTCCCTCTGGAGATCGCGAAGGAGGCGGTGGACGAAGTGGTCGTCGTCTCCGAGGCTGGAATCGTCGAGGCGATGAAGCTCCTGATGACTCGCGCGAAGCTCTACGTGGAAGGCGCCGGCGCGGCGTCGACCGCGGCGCTCCTCGAGGGGAAGGTGCGCTTTCCGTCGGAAACGAAGGTAGTCGCCCTTGTCTCCGGCGGCAACGTCGATCTCTCCCGGATAGGGTCAGGTCTCCACTTGCCACATTGATCGTGCCTTGCTGCGGCGTTTCTTCCCGCGCTTCTGTGTCGTGAAATCGCACTGCGCCATTCCGCCGCGCGCACCGGGGGAACTGTTTTGGCGTCCGCCGATTTTTCCAAAACCAAATCCGCTCCGGTCCGTCTCACCTCCTGAGAAGACAAAGGAGGTCTCATGACTCACCGGATCATCACGGGTCTAGCCGCGGTCGCGTGCGCGAGCCTCGTCGCGTGCTCGACGGTGGCCACGCTCGGAACCGACTCGAACACCGCGTTGAAGGAATTGACGGCCGTGCGCCAGACTCGAGACCAGCTCTACGCGAGCAAGGACCTCGCCGGGCTCTCCCGGTACCACGCGTCGAATCTGACGGCGAAGCTCGCCGACGGAACGCGCCTGGACCGCGCCGGGTACGAGGCTCTCCTGCAGAAGGAGATGGAGTCCGGCGTCAACACCCCTTCCCGCATCACTCAGCTTTCCCAGGAAGAGAGCGGTTACGTCGCGGTCGTCGAGGGATCGGGCGTCGCGGAGCGCGAGACCTGGAAGAAGACGGGCGGCGGCTGGAAGTTGAAGTCGGTCGAGGAAATTTCGGACCGCTCCGCGATCGCGTCGAAGAACCACAAGCAGAGCTGACGGAGTTTCGGGGTCTGATCCCCTACGGGGTCAGATCCCGGCGGTCCCCGGTCGCTTCGTCACGTCAGCTGCGAAGGAAGCCTCGGCGACGACAGTAGCATCTCGAACACTTCCCAGCGCTTCTCCGGCTGATCCGGCGTACCGCCGTGTGACTCGACGAACCTTCGGACGAGGTCCTTGCCCAGGTTGTAGTTGATCACGTAGCTGCGATACTGATCGATGAACCGCACCCGCTGCTCGGCGCGGTCGCGCGGGTATAGGGCGTACTCCGCGAGCCAGCGCGCGGCCCCCCCGGCGTCGATCTCTCCGTTGATGTAACGGCGCGCCGCTTCGTTGCCGGCGTACGCCAGCCGGTCCACGATCTGCCGGACGTGGTCGAATTCCTCCGCCCGCGCCGGGTCGAGCCCGGCGAGCGGATAGAGCTTCGCCCTCTCGAATTCGACGCGCTCGCCGCCGGGGAAGGCCATCTCGATCCCGAAGTTCGCGCTGCCTTCGGCGATCAGCGACTGAGGCGAAAAGAGCGGATAGACGCTGTACTCGATCCACCCGCGGTCACGCACCAGGTTCTTCTCGAGCAGCGTGTTGTACACGTGGTGGCCCGGGTATCCCTCGTGGCACGCGAGGTCGATCGCGCGGTCGATCGTGATCGGCAGGTCGGTGTTGACCTGGATCAGGCTCTTGTAGGTACCCTGGTACCAGTTGTAGCCGCTCCACGACTTGCCGGTGACGTCCTCGACCGTGAAGCTCTCGCCCGGCGGGAGCGGGATGTGGCGGATGGTCCGGTCGCGGCATTCCGCGATCGCCGCCCGGAAGACGCCGTCCACCCTGTCTCTCGGGATCGTGAAGTCCTTCCGGAACGCTTCGTAGCGCTCGAGGAGGGTCGCGGAGCCGCCTCGCCCGGGGAGCGCGCGGTCCAGCTCGTCGCGGACTTGCCGGAAGTGCTCTTCCGTGTTCACCGGCGCGACGGCGTCGTAGAGCTGACGGGATTCCTCGTCGAACGAGAGCCGCTTCCCGCCCAGCATCGCGACGCGCGTCGAGAGCGCCCGGAGCTGCCGCGTCAGGTAGGCGCGCCGCAGCCGGAGCATTTCGTCGGCGGGCTCCGGGATCGCTTCGAGCCGGGCGATCAGCGCCGACGCCTCCGAGGCGATCTCGGGGAGCGGCCGTTTCGACGCCTCTGCTTCGCGCTTCCATTCGGCCGGCCCGTAAAACGCGTCGACGTAGTCCTTGTCGTGCTGCCCGACCGCCAGGACGAGCTTCACGTACGCCGGCGCGATGTCGTTCATTTGCGAGGGAAGAATAGATTCTTCCGTGGGGTCCGAAATGCGAGTTGCGCAAGAAGCGAGAAGGCAAACCGCGACGAGAACACCGAGATAACGCAACGTTCGCACGGGCGAAGGATAATGCGGCCGCGATGAAAGCGATCCGGGTCGACGCACCCGGCGGTCCGGAAGTAATGCGCCTCGTGGACGTGCCGGATCCAAAGCCGGGGGAAGGCGAAGCGCTCGTTCGCATCGAGGCGGCCGGCGTCAACTTCATCGACGTCTACCACCGCACCGGAGCGTACGCGCTACCGTTCCCGCTCGTTCCGGGGCAGGAGGGAGCCGGCACGGTCGCCGCCGTGGGCGGGGGAGTGACGGAGTTTGCCGCGGGCGACCGGGTGGCGTTCGCCGCCGGATCCGGAACCTATGCCGAGCTCGCCTCGGTCCCTGCGGCGCGACTCGTGCAAATTCCATCGGCGGTTTCGACGAAGCAGGCCGCGGCCGCGATGCTCCAGGGAATGACGGCGCACTACCTTGCGACGTCCACTTATCCCTTGAAACCGGGGGACACCTGCCTCGTGCACGCCGCGGCCGGAGGCGTGGGCCAGCTTCTCACGCAGATCGCGAAGCTTCGCGGCGCCCGCGTCCTCGGGACGGTTTCCTCGGAAGACAAGGCGAAACTGGCGCGGGAAGCGGGAGCCGAGACGATCCTCTACACGAAGGAGGATTTCGCCGCCGCGGTCCGGCGGATGACCGGTGGCGCCGGCGTCCAGGTCGTCTACGACGGCGTCGGGCGCGACACGTTCGAAAAGAGCCTCGACTCTCTGGCGGTCCGCGGGACGATGGTCCTGTTCGGGCAGGCGAGCGGCGCCGTGCCCCCGATCGACCCGCAGATCCTGAACCAGAAGGGTTCTCTCTACCTGACGCGGCCCACTCTCGCTCATTACACGCGCACGCGCGGGGAGCTCCTGTCGCGGGCCGGCGAGGTCCTCGGCTGGATCGCGTCGGGGAAGCTGAACGTGCGCGTCTTCCGCGAGCTGCCGCTCTCCGAGGCGGCGGAGGCACACCGACTGCTCGAATCGCGTCGGACGACCGGGAAGCTGTTGCTGATACCGGGGATCTGACCTCCTTTGGAGATCAGACCTCACGACTATTGCTCTGTGGGGTACCCGAGCGCCTTCCAGCGCTTCCAGCCGCCGTCCATCGAGATGACGTTGCGATAGCCCATCTTCATGAGCGTGTCGGCCGCGAGGGCCGAGCGATACCCTCCGCCGCAGTAGAGAACGATCTCCTCGTTCCGGTTGGGGATGGCGCGCTCGATGTCTCTTTCGATGACCCCTTTGCCCATGTGCAGGGCGCCGAGCGCGCGCCCGCGCTCCCACTCGTTGTCTTCGCGGACGTCGACCAGGTGAAAGCGGTCGCCCGTCTCCTGCCGACGCCGGACCTCTTCCGGCGTCGTCTCCCGGACGCGACTCTTCGCGTCTTTGACGATCTCGAGAAAGCCTTTCGAGTGTTCCATGCGTCCTCCCGTCAGTCCCCGAGCGCTGCCAGCCGGACGATGAGATCCACCACGCGGTTCGAGTATCCCCACTCGTTGTCATACCACGAGAGGACCTTCACGTAGCCGTCCCCTGCGGCCCGGGTCGAGAGCGCGTCGAAGATCGAAGAGTTGGGATTGCCGATGATGTCGCTCGACACCAGAGGAACCTCGCTGTACTCGAGGATGCCGCGCAGACGGCCCTCCGCGGCGCGCCGCATCACGTCGTTCACTTCTTCCGCCGTCGGCTTCCTTTTCAACCGGCAGGACAGATCGACGACCGACCCATCCGGGACAGGCACGCGCATCGCCATCCCGTCCAGCTTTCCCTGGAGCTGCGGCAGGACCTTGCCGACGGCACGGGCCGCCCCGGTCGTCGTCGGGATGATGTTCTCGGCGGCCGCCCGGCTGCGCCGGAGGTCCTCGTGCGGCACGTCGGCGAGCCGCTGGTCGTTCGTGTAGGCGTGGACGGTCGTCATGAAACCTTCCTCGATGCCGAACTCCTCGTCGAGAATCATCGCGATCGGCGCGAGGCAGTTCGTGGTGCAGGACGCGTTCGACACGATCCGGTGCTCCGGGGAGAGCGTGCGGTCGTTGACCCCGACCACGATCATCGCGTCGACGTCGCCCTTCGGCGGGACGGTCAGGATGACCCGCCTCGCGCCGGCCGACAGGTGCTTTGCGAGCTTTTCCCGCGTCAGCAGGACGCCGGTGGATTCGACCACGATCTCGACCCCGAGCTTCTTCCACGGGATCCGCGCGGGGTCCTTCTCCGCGGTCATGACGACCTTTCGGCCGTCGACGAACATCGCGTCCGCGTCCGCCGAGACCTGCCGGTCGAAGACCCGCATCACGGTGTCGTACTTGAGGAGGTAAGCGAGGTGCGCGTTGTCGAAGAGATCGTTCACCGCGACGACTTCCATGTCGTCGCGGTCCGAGAGGATCCGGAACACGGAGCGTCCGATCCGGCCGAATCCGTTGATGCCGACCCGGATCATCATCGCGCCGCGGCGACCTTTCGATCGAGCTCGGCGAAGCGATCCAGCAGCTCCACCGCCCGGTGCGCGTACCCGAAACCGGAGTCGTACCAGGAGACGGTCTTGGAAACCCTTTCGCCGAGCACCATCGTGGCCAGCGAGTCGAAGGTGCTCGACCAGGACGACCGGGCGACGTCGCTCGAAACGATCGGGTCGGCCTCGAACTTGAGGACGTTCCTCCACCGCTCGGTCGCCGCCGCGGTCCGCACGACCTCGTTGACCGCGACCGGCGTCACCGGACGGGAGTGCCAGCAGACAAGGTCGACCGCCGAGCCGTTTCGCACCGGGACCGCGACGGCGGAACCCGTCACGCGGCCGGCCAGGGACGGAACGACCTCCATCACCATCGCGGGGGAGCGGGACTCCTGCGGAATGATGTTCTCCGCCGCCGCGCGGCCGCGGCGCATCTCTTCGGCCGGCACGTCGGCGAGCCGGTGCTGGCTCGTGTACGAGTGGACGGTGGTGTAGAGCGCCCGTTCGATGCCGAACGCGTCGTGGAGGATCTTCGCGATCGGCGCGAGGCAGTGGACGGTGGAAGAGGCGTTCGAGACGATCCGCTGGCGGCTGTCGAGCTCGCCGTCGTTGACTCCCCGGACGACCGTGATGTCCGGAGGCTCGAGCGGCGGAGCGCATGCGATGACCCGCTGCGCCCCCGCGCGCAGGTGACTTTCGAGCTCGGAACGCGTGCGCCCGCGCGAGGTCGCCTCCAGCACGGTGTGCACGCCGAGCGCGCCCCAGTCGACCGGGCCCTGGTCCTTCCCCGTGATCATGCGGATCTGCCTGCCGGCGACGTACAGGTTCCCCTCCCGGATCGAGACTTCGTCGGGGAAGCGCCCGAGAAGGGTGTCGAATTTGAGCAGGTACTCGAGCGGTTCCGGCGCGTTCCAGTCGCTGATGGCCGCGATCGAGACGTCGTCCCGATCGTAGAGGAGCCGGAAGAGATTCCGCCCGATCCTCCCGAACCCGAAGAGCCCGACAACCGTCGTCACAGGTGAGAATTTATCGCGTCGAGGAAGCGCCGCCAGACGGCCAGATACTTCTCTCCGCCGACGACGTACGCGTCGTTGTGGCCCGCGCCCGGGACGACGAGAAGCTCCTTCGGAGACCTCGCGAGATCGAAGAGCCGCCGCGCGTGAGCGGGAGGGGCGACGTCGTCCTGCGCCGCCGCCACGAACAGTTTGGGCTGCGCGACCCGGGCGATCTTCTTCTCGGTGTCGTAACGGGATCGGACCAGGAAGCCGGGCACGAAGGGATAGTGAACGCGGGCGAGCGCCGGCACCGAGAGAAACGGGGTCTCGAGCGCGACTCCCGCGGGCCCTTTTGCGGGGGACCTCGCGGTCCCCCGATCCCCCTGCCTTGCGAGTGCGACCTCGACGGCGACCGCGCAGCCGAGCGATTCGCCGAGCAGGATGATCCGTTCCGGCGCGAAGCCGCGGTCGCGTGCCGCGTCGTAAATCGCGAAACCGTCGCGATACAGACCCGATTCGGAGGGCCGTCCTTCCGACAGGCCGTAGCCGCGATAGTCGACGAGGAAGAGATCGACGTCGAGGCGATCCACGAAGAGCTTGGCGCGGTCCAGGCGATGGCTGACGTTTCCGGCGTTTCCTTGGAAGAGCAGGACGACCCGGCGGCCGCCGCCCTTGATCCACCAACCCTTCAGCCGAACGCCGTCCGAGGCGACCGGCGAGAGGTCCTCCGAGCGCAGGCCGTAGTCGGCGGGCAGGGCGTCGAGCCGGCGGAGCGGGAAGTAGAGGAAGCGGTCTTCGAGCCGGCTCATGCGCTAGGCTGTGGCGGGAGGAAAACGCGCATGAAGATCGTTCGAGCGATCGCGTTCGCCGCCGCCGCGCTCTCGGTGGTTGTCGCCGCGGAAGGTTCCAGCTCCGCCAAGTCGAAGTCGATGCAGGTCACTTACTACTACCTTCCCGGCTGAATGATCTGCGCGAAATTGAAGCCCGCCGTGAGCGGTCTCGAAAAAGAGTTTCCCGGAGTCCGTGCGAAGAACGTGGATGCGACGACCGCCGGAGGGAAGGCGGCCATCCGGAACCTCGGATTCGAGTCCCACGGGATCGTCATCCGGTCCGCCGGCGGCAAAGTGCTGTGGAAACAGCCGGACCATACCGTGAAGATGGAAGACGTCCGAGCCGAGCTCGCGCGCCGGACCGGGCGGCGCTGAAGGGATCAATTCTTCGGGGGATCCCAGCCGGTTCTCTCGCGAAACCACTTCCGGGGCCCGAAGATTCGCACGCTCGGCGTGCCCTCCGAGATACCGGCGCCGACCGACAGGAGGCCGGCGTCCAATAGGAATGTCCCGTTCGTCGAGCGGCCTTTCGCGCGGTACTCGCCGTCGATCTGCAGCTTTCCGGTGTGAGCGCTCAGCCGCCGCACCTCGACGAGCGCTCGACCGATCCGGATCGACGCCCGGGCCTCGAGCGCGTCGTCGAGATCCAGGAGCTTCTGCGTCCAGGCAGGAGGGTTGACCCGGACGACCTGGAGCAGCGGCACGGCGTTGCGGGCGTGGACCGCCGCCGTCGTCGTGAAGAGCGCCTCGCTCTTCGGTCGGAACTCGCCTCGCGCGAAGTCCATTCGCCCCCACCATGGATGGCTCCTGCCTTTGCGGTCGACCACCGTCGCGCCCGCGAGTCTCACGTGCCCTGCGTCCAGGCGTCCGCCTCCCCAGTTCTCGATGCGGACTCCCGAGAGCCGCATCCGTCCGTCGAAGCGGCCGCGCATCGCCACGTCCAGGAAGCGCAGCGCGAGGTCACGGGACGCGTAGTCGATGTCGCCTTGCGCGACCCCGCTCTCGACCGTCGCGCGCACGTTCATGCGTCCGCTGCCTTTTTCGAGCTTCGTGCCGGGCGGCTCGCCGAGCAGCCGGTCGAGGAGCTCCGCGGTCGAGAGCCGCGCACTCAGTTCAGCTTTGCCCGAGACGATGCGGAGCACCCGGTTCCCCCGAAGCTGCTGCACGTCCCAGGAGGGAAATCGCGCCTCGAGTTTCGCGGTCAGGTCGTCGGCGAGGACCTGGTTGCCGGACCGGATCATGCCCGTCCGCGTACGGAGCGTCGCCGGAAAGACTTCGGCTCGCTCTTTCGGCCGGAGGAAGAATCCTCCCGTCAAACGCGCGTCGCCGACATACCGGTACCCGTCGATCCAGATTTCCCGGACCGAATCGACTTCCAGGTTCTCGACCAGGATGTCCCACAGCTTCCCGGTCGGGGGAGGCTTGGGCGCCGGAGGGTAGAGGAGCGGCGGATCCGGGAAACCGGCGATCGGAGGAATCCGGCGCAGCACCGCGGCGGTCGCTTCGGCGCGGGTCAGGCGGTTCCGCGCGTGAAAGACGAGCCCTCTGCCCGTGGCTCGGGTCACGTGGAAGCGCCTTTGGAGGAGATCGACGAGGGAATAGGTCAGGTCCGCCTCCGAAAGCTCCCAGGCCCACTCGGCTTTCGGATCGCGGTCGCGGAAACGCAGGTTCTTCACGTGGATCGTTCCGGGCCACTTCGAGGAAGCGGAGTCGTAGTCGAGGATGCCGCTCTCGGGGTCCCCTCCGATCTGGGAGCGGATGTAATTCGACTTCAACATCCGGTCGGGAACGACCAGGACCAGCACGAACAGAAGGACGACGACGGAGAGCAGCCCGATCGCGATCCCGAAGACGAGGCGGTTCCGGCGTCCTTTCACGACGCCGCTCTCCGCAAGGGACGGGCCAGAAGGGCCGAAACGACGAACTTCTTCGGCCCGGTTTCGTTTAACGAATCGTGGAAACACCCGTCATCGAGGCGGAAGGCCTTTCGAAGATCTACACCTCCCGTTTCGGGACGCGAAACGTCCGCGCGCTCGACGGAATCGACCTTTCCGTCGGCCCTGGCGAGGTTTTCGGCCTGCTCGGGCCGAACGGCGCCGGTAAGACGACGGCCGTCAAGATCCTGCTCGGCCTGACGCGGCCGACCGGCGGGAGCGCGCATCTCTTCGGAATCCCGGTGGCCGATCCGAAGAGCCGCCAGCGCGTCGGCTATCTCCCGGAGGGGCATCGCTTTCCGGGTTACCTCACAGCGCGTCAAACCCTTTCGATCTTCGGCCGGATGTCGGGAATGTCGCGGTCCGACCTGAACGCCCGGATCCCCGAGCTGCTCGCGCGCGTGGGGCTCTCCGACTGGCTGGACGTCAAAGTGAAGAAGTTCTCGAAAGGCATGACGCAGCGGCTGGGCCTCGCCTCCGCGCTCGTCCACGATCCCGAGGTCCTGCTCTTGGACGAGCCGACGGACGGCGTAGACCCGGTCGGCCGGAGGGAGATCCGTGACCTGCTGCGCGGCGAGGCCTCTCGCGGACGCGCGATCCTCCTGAACTCGCATCTGCTCTCGGAGATCGAGCTCACGTGCGATCGCGTCGCCGTGCTGCGAAAGGGGAGGGTCGCGGCGCAGGGCTCGATCGCGGACCTGACCGCGCAGGGTTCCCGCTACCGCATGGCCGTCTCGCCCTCGGACGAAACGATGATCGCGGCCTTCCGCGCGAGCGGCGCCTCCGTCGAGCGCCGGAACGGCCATCTCCTCCTGACGACGCGGGATCTCGAGCACCTGAATGCGCTGGTCGACACGGCGCGGGCGAGGGGAGGAGTCCTCTCGGAGCTCTCGCCGGTCCGCTCGAGCCTCGAGGACGTCTTCGTGGATCTCGTCCGCACCGGCGAAGAAGAGGACAAAGTCCAGTGAAAGCGTGGGCCGCCAGCGTCGAGGAAGTCTTCCGCGAGGCATCGGCGCGGTGGACGCTGCTCGCCTATTTCGCGCTGTCGTCGCTCTTCATCCTGTTGTTTGCGCTCGCCGTCAACCTCGACATCGTCAACGGCGCGCTGGCCGGAGCGAGGCTCTTCGGACGGGCGGTCGATCTCGGAGGAGAAAAAATCGACATGGACCGGCTCGTGCTCGGATTCGAGACCGGCTTCTCCGGCTTCCTCTACATGCTCGGCACCTTCCTGGCGCTCTTCGCGACGGCGCACCTCGTGCCGCGCCTGCAGGAAAAGGGGACGGTCGACCTCTACCTCTCGCGGCCGATCGGACGGACAAAGCTCCTGCTGTCCCGCTACAGCGGAGGATTGCTGCTGGCCGCCGCGAACCTCCTCTATCTCATGGGGTCGATCTGGGCGATCGTCCTCTGGAAGACGGGCGTCGCGCACCCGCGCTTTCTCCTGGGCGGCGTCGTGATCCTCTTCGGAACCGCCTGTCTGCTCGCGCTCGCCTTCCTGATCGGCGTCGCAACCTCTTCGACGGCGGTGTCGCTCATGGGCACGTACGCGGTGTTCTTCTTCGCGGCGATCCTCTCGGCTCACGACAAGATCGCGGCGGCAGTCTCCTCCGAGTGGAGCGCGGGCCTCGTCCGCGCGCTCTACTGGATCTTTCCGAAGACGGCCGAGCTCGGCCGGGCGACCGTCGCGCTCGTCTCGGGCGGAGAGACGTTCCGCCACATCGGTCAGATCGATCGGCTCGCCGTCTTCGGTTCCACCGGCCTCTTCGGACTCGTCGCGCTCGGCCTCGCGGCCTGGCTCTTCTCGAGAAAGGACTTTTGAAAATGAGACTCGTGCGAAATTTCCCGCTTCCGATCGCGGCCGTCGCCCTGGGTTTACTCCTGACCTCGACTCCGGCCCGAGCCGGCGGATCCGACGAGGCTCTTTCGCTCGTTCCTGCGGACGCCGTATCGGTGGGAGTCGTCCATTTCGACTCTTTGCGGGCGAGCGCTCTGGCCGGGAAACTCTTCGCCGAAACGGACGAAATGACGGTGGACGGTGAAGCCGCAAGGTTTTTGAACGAAACCGGTCTGCGCCCGAAACAGGACGTGGACCTCCTGGCGTTCGCGGCGCTCGCCTCTCCCAACGGACGGCCGGGATCGGATGCCCTCGTCATCTTCGAGGGGCGGTTCGACGCGGCGCGGCTCGAGGCGGCGATGATCGCGCGCGGCGGCGTGCGCAAGGAAACCCCGAGCGGGAGCTATCTGCTCGTCGGCGGCCGGCAGAGCCCGGGCAATCCCGCCGCGATCGCGTTCGTGGGCCGGCGGATCGCGGTCGCCGGGCGGCCGGCTTTGGTTGGGCGCGCTCTCGAGGATCACGCGGCCGGCGGAACCGGATTCCTGCGCGGAGAGGGCCTGGGCCGGCAGATGCACCGAGTGCCCGCCGACGCCTCGGCCTGGGCGATCGTCGACGCCACCCGCGCTCCCTTTGCGACGCGAGGCTCCGGGAACAACCACGGCGGCGATGCGGCAGATGCGCTCGTCGGCGCGATGAAGTCGGTCACGCTCTTCGTCTTCCACGCCACGGCGCGCGGCGACGCGGTCGAGCTCTCCGCCACGGGCCTCTCGCCCGACGAAGAGACCCGCGCCCTGCTCGAAGACGCGCTCCGCGGCGTCGTGGCGATGTGGCGGCTCGCGATCCACGAGAAGGCTCCGGAAATGGTGCCGATCCTGCGGCGGTTCGACATCGAGAGAGACGGCGAGGGCGTGAGCATTACGGGCACGCTCCCGGGGAGCTTCGTGCGCAAGCTCGTGGAAGAGGGCGATCGAAGGGCGCATCGGTAAATGGGGTCAGGTCGAGCCGGGAGACGGGATCACTTGCCACATTGAGGGTCAGGTCTTCACTTGCCACATTGGGTGGCTCAAAACAGGATCAGGTCTCGGCACGATGAACTTTCGTCGCCGATAGTCACATTCCATACCTGACCCCGACTGCGGCGTAACGTCCGCTAAGATCGCGGCGGTGTCCGCTCAGGCTCCCCTCCCGGCCGAGGTCGCTTCGCTCATCGAGCAGAAGCGGCTCTCGGACCTCGAAGACGTCTGGACCCGGCGGATGGAGCAGGACCCGTCCGACCTTCCCTTCTTTTTCGCGGTCGCGGCGGCCGTCAAGAAGAAGGCGGGCGTCGAAGGCGCCGAGCACGCCGCCGCCTGGCTCCGATTTCTCGCGGACTACCAGGAGGAGCGGCGGGACGGCGACGCCCGCATCGAGGTTCTTTCGGAGATCGTCCGAATGAACCCGGCGGATTCCGCGGCGCGCGCGGACCTGGAGTCGGCCCTGCGCGAGCGCTTCGGCGGGCATCCCGCATTCGCCGCCGTCCTCGCGCAAAATCCGATCGCGACCGGAGCCGACCCTTCCGAGGCCGCGCGGCGGGTCGCTCGCTGGCTCAAGTTCCTCCCCGGAGAGGCGTACTACCTGGCCGGTCGCGGAGCCGGGCGGATCGCCGAGATGAACCCGGCGCTGGACGTCATCCGACTCGAAGTCGGAGGCGCGAAGGTGCCGCTCTCTCTCGTCTCCGCCGAGAAGAACCTGGAGCGCCTGCCGGAAGGGCACTTCCTGCGGCGGAAGGTCGAAGACCCGGACACGCTCGCCTCTCTCGCGGTGAAGGAGCCGGCGGAGTCGGTGCACCGCCTTCTCGAGAGCTTCGGGCGGCCGCTCACCGTGGCCGAGGTGCGCGAGCACTTTTCCGGAATCGTTGCCGAGGAGCGGTGGAGCTCGTTCTGGACGTCGGCTCGCCGCCATCCGCAGCTCCTCGTGGGCGGAGCCGCCAAGACTTCGCCGGTCTCGTGGAGCGCCAGCGCCGACGCGGCGGAGGAAACGCTGCGCCGCGAGTTCACCGCCGCCGACCCGCACCACAAGCTCGACCTCGCCCGCAAACATGCGAAACGCTCCCGGGAGCTCGCGCGGTTTTTTGCCGAGTCGCTCTCTTCCGAGGCCCGGAAGGCGGCGGCGGAAGAGAACGCGGCGCTCGCCTGGGAGCTCTCGCAATCGGCGGTCCGCCTGGCGCCGGACGAGCCCGAGGCGTTCCCGGCCGAGTCGCTCGTCGCTTCGGGCGACCTCGGTGCCGTGCTCGACCGCATCCGGGACTACACCGCGCGGGAGAAGGCTTTGGACGAGATCCGGGCGCGGCGGGACGACTGGGAGGCGATCTTCCTGGCTCGCTTCGTCGAGGAAGAAGACGCGCGCGTGCTCTCCGCCATTTACGACGCGCTCGGGAAACGGCCCGAGAAGCGGGACGAGCTCGTCCGGCGCGTGATGCGGTCTCCCCGGATCGGCCCGCGCGCGTTCGTCTGGCTTTCTGAACGCATGGAGAAAGAGGAGGAGCCCGCCTCCGCGCCGCCGCCGTCGGCGCTCTTCCACGCTCTGCTCGACGCGCTCCGGCAGGACGAGTTCGCCGCGGTTCGCGCCCGCGTCAAGGCGTTCTTCGAGCCGGGAGGCCTGGCCGTCGCGCTCGTCCGCCGGGCGGCGACCGAAGCGGAGGCGCGGGAGCTCCTGACGGCTCTTGCGCGGGCCGGCGGGCTCGAGGAGCACCGCCGCGGCACGGTGCGCGAAGCGCTCCTGATGAAGTTTCCGGCGCTCCGCGCTCCAGCCGCGAACTTTCTCTATGCCACGCCGGAGGCGATCGATGCCCGGCGCGCGGAACTCGCGCAGTTGAAGCAGGTCGAGCTGCCCGCCAACGCCGAGGCCATGCGGGCGGCGAAAGAGCACGGCGACCTTTCCGAGAACTTCGAGTATCACGCGGCGCGCCAGAAGCACGAATATCTTTCGGCGCGCGTCGCATCGCTCGCCGACGAGCTCTCCCGAACGCGCGCGCTCGACGCCTCTCGCATCGACACTTCCGAAGTTCGCGTCGGGACGCGTGTCCGGCTGAAGGAACTGGAGAGCGGCCGCGAGGTCGCGGCGACGATCCTAGGGCCCTGGGACTCCCGGCCGGAAGACGGGATCTACTCCTACGAATCCGAGTTCGCCCGGCACCTCCTCGGGAAGAAGACCGGCGAAGGCGCGCGGACGCCGGACGGCCAGGCTGCGGAGATCGCGGGAATCGATCCCTGGCGATGATGAGAGACCGAACGGCGAAAACTCAGGTAAGGAGGCTCCCATGAGAAAGAGGTCCGCTCTCGGAATCTTCGTCCTCGGGCTCGCGGTGGGTTCGACGGTCGCCCTCGCGCAACCTGCTGCCGCGCCGGCGATGTCCGGGCTGCGCGCCGAAGTGGTCAACGAGCTCTCGAGCGTGGAGAAGCAGATCGTGAGCCTGGCCGAAGCCATCCCCGCCGAGAAGTACGCGTGGCGGCCGTCCGAGGGAATCCGTTCCGTCGGCGAGGTCTACGTGCACATCGCGGCCGGCAACTACCTCCTCGGATCGATGCTCGGGGTCAAGCGCCCCGAGAACACCGGTCCCGACATGGAGAAGAAGATCACGGACAAGGCGAAGATCATCCCCGGCCTGAAGGCGTCTTTCGACTATGCGCGCAAGGCCGTGGAAGGCCTCTCCGATGCCGACCTCGAGAAGAAGGTCGACTTCTTCGGTCGCTCCGTGACGGAACGGTCGATATTGCTGCGGCTGCTCGACCACGCGCACGAGCACCTCGGGCAGTCGATCGCCTACGCGAGGATGAACGGCATCACGCCGCCGTGGTCCGAGGCCCCGGCGGCGGAGAAGAAGGCCGCGTCGAGGTAATGCGGATCCCGGCGATATCCTTGCTTCGGAGGACGCCATGATCCGAAAGCTCGCGTCGGGCGGATACCGGCTCTACTCGCGCAAGAAGGATGCGAAGACCGGAAAGCGGAAGAACCTCGGCACCTTCAAGAGCCTCGCGGCCGCGAAGAAGCACGAGAAGGCGGTGCAGTTCTTCAAGAGGCATTAGCGGCTGAGGCGCCCTCTTCGGTAAGAGGTTGCCTCACCCGTCATTGCAATCCGGCGTTCGGGTCGACCTGCCCGCGGTGGCAGGTCGTGCAGTTGACGAACTTCTCCTCCGGCTTTCCTTCCAGGTTCTGCAGGCTCCTCAGGCGATCGTTGATCGTCTTGTTCATCGCGATCATCTCGCGGGCCGCCCTCTTCTGCCGCTTGTCATCACTCGAGTAGTCGTGCGAGACGTGGCAGTGGTAGCAGGAGACGCCGAGCGCGCGGCTGTAGCCCATGTTCATGATCCGGACCAGCCGTCCTGCCGCCGTTCCCTTGAGCGACTGGATGTTGCGGAAGACCTGCTCCGCCGGCTCGTTCTCGCGGCCCGCGATCCGGTCGGCGATCGCGGTCGCGACGCGGTCGTTGAACTCCTGGTTCGGATTCTGGAGCAAGGCGGCGCGGGGCGCGACCGGGGCTGCGACTTGCGCGTCCGGCGCGACGGAAGTCGGAGTGGTCGCGGGCGCCGCCGAAGCGGCCGCCGTTCGCGGGGGCGGCGCGCTGCCGCTGCATCCGAGCAGGAGCGCGAGACCGGAAACGAGAGCGAGTCTCATTTCAGCCTCCTTCCTCTTCGTAGAACTGCAGGCAGACCCCCGACGGCACGATCATGTGGAACTCGCGTCGACCCCACGGTTTTCGCTCGAGAGGGCCGACCTTGGCCGGGACCCGCCGATATTGCTCGTACAGCGCCTCGAGGTCGGAGACGGCGATGCTGAAGCTCGAGTTGTCGGCCCACGCGCGGTCGTCGTTCCGGACGAGGTTGAAGGAGACTCCGTCGCGCCGGATCCCCGCCATCTCCGGGCTTTGCCAGACGACGGAGAAGCCCAGGTGCTCCGTGTAGAAGGCGAGCGCCGCGGCCAGGCTGTCGCCGGTCGGAATCATCGGAGTCACCGAGCGGAAAGACGATTTCATCGCAACCTCCCCGAAGGCGGTGTCCGGCGGGAGAGGTTACAGGAGAAGAGAGCGGTCCGCGGGGCGGCCCCCCTACCCGGAGCTCGAGGGATCGTGAACGCGCTTCCGATTCGACTCGAGCCGCCGGATCGCCTCCTTCAGGCGGCGTCCCCGGGTCTCTGGCTTCTTCGCTTCGGTGATCCAGCGCAGGTAGTCGCGGCGGTAGGTCGGCGCGAGCGCCGCGAAGTTCCTCCGCGCGACCGGGTGGGCGTCGAGCGCCCGGCGGATGAACGCCGGGGTCTTCGCGCCGGCCGGAAGCCTCCGACGAGGCTCGGGCACGTCGGCGGGAAGCTTTGCGCGGCCGGCGTCGGTCATCCGGCCTTCTTCGACCATGCGCCGAAAACGCTCGCGGTTCAGCTTCGACCAGTTGCGGGTGTTCGTCCGCGGCGTGAAGCGTTGGACGTAATGGTCGGCGTCCAGGCGGTTAACCGTGGTGTCGATCCAGCCGAAGCAGAGAGCTTCCTCGACCGCTTCTGCATAGCGCACGCTCGGCTTTCCGGTGTGCTTTTTCGCGTACACGAGCCAGATTTCCGGCTCGGTCGCGTGGTGCCGCTCCAGCCAGGCTCGCCACTCTTCGCGGTCGCGCGCGCGAAATCGTTTTGGCCGGCTCAAGGGAGCGCTCGCATCACCGACTCCATTCCGGACTTTCTTGCGCGTCCGGGCGACTGGTGAAAGAGTCTGGCACGCGTTCGGAGGAAAAATGCGCGCCCGGTCGTCCTGCAAGCGGGGCCTCGCCGCCGCGTCGATCGCGGCCCTCGTGGCCATCGCGGCGTGCGCGACGGCGCCGTCCGGGCCGCCGAGAGAGGCCGGCCCGTTCCGCGCCGCCGATCTCGTCGAGATCGTGAAGCTCGATCCCACGATCCTCCTGGACATCCGCTACGCGACTTCGAACAATTTCACGGGCCGTCCGGTCTACCGGCAGGCCCGCGCCTTCCTCCAGCGTCCGGCGGCCGAAGCCCTCGTCCGCGTCAACCGCTCGCTCCACGCGAAAGGATATGGGCTGCTCGTTTTCGACGGCTACCGGCCCTGGTCGGTCACGAAGCTCTTCTGGGACGTCACCGCGCCGGACAAGCGGGAAAAAGGGTTCGTCGCGAACCCGGCGAAAGGGTCGAAGCACAACCGCGGCGCGGCCGCGGATCTCTCGATGTATGACCTCTCGACCGGCCGGGAAGTCGGAGTTCTCCGACCGCGCCGGTCCCGACTACAAGGGCGGGACGGACGACGAGCGCGCGCGGCGGAATCTGCTGCGCGCGGAAATGGAGAAGGAGGGCTTCACCGTGGATCCGGGCGAGTGGTGGCATTTCAACTATCGGGGCTGGGAGCGCTACCCGATCCTGGACATCCCGTTCGAGAAGATCCGGGGACAGACCACGGTTTCCAGAGACTCTGTCGCCCGATGACGACGGTCGCGAAAACCGTGGTCTGTCCCCTATTTGCGCTCCTCTGGGCGGCCTCGGCGTCGGCGCAGCAGCCCGTGGATCTTTCGCGCCTCCCGGAGCCCAAGAACTTCACGGCTCTGCGGTCTTCCTCGAACAATCCGGACCCGGATTCCAACGACGACAGCAAGCGCCCGATCCCGGGCGAGACGATCACGCTCGCGGATCTGACCGGCCCGGGCGTCGTGACCCACATCTGGCTGACCGTCGCGGACAACGAGTACGGTTGGCCGCGCCTCCTGCGCCTGCGGATCTACTACGACGGCAGCCGCGTCGCCTCGGTCGATGCCCCGGTGGGGGACTTCTTCGCGGTCGGGCACGGCTTCGAGCGGCCCGTCGATTCGCTCGTCATTCGCGACAGCTCGGAAGGCCGGTCGCGCAACAGCTACTGGCCGATGCCGTTCCGCAGCTCCTGCCGCATCACGGTGACCAACGAGGGGCGCCGGCGGACGTCGAACCTCTACTACCACGTGGACTGGAAGAAGGTCCCGTCGCTGCCGCCGGACACGGCGTACTTCCATGCCCGCTATCGCCAGGCGCTTCCGGCGTCGGGTGGCGCGCCTTACGAAGTCCTTTTAGTCCGCGGGCGCGGGCATTACGTCGGAACGGTGCTGTCGGTCGTCCAGGCGGAGGCCGGCTGGTTCGGGGAGGGCGACGACTTCTTCTTCGTCGACGGCGAGAAGAAGCCGTCGATCGAGGGCACCGGCACCGAGGATTACTTCAACGACGCCTGGGGCCTGCGCGTGGACAGCGGACCCTACGCGGGCGCTTCGGTCGCCGAAGGCACGGGCCTGGGGTCGCGGATGACCGCGTTCCGGTGGCACCTGGCCGATCCGATTCCGTTCCGCCGGTCGCTCCGCTTCGTCTTCGAGCACAAGGGCTGGACGTTCAACGCGGACGGGTCGGTCAAGTCCGCATCGGGTGACCGCACGGACCTGATGTCATCGGTCGCCTACTGGTACCAGTTCGGGATCGCGGCCGATCAGCCGGAGCCGCCTTATGGCGCGGCGCGGCTGCCGCAGGGCAACGCGCGGCAGATCGAGGTCGAGGCCGCGCTCGCGCACGCAAGGGCGCTGAAAGGGAAGGTCTCGATCTCGAAGGATCTCTTCTGGTCGAAGGACGTCCTCTTCCTTCAGGCGGAGGGGCCCGGCTCGCGGCTCGACGTCCCTTTCGAAGTCGAGGAAGACGGTGAGTACGAGCTCGTGACCGAGGTCGCGCAGAGCTACGACTACGGGATCTACTCGACGCTCCTCGACGGCAAGGCGGTCCAGTCGGCGGAGCTCGAGCACGAGCCAGGCGCCGACGTCCTCCCGACCGGGCAGCTCGACGGATACAAGCCCGAGACCTACGTCGGGCTGGCTCTGTTGCTCGGCTGGCCGCACCTCACGAAGGGCCGGCACGTCGTGACGTTCGTGTGCACCGGCAAGGCCGAGGCGTCGCGCGGCTACAACCTGGGAGTGGACGACCTGATCCTGTCGCGCGTCGGAGCGGGAGCGTGGAAGGCAGCGGTCGAGCGTCAGCGCGCGGCCGACGCCGTCCGCGCCTCGACCGATTCGAACGCGTGGAAGCGCGCTCTCGGGAGTGCCGATCCGCTGGTTCGCGAGGCCGGGGCGCAACAGATCGGCCTCACGCGGGACCGCGCGCTCGCCGCGGTGTCCGAGCTCTCGAAGGCCCTTTCGGACGACGACGACCCGGTCGTGCGAGGCCTGGCGGCGCTCGGCCTGCGCGCCGCGGGGACCGCGGCGCTTCCGACGGTGGATCGGCTGATCGCGCGATTGAAGGACCCGGATCCGAACGTCCGACTGATGTCCGCGAACGCGATCGGGGCGCTCGGGCCGAAGGCGGCGCGCGCCGTTCCGGCGCTGACCGAGGCGTGCCGCGCACCGGACGAGCACGTGCACGTCCTGCGGAGCGCGGCGTCGGCCCTGGGCGAGATCGGACCCTCCGCGGCTGCCGCGATTCCGGCGCTGGAAGATCTCAGGAAATTGCCGCGGGCGCGCTGGGCGGCGGAGGAGGCGATCCGGAAGATCCGGAGCTGATCGCCCGCGCGATTTCGTCGCGGACCTGTTCCGCCAGCCGCGGCGCGTCTTCGACCGTCAACCCGCGCGTCGAGATCGGCGGCAGCACCGTGACCGTCGCTTTCGTCTCGCGGAACGCGATCGATCCTTTCGGGAGAGACTCGGCGGTGCCCGACACGGCGAGAGGAACGACGTCGACTCCGGCCTCGATCGCGAGCCGGAACGCGCCTTCCCGGAACTCTCCCACCGAGCCGTCGGGGCTGCGCGTCCCCTGCGGGAAGAGGAGGACCGAGAGCTTGCGGTCGAGCCGCTCGCGGAGCTCCTCCATCGCCTTTCGGGCGCTCTCCTTGTTGCCGCGCTCGACCTCGACGTCTCCGGCGACCCGCATCTGCCAGCCGAGCAGCGGAATGTCGAAGATGGACTTCTTCGACAGCCACTTCATTTCCCAGGGCAGCATGGCGACCAGGAACGGGTCGGCGTTCGAAGCGTGGTTCGCGACGAAGACGTACGGCCGGCGGGGGTCGGGGTGCACGTCGTCGATGACGCGGAAGTCCCAGAACCGATTCAGCCGCGCCGCGACGACCGCGATGCGATGGAAGAGATATCCGACGCGATAGCGATCGGGGTCCGAGCGGAACGTGGCGAGGCGGTAGAAGGCGATGAGCGGCGTCCAGAGAAGGACGAGAAGGACGCACGTCGCCCAGAAGAGGAGCGACAGGGGAGCCGCGAGCCACCGGGGCATTTCCGGAAGTGTACCGGCGCGCCGTTCCGCAGACCCCGTTACCCAAGCGCGAAGTCCGGCTGAGAGATTGGTTAGGGTTTCCTGATCGAAATCCGATTTGTTCCGCGTCCGGCAGGAGCGTATGAAATGAACGGAGGTCGTCATGAAAAACAGACTGCTTCTCGCCGGCGCCTTCCTCTCCCTCTTCGCGTTCGGTTGCGATGACCATCACAACTTGGTGGCGGGTCCGCCGGTTTCTCCGGCCGCCACGCCCACGCCGTCGTCCTCGAACACGAACATGTGGACGGTCGTCGTGACGATCGAGTCGATCACCGGAGACGCGTGCGCGAGCATCGGGCTCAACGCCAGCTACGTCCCGACGCCTGGAGCGCCCTGGGACGTCCTTCGGAGCGGCGGCTCGATCGTGCTCCGCTATCTGCCGGGAAACTATCCGACCGACAGCACCGATTACACGGGCGCGCTGAACGGCCGATCCTTCGCGGCCTCGCGGATGGACGCCTTCCCGCCCCGCAGCTGGACCTGCTCGGGCGGCCGGACAGTGCGAGACCCGGTGGAGACCGAGCAGCTCTCTGGAACCTTCGCCGCCGACGATCGCAGCTTCGACGCCGAAGAGATCGAGTCGTGGCGGCTGCCGTCCGGAGAGCAAGCGACCATCCGCCGACACTGGATCGGTACTCGGTTGTAAGAAATCGTCCGTTCGCTTCGCGATCGTCTTCCCGCGGACCGTGGATCACCGGACCGGGAACCCGAAGCTACAGATCGCCCGCGCCGCGCCGTCGGCGACTCGCAAAACCCGCGGCATCCGCGCTATAACTGGTCAATGGCGACGGTCGAAATCCCCAGGCAGACGGGCGCGCTGGCCGCCGAGCGCACGGAAGAGCTCCTGACCGTCCTCGCCGAGCGCGTCCTGGTGATGGACGGAGCGACCGGGACGGGCTTCCAGGCGCGCAACCTGACCGCCGCGGATTTCGGCGGGCCCGATTACGAGGGGTGCAACGAGAACCTCGTCCGGACGAGGCCCGACGTCGTCCGCGACCTCCACGCCTCGTTCTTCGAGACGGGCGCGGACATGGTCGAGACCGACACGTTCGGCGGGACCCCGCTCGTCCTCGCGGAATACGGCCTGGCGGGAAAAGCGCTCGAGCTGAACCGCGAGGCCGCCCGGATCGCGCGGGAGGTCGCCGAGCGATTCCGGACGCCGGGCCGTCCGCGTTTCGTCGCGGGCTCGATGGGTCCGACGACCAAATCGATCACGGTGACGGGCGGCGTGACGTTCGACGAAATGATCCGCCACTACCGGATCCAGGCGACAGGACTGCTGGAAGGGGGCGCCGACGTCCTCACGCTGGAGACCACGCAGGACACGCGCAACGTCAAGGCGGGACTGATCGGCGTCGAACAGGCGTTCGCGGAGGTCGGCTGGAGGGTCCCGGTGATGGTCTCCGCCACGATCGAAGCGATGGGGACGATGCTGGCCGGCCAGTCGATCGAAGCCTTCTACGCGTCGGTCGCGCACGCGCCGCTCCTGTCGGTCGGCCTGAACTGCGGCACGGGGCCGGAGTTCATGACGAGCCACCTGCGCAGCCTCTCGGCCCTCGCGCGGACGCGCGTGTCGTGCTACCCGAACGCGGGCCTGCCCGACGAGGACGGCCGCTACAGCGAGACGCCGGAGAAGCTCGCGGCCGCGATGTCGCGCTTCCTGGATCAGGGGCTGGTCGACATCGTGGGAGGCTGCTGCGGTACGACCCCCGCCCACATCCGGGCGCTCGCCGCGGCCGCCGCGGGCCGCAAACCCCGCCGGATCCCGGAAGGCCGCCGGACGCTCGTCTCCGGCATCGAGATGCTCGAGGTCACCGAGGACAACCGGCCGGTGCTCGTGGGCGAGCGCACGAACGTGCTCGGCAGCCGCAAGTTCAAGCGTCTCGTGGCCGCGGGCGACTTCGAGGCGGCGGCCGAGATCGCGCGGGCGCAGGTGAAGAACGGCGCGCAGGTCATCGACGTCTGCCTCCAGGACCCGGACCGCGACGAGCCGGGCGACGCCAACGCGTTCCTCGAGCGCGCGACCCGGATGGTCAAAGTGCCGCTGATGCTCGACTCGACCGACGCGAACGTCCTCGAGATCGGGCTCACCTGGAGTCAGGGCAAGTCGATCATCAACTCGGTCAACCTGGAGGACGGCGAGGAGCGTTTCAAATCAGTCGTGCCGCTCGCGCAGAAGTACGGCGCGGCTCTCGTCGTCGGGACGATCGACGAAGACCCGGTGCACGGCATGGGCGTATCCCGCGAGCGCAAGCTCGAGATCGCGCGGAGGAGCTACACGCTGCTGACCGAGAAGTACGGCGTTCCGGCCGAGGACCTGATCTTCGATCCGCTCGTCTTTCCGTGCGGCACCGGCGACGAGAAATACGTCGGCAGCGCAGCCGAGACGATCGAAGGGATCCGCGCGATCAAGTCGGCCTTCCCGGAGTGCAAGACGATCCTCGGCATCTCGAACGTCAGCTTCGGCTTGCCCGAATCCGGGCGCGAGGTCCTGAACTCGGTCTTCCTCTATCACTGCGTGAAGGCGGGCCTCGACCTCGCGATCGTGAACTCCGAAAAGCAGATGCGCTATCCGTCGATCCCGGAGGAGGAGCGGCGCCTCTCCGAAGACCTGCTGTTCAACCGGGGCGACGATCCGGTCGGCGCGTTCGCCGCCCACTTTAAGGCGAAAGGATCGAAGCCGAAGGAGAAGGTCATGCGCGCGGGAACGCCGCTGGAAAGGCTCCCGCGGTACATCGTCGAGGGTTCAAAAGATGGTCTGCTTGTTGACCTGGAAGCGGTGCGGCAGTCGGGAAGGGCGCCGCTCGAGATCATCAACGGACCTCTGATGGACGGCATGCGCGAGGTGGGCCGGCTCTTCAACGACAACGAGCTGATCGTCGCCGAGGTCCTCCAGTCCGCGGAAGCGATGAAAGCCGCCGTTGGACATCTCCAGCAGTTCATGGAGAAGACGACCGACTCGCTCAAGGGAAAGATCGTGCTCGCGACCGTCCGGGGAGACGTTCACGACATCGGCAAGAACCTGGTCGAGATCATCCTCGCGAACAACGGCTACGAGGTCGTGAACCTGGGCATCAAGGTCGCCTCGGAGAAGTTGATCGAAAGCTGGCGGGAGCACCGGCCCGACGCGATCGGGCTTTCGGGTCTGCTCGTCAAGAGCGCGCAGCAGATGGTGACGACCGCGCAGGACCTGACCGCCGCCGGCGTCACGGCTCCGCTGCTCGTCGGCGGCGCGGCGCTCTCCCAGCGGTTCACCGACAACCGGATCGCCCCGGCGTACGGCGGCCTCGTCGTGTACGCCGAGGACGCGATGCGCGGGCTGGCTCTCGCCGACCGCGTGCTCTCCGGAGAGAACGCGCGGGCCGCGCTCGCCGCCGAGTCGGAGGAGCGCCGCCGCTCGCGGCCGGCCGCGGCCGAGCGCGAAGTCAACCCGCTCGCCGCGCCGGCGGTCCGCAACGCCTCGATCGAAATCCTGCCGCCGGTCCGGGCGCCCGACTTCGAAGAGCACGTTCACGCGCCGCTCGATCCGGAATCGGTTTGGCCCTACGTCAATCCGCACATGCTGTACGCGAAGCATCTCGGGCTGCGCGGCAGCTACTGGAAGCTCAAGGAAGCGGCGGATCCCAAGCTCGCGGAGCTCGAAGAGGTCATCGGCCGCATCCGGCGGTCCGGCTGGGTCCGTCCGCGCGCGATGTTCCGTTTTTTCGAGGCGTACTCCGAAGGAAACTCCGTCCACCTCGTCGAACACGGCCGGGAGGCCGCGACGTTCTCCTTCCCGCGTCAGCCGACGGGCGAGCGGCTGTGCCTCGCCGACTTCGTCCGCCCGCGGTCGGACGGTCTGCCTCTCGACACGGTCGCGCTGCTGCTCACGACGGCGGGCGAAGGCGTCCGCGCGCGAGCCGAGAACCTGAAGCGCGAAGGGGAGTACCTCCTCTGTCACGCGCTGCAGGCGCTCGCCGTCGAGGCCGCCGAAGGCGCGGCCGAGCGGATCCACCAGGTAATCCGCGAGCGCTGGGGTTTCCCGGACCCGCCGGAGACGACGATGATGGACCGGTTCCAGGCGCGCTACCGGGGCAAGCGGTACAGCGCGGGCTATCCGGCCTGGCCCGAGCTCGCCGACCAGGTCACGTTCTTCCGGCTCCTGCCGGGCGGAAAAATCGGCGTCGAGCTGACCGAGGGATTCATGATGGATCCCGAGGCCTCCGTGTCGGCGCTCGTCGTGCACCATCCCCAGGCGCGCTACTTCGCGGCATGAAAACTTTCCTTTACGGCTTGCCCTAGATCGGCTGTCCGCTCTCCACACACCAGCGGATCGCCCGGCGCGTCCCTTCTTCCAGCTCGATCTTCGGGTCGTATCCGAGGTCGCGCTCCGCCGCCTCGATCGAGCAGGCGCTCGACGACTGCAGATGCGCGAGGGCATGGATCCGCGGGTCCGCGACTCCGAACCGCTGCAAGAGCGCATCGGCCGCGGAGGCGATCCGCCCGAGAACGCGGGGCAACCGGATGCGGCGATGCGCGACGGGAAGCCCGAACTCGCTCTCGAGCAGCTTCTCGGTGGTCTCGAGGACCTCCTCGACCGTGTAGGGACGGCGGTCGGCGATCCAGTACGTCCGACCTGCGGCTTGCCGCGTTCGCTCCGCGAGCAGCATGGCCTGGCAGGTGTTGTCGAGGTACGACATCGACCAGCGGGTCTCGCCGCGGCCGAAGATCGGCATGCGGCCCTCCCGGATCATCCGGAAGACGCGCGTGCGGGTGCCGGGCTGACCCGGCCCATAGAAACGGCATGCCCGCAGGATCACCGTGTCCAGCCGGCCCGCCGCGAAGGCGTCGTTCACGACGTCTTCCATGAGCGCCTTCGACCACCCGTAGGGGAGCCGGGGGTTTCGCGGGGACCGCTCGTCGAACAGATGCCCGGAATCTCGGTTCGGTCCGGCGACCGTATTCGACGAGATCGCAATCAGGCGCGCGGCCCCGGCGTTCGCCGCCGCGTCGAGGACGTTCCGGGTTCCCGAAACGTTCACGTCGAAGAGGTCGTGCAGGCGCGGAGGATCGATGAGGCCGCAGAGGTGGAACACCGTCGCGCCTTCCGCGCCCCGGAAGAATTCGCGCAGCGCCGCCCGATCCCGGACGTCCCCCTCGATCCACTCGACGTCCGGCGGGAGCGTCCGGAACGCCGCGGACGCCTTCCGAGGCAGGGTGAGGCAGCGGACCTTCCGCGGCGGACCGGAGACCGGGAGTTCCGGCAGGCCGTCGCGGAGGACCTCGATCAGGCGTGATCCGAGCCAGCCGGGAGCGCCGGTCACGAGACAGAGAGGCGTGCTCACTCGAGCGCGCCGCGGACCAGGCGCGCCAGGTCCCGGCCCTCCGAAAGCTCCGGAAGGCCCGGGGGCAGGGACAGGACGCAGAACCCGTCGCGGCGGTGGTTTCCGCTGCGGCCCGTCGAGGGAAGAGCGGCGACCGGACCGATCCGATCCGACTCGACGCGCGAGACGGGAGCAGCCCCGGACCACATGACCACCATGTCCGGCAGGTGGTCGACGCGGCGTCCCGGAAATCTCTCGCGTGTCACTTGGACGTCTTCCACGAGGCGCTCGCCGGAGCCCGCGATCGTCAGGCTCGTGAAGCACTCGCGGACCCAGGCGTTGTAGCGGTCGAACGTCTCGCTTTCAATTTCCAGGATCCCGTCCCTCTCGCGCCCGCGCAGGTTCCAGCGGAGATATCCGTTGAGATCCGAGAGCAGGTCGAAGCCCACCGTCGTCGACCAGTCGTGACCGGCCACGATCGACCGGTTCACGACCGCATCTCGCACGGAGACCGGCACCGCTTGCGCGATCCGGTTCTGGATCCGGGCGGGCACGCGCTCGCGCAGCCGCCGGACGATCGCCGGAGGCGGCCGACTCCTGGAGGCGCCCGCGCCCGGACTCCGGCGTCCGGAGAAGCTCTCGTTGACCCGGTCCATCACCTGCGGCACGAAGTGCTCCTGGGAGGTATTCGGTCCCATGCCGTGCAGCGAGAAAACGATCACGCCGGCGTCGGCGAGCGCCGGCGCGTCCAGGATCTCGCCGAGCGCTTCGTCCACCGCGCGGTAGACATCGAGGAGAGCGTCTGCGGGAATTGCATGATCGCCGCCGCCGGGCCAGAGGATGTGCCCGCCGCGGTGAGTTTCCCCGAACGCTGCGATGAAGAGATCGAACGGCTCGCGATCCAGCAGGAAGCGCACGAGACGGCCCTTGAGCCGCGCTCCGCGCACCAGCGCGTCGCGGATTTCCCGGAGCTCCGCCGCCGACTTGCCGACCGGAATCTCGCATCCCATCGGATGGGCGCCGAACCGGCGCCGGATCTCGCCTTCGAGAGAACGCGGTTGGCAGGCGAAGGGTCCGAGCGTGTCGTGCGAGCCCCAGTTCAGGACTTCCACCCCGCGCGGCGACCGGGCGGAGAGGAGGAGCGGCACGTCGAGCGCGACGACTCGGCGACCGCGCCGCGCGAGCTCGGACCAGAACGGCTCGCAGTCGAGCCAGTCGGAGGTCACGCGGCGCAGCCGCATGGACGCGGCGTCCCACTGCAGGTGGTGGTAGATGCCGTGATCGCCGGGAGACGACGCCGTGTAGAACGTGGGCCAGACCGATCCCGCCAGGACGTCGGCGGGGGAGCGCAGCGTCGAGAGCGGGCCGCTCGCGAGGACGCGGGAGAGGTTGGGCAGCCTGCCCGACCACGACCGGATGCTTCCGAGATCGGCCGCGTCGAGCCCGATCATCGCGATCCGCTTCGGCGGCGTCACGCTGGACGCATCGCACGTCCGCCCGAGGCGGCCGACCGCGCGGCCGCCTCGACCCAGAGGGCGTTCACGACGGCGTCTTCGAAGCCCGGACAAAACGGAGTTCCTTTACGCAGCGCCTCGACGAACGAAGAGAGAGCCCGTCGGATCGAGGAGCGCGACATACTCCGGTTCCGGCGGAGGGCGCGGTATCCGAAGACCGCGCCGTCCACGCACCATGAAGCGAGGCGGCCGCGCCCGTTTCGCGAGACGTGGATCGCCATGTTCGGGTCCGCGAGGTGAAGCCGCGCCCGGGGACCCCCGATCGAAATGCGCTCGCGGGTCCGTCCGGCGTAGGCGAGGTCGCTTCGGAAGACCGACCCGTCCGCGAACCGGAGGGCGATCCGGACGGACTC
>QHVV01000006.1:34896-39112 GCA_003222385.1 Acidobacteriota bacterium
CGCCGGCTGCCCGATTCGGCGGTGACGGTCTCGGGCTCGTTTCGGAAAAGGTCGATCGCCAGATCGATCGCGTGCCCTCCGAGGTCGTGGAGGATTCCGCCTTCTTCCGGTGCGAGGCGATGCCGCGTGACGGTGGACCACGACAGAATGTCGGTGTGCAGCCGGAAGTCGACCTCCACCGGATTCCCGAGCGCGCCCGAGCGCAGGAGCCCGCCGACCCGCTGATAGGTCGGCCAGAAGCGGCGATTGAAGTCGAGCATGAGCCGGGGGAGCGGATTCACCCTTTCGATCTCCGAGATCTGGGAGGAGAGGACGACCGGCTTCTCCAGGAACACGGCGAGGCCGCGCCTGGCTGCGTCCCTCCAGATCGGGAGATGCGTGGACGGCGGCGAGGCGACCAGCACGGCGTCCAGCCTCGAGCGCTCGAGCATCGCCGCGGAGTCGGAGTACACCTCGGGGGAAGACAAACGCTCGGATGCGGCCGCGCGACTCTCCGAGAGCGGATCGGCGACGGCGACCACGCGCGCGTCCGGGATCGTCCGAAGAGCCGGCACGTAGTAGTCCCGCGCCAGCCGGCCGAAGCCCGCGATGCCGAGGCGGAGCGGGCCACTCACCGTGCGGCGACTCGTGCGAACGAGCGGCCGGTGCGGATCCAGAGGTAACCGAGACCGCTCGCGAGGTAATGGAGGAAGAGGAGCGGGACCGAGGCAGCGGCAAAGAAGGGTCCGCGGGCGCGGGCGAAAAACGCGAGGACTTGCCGGTTCGCGATCACCAGGCCGGCGACGGCCGCCGCCGCGAGCGCCAGCATGGCCGGGTGCACGAAAAAGAGCGCCAGCGCGATCGCTCCGAGAAGAGCGAGCCCGACGCTCACGCGATGCTCCGTCTTCAGGTTCAGATGGTCGAGGCGCCTGCGCCTCTCGAGGATCAGACGGGACCAGGGGACGGCCCGGTACCGCAGGTCGGTGCCGAGGAAGGAGGCAAGGGTCCATCGCTTCAGGTGCGTGCCGCGAAGCTCCTTGTCGAGGAGGATCCGCAGACCGGCGTCCCGAAGCCGGTACCCGAGCTCGATGTCCTCGATTGCCCGCGTGTAGCGTCCCGTATCGAACCCGCCGGCGGCTTCGAACGCGGAGCGGCGGACGGCGCCGCAGCCCGCCCAGAACGTCGACGCTTCGGGATCTCCCTGCTGGTGCACGAAATGGTGGAGAAGGTTCCGGAACTGCGAAACCAGCCCCGGAGCGCGCGGCGCGGCGTCGTACGAGCCGAACACCGCGGCGACTTCGGGCCGGTCCTCCAGGAGCCGGGCGACCCGCCCGACCGCGTCGGGCGCCGCGACGACGTCGGAATCGACGAACAGGAGAACGTCTCCGGCCGCGTGGCGCGCTCCGAAGTTGCGCGCGGCTCCCGCACCGGAGTTGCGTTCCAGGCGGAGGAGCCGGACGGGGAAACGCGACACGACCGCGGCGGGGTCGTCGGTCGAGCCGTCGTCGACGACGAGGATCTCGACGGAAGGTCCGGCGGAGGGAGCCAGGGCGCGCAGGCACTCTTCGAGCCCGGCGGCATTGTCGTGCACCGGAACGACAATTGAGATTCGCATCACGTCGCGAAGTCGCTCCGGATGGCCAGGTCGCGCACGAGCCCGGCGAGGTCGATGATCGTCGCAAGCGAAGACACCCGACTTGTCTTTGCCGCCGGACCGGCAATCGCGGCGAACGCGGCGGCTCGGTGGTTGCCGCCCCGCCCGGTCTTGAGTCTCCCCGTGAATTCGCCCAGCCGATCGGAGCGGACCGCGGTGGACGGCGCTCCGCCGCGCCAGGAGATCGCGACGTCGGGCAGCCGGTCGCTCCGGGGCCCCGGGAAGTGCTCCGCCGGAAAGTGGACCGCGTCGACGAGAGTCTCGTTCGTGGCACCGTCGCGCAGCGACAGGAAGCCCTCTCGAACGGCGTCGAGATAACGGCGGTGGAGCGCGCCGCCCCGCGGGAGGCTGCCGCGGGATTCCCGCCCCTGGATGTTCAGCCGGACGTAGCCTTCGCCTCCCGTCGGGAGAGGAAAGCCGGGCGTCCGCCGCCAGTCGAGCGCGCCCGCGTAGGCGTGGCTGGTCACCCAGTCGCGCACCGGTTCCGGCACCGCGAGCGCCACGCGCTCCTGGAGCCGCGCCGGCAGCCGCTCGCGGAGGAGCCGCACCACGCGCCGCTCCCGGCGCGGTCGGCCGGGGGCAGCGTTTCCGGCGTTGGCAGCAAACGCCGCGTTGATCCGGTCGATCACGGGAGGAACCAGGTGCATCTGAGAATGCTGGGCCCCCATGCCCAGGAGCGAGAACACGACGAGCGAGGTCTCCCGAAGGTCGACGGCTTCGACGAGCGCTCCGACCTCGCGGTCGACGGCGCGGTGCGCTTCGAGGAGAGCATCGTCCGAATCGGAAGACGTGACCTCGTCGGGATCCCGCCAGAAGTAGTGCCCCGCGCGATGGCACTCCGGGAAGACCGCGACGAAGAGACTCCAGCGGGTGTTCGCCAGGAGCCAGCGGGCGAGCTCGCCGCGCTTTTTCGTCGCCGCCAGCAGCTTCCTGCGGATCTCCCCCAGCCGGCCGGGACTCTTGTCGACCGGTACGTCCGGACCGAGGACGTTCGTGCCGAAGCGGCGCGCGATCTCGCGTCCGAGCTCCGGTTGATTGCAATGGTAGCCACCGAACGCCTCGACGCCCCAGTTGACGATCTCGGTCCCGGCCGCTGTCCGGCTCGGAAAAGCGGCCTGGACGTCGAGCGTCGTGACCGGCAGCCCCTGGCGGGCGAGCGGGCGCCAGAACGGCTCGCAGTCGATCCAGTCGCTCGCGACGTGGCGCAGTCGCATCGTCGTCGGGTCCCACTGCATCGGGAAGTACTGTCCGTGCTCGCCCGGCAGGGTCCCGGTGTAGAAGGTCGGCCAGACCGACGCGCTCATGACGTTCGCGGGAGAGTCGAGAAGCTTGACGGCGCCCTCCTCGAAGAGACGGCGGAGGTTCGGCAGGCTCTCGATGTGAGACCGGGCGTAGTCGAAGTCCAGGGAGTCGAGCCCGATCATCAGAACCCTCCGGGTTTCGGGAACCGCTGCCATCGGCATTTCCCCCTTCATGCGGCGCGGCGCCGCCACAGGCCGCGGCCTTCGACGTATTGCCAGGCGATGAGACCCGGCACGCCGGAGACGATCTCCCGGACCCGGGTCGCGAGCGACGTCGCGAGCGCGACGTCCGGAGGCAGGCCGATGAGCGCGCCGAGCGCGACGAATCCGCCTTCCTGGACGCCGAGACCGGCCGGGACCGGAAAGGCCACGGCGCGCGCCACGATGACGAACGTCTTGAGAAGGACGGCATCGAGAAGTGTGATCGGGTGGCCCAGAAGCCGCGCGGCCAGCCAGACCTCTCCGGACAGAGAGAGCCGCGCGAGCGTGCGAAGACCGCAGGAAGCGGCGATCCGACCGGGGCGGCCGTACAGATTCCGGATCGCCTCGTCGAGATTGCCCGCTCGCGCGACGAGCCCTTCCCAGCCGGGACGGCGCGCGAGCCGCGCGGCCCGGGCCGTCACGAATGCAAAAACGCCCGACCGTTGAACGAGCACCAGAATCGCGAAGCCGACCGCGAGCAGGACCACGCCGCCGGCGGCCACGGTGAGCGACCCCGGTTCGGGGACGGTCCGGAGAAGCGCGGCGATTCCGATCAGGGCGAGGAGAGGCAGAGTCGCGACGAGCACCGTCTTGTCGACGACGACGGAAGCGACGGCGTCCCGCGGCTTCCCGGTCCAGATCGCCAGCAGCCGCGCGCGGACGACGTCGCCGCCGATGCTGGCGACCGGCAGCATGAGGTTGATCGAGTACCCGATCCAGAGACCGAGCAGCGCGAGCGAGAAGCGCGGCTCGTCTCCCGGAGGGAAGAGAAGCCTCCACGACGAGGTCGAGAGGAGGAGCTGCGGGACGGCGAAAACCGCGACGAGGAGAAGAGTCCAGCGCGTCGAGCCGAGCAGATGCACGACCGTGCCCGCCCCCTGCCAGGCCACGAGCCCGACCACGATCGCGAGGCCGATCGAGAGGCCGAGCCACGACGCGGTTTTGACGGCAGAGCGGGTGACCGTAGCCGTCACGTGCCGGCGAGCTTCCGGTAGGCGTCGAGCGCCTTCCGGGCTTCCGCGAAATCGGGCTTCAGACGGAGTGCCGCTTCGAGATGTTCGATCGCTTCAGCGACCTGGCC
>QHVV01000018.1:0-7935 GCA_003222385.1 Acidobacteriota bacterium
GGTCGCGCAGATCGAGCGCGCGGCCGCGAAGAAGGTCGAAGCGCAACTCGCGAAGATCCGCGCGATGGCGAAGGCCGCGCCGCAGAGCGTCCAGAAAGTCGAACAGCAGGGTCCGGCCGCTCCGCCTCCGGTCCCCGCGGGCACTTCGAAGGCGACCCTGCGTCTCCTCTTCGACTCGCCGATCTCCGAAGGCCACGTGATGGTGGCCGTC
Source organism: Acidobacteriota bacterium (assembly GCA_003222385.1). Classification (GTDB taxonomy): domain Bacteria; phylum Acidobacteriota; class Thermoanaerobaculia; order UBA5066; family Gp7-AA6; genus Gp7-AA6. The sequence goes on from QHVV01000018.1 coordinate 212, forward strand.
AACGACCAGATCCTTCTGCGCCAGCCCTACAACTTCAAGAAGAAGACGGGTCTCTTCAAGTCGGCGGAAGGCACCGGGACCGTCTCCGCGAACATCGCGGTTCCCAACGGTCCCTTGACCGTGAAGGTCTGGCTCTCGGGTCCCGGCATCTCGCCCGCGTATGCGACCGCGACCGCCAGCATGCTCCCGTCGGAGACGCGGACCCTGAAGCTCGACTACGCCGGCGGGCACCTGGGCGTGCGCGTCCAGTAGCGGAAACTCCCCGAATCAGGTAAAACTCCCGGCTCCTCGGGGCGTAGCGCAGCCTGGTAGCGCACTCGGTTCGGGACCGAGTGGTCGGAGGTTCAAATCCTCTCGCCCCGACCATATCTTCCGCAATGCGACACGTTGACGCGAGAGCCGCCAAGGGTACCGTGAGACCGACTTCGCCGCCGCACGCGAGCGTTCCGACGGCGGCGGTCGTGGAGCTGCGGCAATACACGTTGCATCCGCGCCAGCGTGACGTGCTGATCGAGCTCTTCGATCGTAAGTTCGTCGAGACCCAGGAGGCCGTTGGAATGACGGTCATCGGGCAGTTTCGCGACCTCGACGACCCCGACCGGTTCGTGTGGTTGCGCGGCTATCCGGACATGGCGACGCGGGCCGCCGGATTGAACGCTTTTTACGGCGGTCCAACCTGGATGGCGCACCGCGATCGAGCAAACGCCACGATGATCGACTCGGACAACGTACTTCTTCTCGAACCGGCGTCGAACGCCACGGCAATTTCGGTCGGACCTCGCTCGACGGCGACGTCCGGCGACTCTCTCGTCATCGCGACCATCTACTCTCTCCGGCCCGAGTCCGCTTCATCGTTCCCGAAGCTGTTCGACGAGATCGCTCGGCCCATGCTGGTCGGAGCGGGCGCCGCGGTCCTGGGCGAGTACGTCACGTCGCCACATCCCAACAACTTCCCACGCCTGCCGATCCGGGAAGGCGAGCGCGTGTTCGTGGTGTTCTCCCGGTTCCCGGGCGTTGCGGCTCACGATGCTCATCGCGCTACGCTGGCAGGCAATCGGCGGTGGACCGGCGACGTGGCCGAGAGGCTGGGTTCAAATCTGCGCGGCGCCGAAGAGACACTTCGCCTTGCGCCCACCGCCCGATCGCGCCTTCGGTGACGACGCTCTTCTAGTCCACCCCTTCCGGAAAGGGAATGATCGGGTCGAAGTCGACAGGGATGTCGCGCACGGCTTCGAGCGCGGACTTCAACTCCGCCGGCATCGACCCATACTTGCCGAACCAGCGCTCGGCCCTCGAGCGATCTCCGGTCGCCTCGATTTCCAGGAGCTCCTTCGCCAGCTTCGCGATGGCGTCGGGCATCTTCGCGTAATCGACGACGTACCGTCCCGAAGCGTCGCGCCCGACCGCGCCCTGCTCCACGAGGTAGTTGAACTCCATCATCTCCGCCTTCCCATGAGCTTCGGCCGTGCCGAAACGCACGGTGCGGAAGATGCCGGCGACGTAAGAGGCGTAGTACTCCTCGAGACGCTCCGCCGGAAGCGCGCCGTGGTCCACGAGCCACTTGAGCCCGAACATCCCGCCGACGTCGGCCTTGGCCTCTTCCAGGCCGGAGAAAGCGGGACCGATCGCCTCTCGAATATCGATCCGCTTGCCGTCGCGCCGGGCGTAGCCCGGTCCCAGCCCGTGAAAAATCTCGTGCATCATCACGTCCGTCAGGCAACCTTCCGCCGACGCTTTCGCCGCCTGGTCCGCCCGCATGACCCGCTTCGCCACCGGGAGGATCACCTCGTTCACCCGCGCGTCCATGTAGTTCTTGAAAAAGACCTTCTTGCTGCCCACTTTGTCGTGGATACGCGGATCGTTCGGAAGGTTGTCGGCCACGGCCTGATATCCGTGACGCAGGTCGCCCGCCCGGAACGGCGTGTCCATGACCTCCATGGGCGTGGCCTTGCCGTGCTTCGACGGGAGGTCTTCCTTTGCGAGGGGCAGCGAATCCTGGATGTCGCCGACGTACTTCTGAAAGACCGCCAGCTTCCGGCTCTCGGTCTCGTTGCGGACCAGGACCGCCGCGCCGTAGGAGGTCTTGATGCCGAGCAGATCGTCGAGATAGGTCTCGTAGGGCGCGAAGATCACGTCGAACTTCGGGTCCTTCAGGGCGACCCACGCCAGGTCGCTCGGATAATAGTCGTCGGTCAAAAGAGCTTGGGCGCGCAGGCTCAGGAATCGAGCGAAGTCCTTGTCGTCCGAGAAAGACGCGGCGCGGCGCAGATGACCCGCGGCCGAGACGAGCCACCGGTGGAACTTTACATGGTATGGGGTCGTCGTCAGCTTGTCGAGATTTCCGGAGACCACCGTCCGCTCGTCGAAGATCGCCTTCTTTTGTTCAGGATGCTTGCCGACGTACTCCTCGATCTGGTCGCGCGTGAGCCCGCGAGGATAGAGCGCCCGGCCGGGAGGCAACGGCTCCTTGCCGATGAACGGCTTGTTCTCGTCGATCAGGTCGTAGCGGCTCGCGTTCAACCAGACGAAGTGACGCAGCGCCTTGTCTCGCGGATCCGCCGAGCCCGCCAGCGACTTGTAGATCCCGATCGCCGGAGGGTCGTCCTGCCGCCAGAAAATGTTCTCGAGGTCGCGGCACGCCGCAACGAGCTCGTCGAGCTCCTTTCGCTCCCGCGCGGACAACCCTTCCGTCGAGAACGGCATCTCGACCGGCTTGAAGCGGGCCAGGCGCTGTTCGAGATCCGGAGCGACGTCCTGGATCGAAGCCTTCCCGCCGGCCGCCACTGCGGCGGCCGCCCCCGGGATCAGGACGAGCAACAGACCGAAAACGTTCGTCATGCAGATCCCTCCATCCGAATCACGAGGCGCTCTCGCACCCTCGGGTCGACATCCGGCTAACGTTCTCATGACGGCAACCGGTCTTCCGAATGTCGGCCGATCCGCGTCCGGTTCCGGTCGTTCGTCGGCCGAGAGAAATCGACCTTGACTTACGCCCTATTTCCGCCCACAATGCAGTCGCATGAGGCCGATGGGCGCGCTCTGGATGGCCACGGAGCGGCCGCGGTGGTCCCTCGGCCTTAAATCATTCGGCAGAATTTCCGATTTTCCTTAATTCGGACGGAGGGGCCGGTGAACCTGACGAAGAGGCAGAAGGAAATCCTCGATTTCATCCGCGAGTATCGGGACGAGAACGGGATCTCGCCGACCCAGCGGGAGATCCGGTTGCGTTTCCGGCTTTCGTCCTTCGGCACGGTCCAGAAACACCTGAAGCGGCTGGAGGAGAAGGGCGCGCTCTCGCGGGAGTGGAACCGCAGCCGCGGCATCTCGCCGGCCGAGCCGAAGTCCACTTCCCGGGAAGTTCCGCTCCTGGGCGCGGTCGCCGCGGGCCGGCCGATCGAGCCTTTCCCGGAAGAGGAGACGATCGAGGTACCGGCGTCGCTTCTGGGGAGGGGGGATCATTTCGTGCTGCGGGTCCGGGGCGATTCGATGATCGACGACGGGATCCGCGACGGCGACTATGTCGTCGTCGCCAAACGGTCGACGGCCCAGAACGGTCAGACGGTCGTCGCACTCGTCCGGGGCGAGGCGACGCTCAAGCGGTACTACGCGGACGGGAGCCGAGTCCGGCTCCAGCCCGCGAACGTCTCGATGAAGCCGCTGACGGTGGACCTCCGCGACGTCCTGGTCCAGGGAGTGGTGACCGGCCTGATTCGCAATTACGGGGTCTAGGCCGTTTGGTAAAATCCACTCTTAACCGGCGACGTACCCAAGTGGTTAAGGGAGAGGTCTGCAAAACCTTTATTCGGCGGTTCGAATCCGCCCGTCGCCTCCATTTACGCAACCAAAGCCGGTAAAAAGAACCCTGCCCTCCAGAGCCGGAGTGGCGGAATTGGTAGACGCACGGGACTTAAAATCCCGAGGGCTGAAAGGCCCGTGCCGGTTCGACTCCGGCCTCCGGCACCAGTCGTAACGAGGGAGAGGATGAGCGGCGTCGCTACAGAAACGCTTTCGGACTTCCAGCGGCGCGTCGGTTACGAATTTCGCGACGTCGCCCTGCTGGAGCGGGCGCTCACCCACAAGTCGTTCACGAACGAGCACCGCGAGGCGAGATCGCCCAACAACGAGAGGATGGAGTTCCTGGGAGACGCGGTGCTCGGGTTCGTGGTCGGGGAGCTCATCTATCGCTTCTTTCCGGACCTCCAGGAGGGCGCGCTCTCCAAGATCAAGGCGCACCTGGTGTCCTCGACCACGCTCGCCGCCAAAGGCCGGGACATCGGGCTCGGCCGGTTCCTGCGGATGGGCGCCGGGGAAGCGCGGTCGGGAGGAGCCGAGAAGCTGTCGCTCATCGCAGACGCCTTCGAAGCGGTGATCGCCGGGATCTACCTGGACGGCGGTCTCCCCGCGGCGGCGGAGTTCGTCCGGCGCGTCTTCGGTCCGGAGGTCGCGGGGATCGATGTCGGGGACCTGTCGTTCCACGACTACAAGACGGCGCTCCAGGAGACGGCCCAGTCCCTGGGCCTGCCGCTTCCGGAGTACCGCGTCATCGACGAGTTCGGCCCCGACCACGAGAAGGCGTTCGTCGTGGAGCTCTCCTGGGACGGCGCTGCGTTTTCGAGCGGCCGCGGCTCCTCCAAGCGCGAGGCGCAGCGCAAGGCGGCGAAGGAGGCGCTGAAGAAGCTGGGACGGCTGCCGGCCTGAAACGGCGGCTCAGGGCGCCTGGGAGAGCCGCTCGAGGAACTTTTCCGGAGGCTCGAACCCGACGAGGCGCAGCTCCGGCCTCTCCGCGCCGCTCGAGTCGACGAAGATCACCGTCGGAACGCCGAGGATCCGGTACTTTTCGGCGAGAGCGATCGTTTCGGGCGAGGACATCTTCGTCATGTCCGCCTTGAGCAACGCCCGTCGGCCCAGCGCTTCCTTGACGCGTGCATCCGTGAAGGTTTTCTTCTCGAGCTCCAGGCAGGGAAGGCACCACTCCGCCGAGAAATCGATCACCGCGGGCCGCCCCGCTCCCACGGCTTCGGCTGCATAGGGCTGCCAGCCCTGGAGCTTGTGGGGCACGAAGAAGAACGCGATTCCGAGGAGAAGCGCCGCGGCGCCGGCGCGGACGGGCCACCGCAATCCCAGCCGCGAGACGAGGATCGCCACGGCCCCGATCAGGAGCACTGCGGGCAGCAGCCACTGTCCGGCCGGGGGCGGAACGACGCTCCGGAGGAAGTACGCGGCCATCGCGAGCAGCACCCAGCCGAAGACCCTCTTGACGCCGTCCATCCACTCGCCGGCGCGGGGCAGGCGGGCGAGCCGTCCGGAGTAGGCGGCGAGGAAGAGATAGGGGAGGCCGAGGCCGACCGACAGCGTGAAGAAGAACAGGAAGCCCAGGAAAGGGTCTTGCCGCGCGGCGACGAACGCGAGCAGACCGACGATGAAGCCGCCGATACACGGCGCCGCGACGACACCGACGAAGAGTCCCATGCCGAACGCCCCGGCGCCTCCGGCGCGTGCGCCGGCGCGGTTCATGAGCGACGTCGGCATGCGGATCTCCCAGACGCCGAACATCGACAGGGCCATCGTGACGAGAGCCGCGGCGATCGCGGTCAACACCCACGGGTTCTGGAGCATCGAGCCGAAGAGACGGCCCGAGAGTGCGGCGCCGACCCCGAGCGCGGAGTACATCGTCGCCATCCCGAGAACGTAGAGCCCGGCCAGGCCGAACTGCCGGCCCTTCGATCCCCCCGCCTGTCCGCCGAAGAAACCGACGGTGAGCGGAATGATCGGGTACACGCACGGGGTCAGGTTGAGCGCGAGCCCGCCCGCGAAGATGGAGAGAAGGACGAGCAGCATCCCGTGCCGCTCCAGCATGTCGCCGAAATCGCGGGAAGCGCCCGCCGCCGCGGTGCCTCCTGCCTTCCGGGACGGAGCCATCGAGAGCGGGCTTGCGGCGTCGGATTTCTGGATGGGCGCTGCGGCCACTTCGGCGCGGAAGGCAACCGACGCGGGGGCGAGGCAGCGGGTGTCGTTGCACGCCTGATATTCGAGCTTGCCGGAGATTGCGGCGGGCGGCCTGGAAGCGTCCCACAGGATCGGCACTTCGATCGCGAACGTTTTCTCGTAGACCGAGAGCGGAGCTTCCGAGAAGCCGAACTTCTTCTGGATGCCGGCGGGGTAATGTGCCTCGCCGAAGGTGACGCCCGCGATCGGCTCGAGCCGCGCCACGGTCGCGATCAGGTAGTCCTCGGAGGGCTTGTGGCTGTTCACGTGCCAGCCGGGCAGGAGCGTCGCCTGGAGCTTCAGGACTGCCCCCCCGGCCGAATGGGTCTCAAAGCTCGGCGCGATGGTGACGATCGTCGAGGCCGCCGGGCTCTTCGATTCGCCCGACTGCGCCGGAGCGAAACTGGCGATGCCGAGAGCGGCCAGGGCCGCGGCGAGACTCCCTGTGAGGCCGGGTCGCCTCATGGCGTCTTGACGCGCTCCTCCAGCCGATGGACGAGCTCGTTCACCCGCGCGATGTGCGGAGAGGTCGGATGGGCCTTCTGAAACTTGCGGAAGAGCGCGAGCGCCTCCACCGGACGGTTCTCGGCCAGCGGGATCTGGGCGCGAAAAATCTCCCCACGCTCCCGACGCGCCCGGTCCTTCGTCGTCGAGAGCAGGCGCTCGATCGTCTGGCGGGAAGGGGCCGTCTGCCCCAGGTCGAGCTGCGCCGCGGCGAGGAGCTCGAGCGCGTCCTCGCGCTGCGAGGCTGTCGCTCCCGAGGCCGAAGCGGCGCGCTTCAATCGGGGGATCGCCGCCTGCGGGTCCGCGCGGTGATAGAGCTCGTTGCCCGTGTCGAACGCCTCCTTCGGGGAGAGCTTCGCGACGTCCTGGGCCTCGATCTCCCGCGCGAACTTCCGATAGCCGGCGACGGCCGCATTCGCGTGGCGGAAGAAGTCGCCCTGGTTGAAGAAACCGTTCGCGAGAAAGACGAGCCGGCCTTCCGGCGTCGTGATGAGGACTGAGGGCGCATCTTCGACGCTGTAACGGGAGGCGAAATCCTTCCCCCAGGGCGATTCGAACGAGACCTTGACCGGGACCATCGGAACGAGCAGCGCCTCGAAGTCGAAGGCGGGGTAGAGAAGCCCGTCCATGCGCTGGCAGTTGCCGCACTCTTTCTTGGTGAACTCGAAGAAGACGAACTTCCCTTCGCGCGTGGCCCTCTGGATCGCGTCTTCCACGCTCGTCGCCCAGATCGCGTTACCCGGCCCCATTCCGGTGGGCTCGGCCATCTTCGGCGAGGCGTCCGAGCCGGCGGTCGGCACCGGAAGAGGCGCGCCGGACGCCTTCGAAGGAGCCGCGGGCTCCGGAGCCGCCAGGGCCGCGGAGAGGAAGATCGGAAGAAGAAAGCTCAAAACGGACCTCCAGCGACAGTGCGATTTGCGGTGTCCGAAACGGTCCGGCGGAGTCCGCCATTCCCCGGAGCGGGCCGGAGAACGTGGTGCCCAGGGACGGAATTGAACCGCCGACACAGGGATTTTCAGTCCCTTGCTCTACCAACTGAGCTACCTGGGCGCGGCGCCGGGTCGCGCAGTGTAGCGAAAAGCGAGTTTTGGGGTCAACGCTGGATCGCTGAATCAGTCATTCGGCGTTGACCCCATAAGATTGCGCCGTGATCCTGAAGGTCGCGAAGCTGGGTGCGAAAGAGCTCCGGGTGCGTTCTCGCGAAGTGGACAAGCGGGCCGTTTCGCGCGGCGACT
>QHVV01000018.1:7995-14767 GCA_003222385.1 Acidobacteriota bacterium
TACGACGGGACTGGGATTGCCGCCCCGCAGGTCTTCACCCCGCTCCGGGTCTTCCTGTACGAGGTGAATCCCGAGACCCGCCAGCGCAAGGAGATGAGCGTCCCGCTGACCGCCCTTTTCAACGCGACGTACGAGCCGGCCGGCCCGGAGACCGAGGACGACTCGGAAGGCTGTCTCTCCGTCCCGTTTCTCTGGGGAGGCGTCGTGCCCCGGTACGAGTCGATCCGCGTTCGGGCGCTGGACCGGGCGGGCAAGTCGGTCGCCTTCGAAGCGTCCGGCTACCACGCGCGGGTCCTCCAGCACGAGATCGATCACTTGGACGGGCTCGTCTATCTCGACCGGATGCCCGACATGAAGTCACTCTCCTACACCGTGAAATTCGGCTGAAGGGCGGCACAACGGCGTCGCCGAGCGTCGCGCTCGACTCTTGTGAAAAATTTCACAAGCACGGCGCCGTGTGTCAGAATCCTGCCGCCATGCCGACGTCCGGGAAGGGCGAACCGCTTCCCGCCTACGACCCCAAGGCGGCGGGGGGCGCCGCCGACTTCTTCACCACCCGGCTCGAGACGATGGTCGCCTGGGCCCGCGCGAACTCCCTCTGGCCTCTTCCTTTCGCCACCGCGTGCTGCGGCATCGAGTTCATGTCGGTCGTCTCGTCTCACTACGACCTGTCGCGCTTCGGGGCAGAGGTGGTGCGGTTCTCCCCGAGGCAGGCGGACCTCCTGATCGTGGCGGGGACCGTCGTGGACAAGCTCGGGCCGACTCTCCGGAAGATCTACGACCAGATGCCCGAGCCCAAGTGGGTCATCTCGATGGGCGTCTGCGCATCGTCCGGCGGGTTCTATCGCGCCTACCACGTCACGCAGGGGATCGACGAGATCGTGCCGGTCGACGTGTACGTGCCGGGCTGCCCGCCGACGCCCGAAGAGCTGATGTACGGGATCCTCGAGCTGCAGCGCAAGATCCGCTCCGGGGAGAAGTCGCGGGACGATCGTTCCGCGGCAGCGGCGGCGGCGGCGCGTTGAGCTCGGTCGAGACCGTTCCGCTGGCGCCCGCTGCGGAGAAGCTGCGCGAGCGTTTCGCCCGCTCACCACTGTCCGAGCGCGTGGCGGTCGTCGATCTCGACCTGCCGACGCTCGAGGTCGCGCCCGCCGACTGGCCGGCCGTCGCGCGCTTCCTGCGCGACGACTCGGAGTGCGCGTACGACCTCTTCCTCGACCTGGCCGGCGTCGACAACGCGAAACGGCGCGGCCGGCCGACCCGGTTCGAAGCGGTCTACCACCTGCACTCGCTGCCGCGGAGCGAGCACGTCCGGGTGAAGGTGATCCTGCCCGATACGGCGGAGCCGCGGCTGCCGTCGGTCGTCGACGTGTGGCCCGCGGCGAACTGGTTCGAGCGGGAAGCGTTCGATCTCTACGGTTTCGATTTTCCGGGTCACCCGAACCTGCGCCGGATCCTGGTGCATGACGCCTTCGTCGGCCATCCTCTGCGCAAGGACTACTCGCCGGGTCAGCGCTGGTTCTTCGCGGAGGAAGACCTGCGGATGCCGTCGTGGGCAACCCACACCGAGGAGCGCGCCGGGCACTTCGAGACCCAGACCCTGTCGATCGGCCCGTCCCACCCGGCGACGCACGGGATCGTCCATCTGGTCGCGCGGCTGGACGGGGAGCGGATCAAGCGCGCGGAGACGCAGATCGGCTACATGCACCGCTGCTTCGAGAAGATGGCGGAGACGCACACGTGGAACCAGGTGATCCCGTTCTGCGACCGGTTGAACTACGTCTCCGCGATGATCAACGGCGTCGGTTACGTGAAGACGGTCGAGAAGATGCTCGGCATCGAGGTCCCGGATCGCGGGCGCCTCGTTCGAACGATCCTCTCGGAATTCTCCCGGATCATGGACCACTGCGTGGACATCGGCGCGAACCTGGTCGACATCGGCGCGCTCACCAACTTCTGGTACCTCTACCAGCCGCGGGAAGGTATTTACGGCCTGCTCGAGGCGTGCTGCGGCGCGCGGCTCACCGTCTCCTACGTTCGCGTGGGAGGGCTCGCGATCGACGTCCCGGAGGATTTCGTCCCGCGGTGCCGGGCGCTCCTCGAGTCGATCCCGAAGTTTTTGAACGACGTCGACCGCCTCGTGACCCGCAATCGAATCGTCCGGAACCGGCTGGCCGGGACGGGCGTCATCACGAAGGAGCAGGCGATCGCGTGGGGCCTGACGGGGCCCGTTCTCCGGTCGACCGGCGTCGCATACGACGTGCGACGCTCGCGGCCGTACGACTTCTACGACCGCTTCGACTGGGACGTCCCGGTCGCGACCGACGGCGACAACTACGCGCGCTACCTGGTCCGGATGGAGGAGATGCGGCAGTCGCTCTCGATCATCCGCCAGGCTCTCGACGTCTTCCCGGAGTCGGGCCCGGTCAGCTCCGACGACTGGCACGTCGTCCTGCCGCCGAAGGACGCCGTGTATCACGACATGGAGTCGCTCATCTTCCACTTCAAGCTGATCATGGAGGGAATCCGCGTGCCCGCCGGCGAGCGGTACGACTGGATCGAAGGCGCCAACGGCGAGCTCGGTTTCTACGCGATCTCGGACGGCGGGGCCGGGCCCTACCGGGTCAAAGTGAGGCCGCCGTGCTTCCCGATGATGGCCGCCTACGAAAAGATCATCATCGGCGGCACGATCTCCGACGCGATCGCGACCCTGGGAACCCTGAACATCATCGCGGGGGAGCTCGAGCGGTGAGCGGCATCGTCGACGTCTCCATCAAGCAGCCGAGGAAGCTCACGTTCGCCGAGCGGCTCTACCTCCCCGAGATCGTGAAGGGCATGGGGGTCACGATCCGGCACCTCCTGCGCAACATCGTCTCCATCCGGAACCTCCCGACGATCCTCTATCCCGAAAAGCGGCGCGACTACTCGGATCGCTTCCGCGGCAAGCACATCCTGACGACGCGCGACGACGGGACCCTGAAGTGCGTGGCCTGCTACATGTGCGCCGAGGCGTGTCCCGCCGAGTGCATCACCATCGTGGCCGGCGAGCACCCGAAGATCGCGTACGAGAAGTACCCGGTGGTCTTCGACATCGACATGCTGCGCTGCGTGTTCTGCGGCTTCTGCGTGGACGCGTGCCCGAAAGACGCTCTCTGGATGACCCGAAACTACGAGATGGCGTTCTTCAACCGGGAGGAGGCGATCTTCGGCATCGACAAGCTGATCGCGAAGCCGGGCCTGCCCGTCAAGGACGGCATGGGGTATCGCCCCTACTATCCGGGCGACGGCACGCGGCCGCCGGGAGACGCGTCGAGCTCGCCCGTCATCCCGGGCGACGGAGAGCGCGAAAAATGGCGCGAAAAGGGGATCGACCTGCACCACACCGAGGGCCCGGGGCCTCTGAATCGCTCCCTCGACGGGAGCGGGAGAGAGCAAGCGGCCGCCCCGCAACATCCCATGGCGAAAAGCTAGAGTTTCTCGATTCGCACCAGCGCGTTGTAGTCCGGTTCTCGGGACTCGGGATCGATCTCCGAGGACGAGAGGATCGGGAGTCCCTCCGGCCAGTGCACCTCGAGGTTGCCCGGCTTGATCGGCGCGACCTTCACGCGGCCGCGGAACTCTCCGGAATCCGACACGAGGCGGATCGCCGCGCTGTCCGCCAGCGACATCCGGCCGGCGTCGGCCGAGCTCATGAGCACGTCGTCGCGCGCGGCGCCGGTCAGGGGATCGACTTCACGCTGGACCATCGAGTTGAACTGCTTGCCGCGGCGGGTGGACACGAAGAACCGGCCGTCGCGCGATTGCCGCGCCGGCAGCGGGACCGGCTTGAAACGGGCCTTCCCATCGGGCGTGGCGAAGCGGCCGTCGGCGAAGAGGGTCTCGCCGCCCCACTGGACTGAATCACCCTGCTTCGCGAGCTTCTCGATGCCCGCGTAGAGCGGGAGCGCCCGCGCGATCTCCGCCCGGATCTCCGCGGTCGAGTCGAAGTGCATCTTCCCGGCGTCCTGCGGCCGCACGCGAGCGCAAACCTCGCCGAAGACTTCCCACTCCGGCCGCGCGCTCCCGATCCGCCGGCCGGGGACCTCGGGCGAAAAGATGATCCGGCGCTCCGTCGAGGTCTCGGTCACGCCGCCCGGCATCTCGTAGCGGGTCGCCGCCGGCAGGAGCAGCACGGTGTCCGACGGCTCGACGAGCATCGAGCTCGAGACCACGATGTCCTGGTGGATGCGCAGCCCCGGTCTCGAGAGCGCCGCGCGGTTGCGCTCCGCGCCCGACAGCGTTTCCAGGAAGTTCCCGCCCACGATCCAGAAAACGTCGATCTCGCCGCGGGCCGACGCCTCCACCTGGTCGTTCGCCGTCAGGCCTTTCGCCCGCGGCACCGGGAACCCCCACACCTGTTCCCATCGGGCGAGCGCGGCCTCGCCCGGCGACGGGGCGCAGCCGACCTCGGCGCCGCCCTGGACTCCGGAGTGGCCGCGGATCGGCATCAGCCCCCGGTTCGGCCGGCCGGGGAGTCCGCGCGCGAGGCCCACGTTGACGAGGGCGCGGATCGTGTCGACGCCGTGCGCGTGCTGGGTCAACCCCATGGACCAGACGAAGTGCGCGTTGGGCTGCTCGACCAGCAGCCGCGCGAAGTCGCGCATGCGCTCCTGCGGAGCGCCGCTCGACCTCTCGAGGTCTTCCCAGGTCTGTCCGCGCACGGCGTCCGCGGCGGCTTCGAACCCGGTCGTTCGGCCGCGGACGAAGTCGTGGTCCATGCCGTCCGGCTCTTCCAGCAGCGCCTTCAAGACTCCGTTCAGAAATCCGAGGTCGCCGCCGGTGTCCACCTCGAACCAGTCGTCCGCAAGCTTCGTCCCGAAGAGCGCGCTCTCGGCGATCGACGGCACCCAGTACCGTTCCAGGCCCGGCTCGCGATACGGGTTGACCACTGCGATCCGGACCCCGTTCTTCTTCGCGAAATGGAGGTATTTCGTCGTGACCGGCTGGTTGTTCGGGACGTTCGACCCGAAGAAAACGATCAGGTCGGAATGAAGCCAGTCGCGGTAGCTCGTCGTCGAAGCGCCGTGGCCGAGCATCTCCTTCATCGCGACGGTCGACGCCGCGTGGCAGAGCCGCGCCGAGTTGTCCACGTGGTTCGTCCCCAGGAACCGCGCGGCCTTCTGCGCGACGTAGTAGGTCTCGTTCGGGATGCCGCGCGAGGTCAGGTAGAACGCGATGCACTCGGTTGGGGCGTCCCGCAGGCGCGCGCCGACGAGGTCGAGCGCCCCTCCCCAGGAGATCGGCCGGAAGCCGGGCTCGCCCCGCCGGCGGACCATCGGATGGGGGAGGCGGCCCAGCTGCCGCAGGTCTTCCGAGGAGAGCGACGCGAGAGGAGCGACGTCGGCCAGCCGCTCTGGATCGAGGGCGGGCATCGTGTTCAATCGCAGGAGCTCGAGCCGGACCATGCACAGGTGCGTGCCCTCGATCGTCCAGTCGCGCATTCCGGTGGTCCCGAGCGCGCAGCCATCGCAGACTCCCCGGGTCAGGATCCTCCACGCGAACGGGAGCTCGCTCCGGTTTTCCCACGCGATCCGCGCCATCTCGCGGAAGTGGCGCGGCTTGGTCTCAGTCAGGCCGGTCGGGGAGAGCGAGACCCAGGTGTCGCGGTTCCATGGCATCGGTCCGCGATTCTAGGCGCAGCAGCTCGCGTCGCAGCAGCCGGTGGCCAGGGGCGCCGGTTCCGGCGACGGCGTCTGGACATCGACGTCTTCCAGCACCGTGTAGACCTCCCATCGGTTGCCGTCGGGATCGCTCACCCAGAACTTGTCCTGGCGCGCGTAGCAGCACGTCGTGTCCTTCTCCTCGAAGCTCGCGAGCCCGCGGGCGACGACCCGTTCCTTCCAGGCGTCGACCTCCTCCGTCGAGCCGACGCGCAGCCCGAGGTGCGAGAGCGCGCCCCCGGGCTCGGGAACGCGGCCGGTCCCGTTCAGCGCGAGGTGGACGGTGGGCGCGCTCGTGACGAACTTGACGTAACCCGGCTTCTCCTTGGCCGGCGGAAGCCCGAAGAACGCGGCGTAGAAGTCGCGGGCGCGAGCGGTATCCGAAACATTGAGTGAGACGTGGATCGAGGGTTCCATTTCGACCTCCTTCTGTCAGATCTCCTTTGCGACGGTTTCGGCGAGCCGCGCAAGCGCCGGCTCGTTGCGGCTGTAGTACATCCAACGGCCGCGCTTCTCGCGGAGGACGAGACCGGCGCGGCAGAGGGCGTCCATGTGGTGGGAGACGACGGATTGCGAGACGCCGAGCGCGTCCTCGAGGTCGCAGGCGCAGAGGCCCGTCTCGTCTCGCGCGACGAGCGAGCAGCACGATTCGCCGCGCGCCTTCAGGAGCTCGAGGATCTGGAGCCGCTTGGCGTCCGAGAGCGCCTTGAAGGCCAGGACCCGCTCTTCCTCGCTTCCATACTTCTTCATATCCACATTTATAGATATATTGACGGGCAATGTCAAGCGGGAAGTTTTCCAGGAATTCTGCGTCGCTCCCGCCGGAGAGTGAGGGTTAGCCCGGCCCGAACGTCGGCCGGTGGCCTTCGGTGCGGAAGACCGATTCGACCGTGTTCTCGATCTGGTCGTCCGGCAGCCCCTTTTCCTTGAGCTGGCCGGCCAGGATCGCCTCTTTCAGGCAGACTCCGCACCCCGCCGCGTGCTTGCTCGTGTAGCAGGTCAGGAGCGTCTTGTGGCGGTGCATCATGCTCTCCTGGCACTCGCAGAAGCAGTGGAGGCGGTCGAGCGTCGCG
>QHVV01000019.1 GCA_003222385.1 Acidobacteriota bacterium
CCGCCAGATCGGTTTCTTCGCGGACGGCAAGCTGAAAAGGGTGAGTACGTCCGGCGGACCTCCCCAGACGCTCTGTGACGCCCCGATCAACCGCGGCGGGACCTGGAGCCGACAGGGGGAGATCCTCTTTTCTCCCATCCCCGACGGTCCGCTGTTTCGGGTATCGGCCTCCGGCGGCGTGCCGGCGCAGGTGACTCGATTCGACCCGGCACGCGGGGAAACCAGTCACCGCTGGCCTTACTTCCTGCCGGACGGACGTCGCTTCGTCTATCTGGTCGCGAGCTTCGGGTCCGGGGAAGAGAGGGCCCGGATGGGGATCTACCTTGGCTCGCTCGACTCGAAGGAGGAGAAGTTCCTCGCGCCGGCCAAGTCGGCTTTGGCCTTTGCGCCTCCCGGGTATCTACTCTATCGGCGCGAGAAAAGCCTCGTCGCGCAACGATTCGACGGCGATCGGGTCATCGGCGATCCGGTGCCCGTGGCCGAACAGGTCCAGTACTTTCCGCAGAACGCCAATGCCCTCTTTTCCGTGTCGGAAACCGGATTGCTCCTCTACCAGTCGGAGTCCGCCTCCGTTCTCTCGAAGCTGATCTGGCTCGACCGGGCCGGCCGGGAAATCGGGTCGCTGGGAACGCCGGGCAACCAGGCCAACCCGCGTCTTTCGCCCGACGGGAAACGAATCGCGCTCGACATCGTCGACGACCAGACCGGCAACATGGACATCTGGGTCTACAACGCCTCCGGCGGCGTCGCGACCCGATTGACGTCCGACCCGGCCATCGATTCGGGTCCGGTCTGGTCACCCGACGGAAGCCGCATTGCCTTCATGTCGCTGCGCCGCGGCCGTCCGGACATCTTCGAACGGGACTCGAGCGGCGCCGGCAGCGACAATCTCGTTCTGCAAGACGGGCGAGGCAAGTACACGACCGACTGGTCTCCGGACGGACGGTTCATCCTCTACAGGGTCCTCGACGCGAAGTCGAACATCGAGATCTGGGTGGTCCCGGTCGCGGGAGACCGGAAGCCGATCCCGTTCCTGAAGTCGGCGTTCGGATTCGGCCACGGACAGTTCTCCTCGGACGGGCGCTGGGTCGCGTACGACTCGAACGAGTCGGGGAAGTGGGAGGTGTACGTCGCTTCCTTCCCGGGGCCCGGCGGCAACTGGAAAGTCTCCAGCGGCGGAGGCACCGAGCCGAGATGGCGGCGGGACGGCAAGGAGCTCTATTACCTCGCCTCCGATGGGAAGCTGATGGCGGTCCAAGTGAAAGGCGGCTCGACGTTCGAGGCCGGCGTCGCGACTTCCCTGTTCCAGACTCGCCGGCGCGTGCCGGTCTCTGCCTCGGACCTGTTCAGTTACGATGTCGCGGCGGACGGCCAGCGCTTCCTTGTGAGCACGGACGTCGGGGAGACGACCGCATCGCCTCTGACGGTCGTCCTCAACTGGACGTCGGACCTGAAGAAATAAGAAGACCGGCGGAACGCGGATTGCCGCGACTCAGTCCGAGTCGGTCGAAGTCTCGCCGACCTCGTTGCCGACCGCGCGAACCAGCGCGTCGACCGCGCTGTCCTCCAGACCTTTCGGGCCGAAGCCGTGCCTCGCGAAGTCGACCCAGCCTTCTTCGGCGTCGACCTGGATAACCAGCAAACGCGCCTTGGCGTCCCAGCAAACGCGTACCGACATGTCCGGCGACGTGAAAACCGACTTCCGGTCGCCCGTGGAGTCGGCCGCCTTCTCCTCCTTCTTCAGGGCGTACCCCTTGTCCTGAAGAACCGCGCTGATGCGATCGAAGGCCCCGTCAACCGTCAACATGTCGGACCTCGCATTGGTTTGCGCGCATTCTATTGCCCCTGCGATCCGCTCGCCCGGGAATCGGGAGTCAGGCTCAGCACCTGGTCCCGCTCCTCCCGCTGCGCGCGAGCGGCATCGAGCGCAGCCGGACCCCGTTCCCGCCACCAGGCGCGCGCATCCTCGACCTTCCACGCGGGCGCGACGGCGCACTCCTCGAGCATCGCGTCGAGCGCCTCCGCCGAGCTCGGACGATCCTCGCGCCGGAACGAGAGGCAGCGGCAGATGACCCGATCGAGCGAAGGGGGCACGGGATATCGCGCCACCTGTGAGAGAGCGGGCGGAGGTCCCTGCCGCTCCATCCGGAAGACCTCGATCGCGGTCCGTCCCACGAAAGGGGACTTGCCGGTCAGCAGAAAGTAGCCGACGGCGCCGAGCGCGAAGACGTCCGCGCGCGCGTCCACGTGAGTGGGATCGCTCATCCCTTCCGGCGCCATGTAGAGAGGCGTGCCGAGCAGCGAGCCGTCCTGCGAGAGCGCCGCGTCGCCGGAGCTCTCCGTCGCGACCCGTCCCGGCAGAGGCTCGACGGCACCGACGTCCTTGACGAGGCCGAAGTCGAGAACCTTCAGGAAGTCGGGAATTCCGCCGTAGAGGCACACCATCAGGTTCGCAGGCTTGATGTCGCGATGGATGAGACCCGCCGTGTGGGCCTCGGCGAGCGCGCCGCACGCCTGTCGCAGCAAATGGACGACGCGCGCCGGCGGGAGCGGTCCGTCGAGGTCCACGAGCTGGTGCAGGTTGATGCCGCGAAGGAGCTCCATCGCGTAATAGAAGACGCCGTCGGCCGTGCGGCCGTAGTCGTAGATCGCGATCGTGCTCGGATGCGTCAAGCCGGCCGTCAACTGGACTTCCCGCTCGAATCGCGCCAGGGAACGCTCGCCCTGGACGCCGGGAGCGAGCAGCTTCACGGCGGTCGGCCGCCGCAGCAGCGCATGGCGCGCTTCCCAGACGACTCCCATCGCGCCGCGGCCGAGCCGCGCGACCAACCGATACGGCCCGACCTTCTCCACCTGACGGCGCAGGCGCGAAATCGTGCGCAGCGAAGTCAACGTGGCAAAGACGAGCATCGAGGCCAGCACCCCGGCCGCCGCGACCCCGATTGCCCCGCGCTTGGAAGCGAGGAAGGCGCCGGGAAGCGGGAAGACCGTCAGCGCCCAACGCCGGTCGGCGAACGTCACCGGAAACTCGAGCCGAAAACCGGCGCGCCTCGGCAGCGCCGCCGCGTCGCGCGGCCGTTGCGCCAGCGGACGCTTTTCCCGCGCGTCCGGATCCTGGAGAACGAGGCCGAGGCCCGAGGCGTCGATTTCCGCGGCGGCACTGTCCACCACCGGCGCGGCGCGGAAGATCGCCATCCCGAAGCCGGCGAGTGAGGCCCGGCGTCCCGCGTCGGAAGCGGGATCGCCGCCCTTGTAGACCGGCGCGTACATGGCGACGACGGGCAGCGCGTCCGGCTTTCCGGCGTCTTCGATCAACCCGAACGGCGGCGACGCCGCGATCCGTCCGGAGTCGCGAGCCGTTTCGGCGGTCGTCCACCGAAGCGGATCGGCCGCGATGTCGAAGCCGAGGGCGAGAGCGCTCGGCGGCTCCATGTAGTGGATCGGGACGTAGAAGTCGCGGTGTCCGGCCGTGCGCGGCTGCCCGGCGGCGACCTCCCAGAAGCGGTAATTCGTCAGACCGGCGTCGCGGGCCTCTTCCTCGTAGAGGACGCGCTCGGACTCGCGGACGACGGGAAGCCACTCGAACGCGTAGACGAGCTTGTGGCGCACCAGCATCGGACCGGCGAGCAGATGAAACTGGCGGCGGGTCATCTCGCCGGTGGCCTCGAAAAAGTTGGAGAGCGCCGTCAGGTCTTCCTGGGGCAGAAGAAGCTTTTCGGCGACGGCCGCCTCCAGACGCTGCGCCCGTTCCGTGAACGCGAGGTGGGTGGCCGCCTGTGCGCGCGCGAGGACGTAGGCGCCGATCCCGAGCGACAGGGCGCCGATCACGCTCCCGATCACGACGTCCGTGACGAGGACCGACGCCCGCCACGACGAAAAGGCGGACCGCAGGCGGCGCCCGGTGAACCGGACCGTTTCCGGGCCGGACCGGCGGACAGGCCTTTCGGAGCCGCTCATCAACGCGGGATTATCCGACCGGACGGAATCCGGTCAGCCCGGGAGTGCATAAAAAAACCGCCCCTCGCGGGGCGGTTTCGGTGAACCCGGATCGAGTCGTTTACCAGCGGCGGTCGCGGTTCCGGCCGTCATGGCCGCGACGGTCCCAGCCGTCTCGAGACCGGCGATCCCATCGCCGGCTGTCGCGGCGACCGTCGTAGCGCCTGCTGTCATAGCGCCGGTAGTCGTAGCTCCGATACGGATGGGAATAGCCGTAGCTGTACGGCCGGGAATACCCGTAATGACCGTAGCTCCGATACGGCCGGACGTAGCCGTAGTCTCCCTGGAAGAACACCGGGGCTCCACTGATCACCCACTGCGTCCCGTACTGCTCGCACGGATACCAGTAATTGTCGTACTCGAACCCGTAGCCGTACTCCGGGTTGTCGTAGACGTTGTAGCCGTAGGGCACGTAGGCTCCGACTCCGAACCCCCCGTATCCGTATCCGCCGTATCCATAATCGCCGACGCCGATCGAAATCCGTCCGTGGGGAAGCGGAAACGATCCTCTGAACCGAACCTGCGCGTTCGCCGGCGAAGCGCCCGCGACCGCAAGACCGCCCGCCAGAACGGCGGTTCCGAGCGCGATGCGAAATGCTTTCTTCATCTCAAACCTCCTCCGCCAGTTTTCGGCGGACGCCAGAGAGAATCGCAACGTCGGTGCCAGGGTGCCAGCCCGGAAAGTCACTGAAAACAGAGGACTTGCGCAAACTGGCGGATCAGCGGAGTGTCCTCTCTACGGGTCGATTCGAGAAGGCAGAGGTCAACCCTCCGGCACGCGAAGAGGACGTTTTCCTGGGGCGTATTTGAGAACCCGGGCCTTCTCCAGGGTCACCAGGCCCTCCTCGACCATCTCGTCGAGAATCGGGATCAGGCGGTCGATGTGGTCCTGCGTGTCGACCACCTCGATGACGACGGGGAGGTCCTCCGAGAGCCGCAGCAGGTGAGCCGTGTGGAGCACGCTGCGGGCGCCGAAGCCGGCCACCCCGTGAAAGACGGTGGCGCCGGCGAATCCCTCCTTCCGCAGCCGCTCGAGGAGGGCGATCGAAAGCGGACGATGATGCCACTTGTCCGACTCGCCGATGAAGATTCGCGCGAGCACCTGCTCCCCGTCGAGAACGCGCATGTGAACTCCTTCTAGTTTCCGACGAGCCACCGTGCCGACGCGAGGCCGGCCACGCCCGCGGCGAGGCAGGCGCCGAGCATGACGGCGACATTGACGATGCCGAGAAGCCACGCTCCTTCCCGCAGATACTGGAGCGTCTCGAAGTTGAAGCCGGAGTAAGTCGTGAATCCGCCGAGGACGCCGACGGCGAGAATCACCCGCAGATCCGGAGAGAGCATCGTGGTCGCGAGGGCGACGTGCATGACGACGCCGATCGTGAACGAGCCGATGAGATTGACCGCGAGGGTGCCGTAAGGAAACGACGCTCCGAGCCGCGCCGCCCAGCCCGAGATCAGATAGCGGGCGCCGGTCCCGACCGCGCCTCCCAGGCAGATCCAGAGGAATCGAACCATCCGCCTACCTCCCGTCCCGGCTCGAATTCCGGGTCTGTCACAGGAGTCATTGGCCCGCCGGAAAGGCGGACGGTTCCGGCGGACTCCACCGCCTCGAAGGCCGAAATCATACCAATCGGGCTTGACTCCCGAATCGATTCCGGGGTCTAGACTGCCGGGCATGCCGCCTATGCGGGTTCCGAACGGGCACCGTTCCGGCGAGATCGCGCGGAACGCGGGCGTCAGCGTGGACACGCTGCGGCACTACGAGAGGAGAGGGCTGCTGCCGAAGCCGCGGCGGCTCGACAACGGATATCGCATCTATCCGCCCGAAGCGCTCGAGCGTGTCCTGCTGATTCAACGCGCGCTGTCGGTGGGCTTTACGCTCGACGAGCTGGAGAAGCTCCTCCGCGCGCGGGACCGCGGCCACCCTCCCTGTCTGGAGGTCCGCTCCATTGCCGCGCGAAAGCTCCGCGAGGTGGAGCAACAGCTCGAGGATCTGACGCGCTTTCGCGAGGTTCTCGAAGGGATGATCCGCGATTGGGACGTTCGACTGGCGCATCGCGAAGGCGAAGCGCCTCTCCGGCTGCTCGAGACGCTTCCGCCGAATCCCGCGGTTCGCCGGTCGCCTCTGCAGGCGCTCGCCTTCGACCAACGGAGAAAACGAAAGGAGCCGAAGTGAGAAGAACCGCGTTCCTGATTGCATTCTCGATTGCCGGCCGCGTGGCCCTGGCGCAGCATTCCTCCGAGCCGTCCTGCGCCCACCACGCGAAAGTCGACGAGCGGGGCGACCACGTCATGGGGTTCGATCACACGAAGACGACCCACCATTTCCGCCTGTCCCGGTCGGGCGGATCCATCGAGGTTTCGGCGAACGACCCCGAGGACACTTCCAGCCGCGATGCGATTCGCGGGCATCTCGCCCACATCGCCGGCATGTTCGCGGAAGGAGACTTCGACGCTCCGATGCTGATTCACGACCGGGTCCCGCCCGGCGTCCCGACGCTCAAGCGCAAGAAGGCCTCGATCGAGTGGAAGTTCGAGGAAATTCCGGGCGGCGGCCGCGTGCGGATCACGACGAAAGATGCGGCCGCGCTCGCGGCGATCCACGAGTTCCTGAGATTCCAGATCGAGGACCACGGCACGGGAGACTCGACCGAGGTTTCCGACCGGACGGCCAGGCCGAACTGATCGCCGGCCGGCCATCAAAAAAAACCGCCCCTCGCGGGGCGGTCCCGAATCGTTAGCGGGTCTGTCCTCATTACCTCGAGCGGCGGTTCTGGTCCCAGGACCGTCGATCGTTCCGTTGCGGGTTCCGGGCGTCCCAAGCCTGGCGGTCGTCACGCCTCGAGTTCTGGTTGCCGAAGCTTCGGCTGTAATCGGCACGCGTGTCGTGGCTGCGATTGTCGTAGGAGCGCGTGTCGTAGCTGTGGTACTCGTTGCGACGCGAGTCGCGCGAGTATGAGTACCTGTCGGCCCGATAGGTCCGGCCATATCCGAAGTCCCGATGCACGAAGGAGATCGGGCTCGCCACGATGACCCACTGATTCCCGTACTGCTCGCACGGAATCCACTCATCACCGTACTCGAACCCATAGCCATAGTCCGGGTTGTTGTAGACGGAATAACCGTCCGGTACGAATCCACCGATCGGGAATCCCACGTTCCCGATCGAAACCGAAATCCGGCCGTGGGGAAGGGGAAACGATCCTCCGAATCGGACCTGCGCGCTCGCCGGCGAAGCGCCCGCGACCGCAAGACCGCCCGCCAGAACGGCGGTTCCGAGCGCGACGCGAAATGCTTTCTTCATCTCAAACCTCCTCCGCCGATTCGGCGGAACACCCGGGAGAATCGCAACGGATGTGCCACGGTGCCACATTGCAAAGCAACTGAAAACGAAGGACTTGTTCGAAATGGTCGGGGGCGGAGTGTCCTCTCCAGGTGTCGGCCCGAGCAAATTCGCGGAGCGGGGGCGGAGGCGCCTCGCGGCGCGGCGTCAATCAGGCAAGGTGCGGAATACAGGAATACACGATTGACCCCTGTTCCCTCTAGTCGGCGACGGTCTCCGACCGGCGGATTCCGTACACGATCAACCTTCTTCCCGACTCCTCGATCTCGCGTTCCGGCGCCGCCCCGAGTCGCTCCGCCAGATGGATCGAACGGGCATTCTCGGGCCGGATGACGCAGGCGATGTGATCGCGGTCGAGCGCGGTGAAGGCGTGGTGCACGGCCGCGCGCGTGCCCTCCAGCGCGAAGCCCCGGCCCCAGGCGGAACGAGCGAGAACCCAGCCGAGCTCGAAGCCCACGCCTCCTTCCGGATCCAGGAACCCGAGATGGCCGATCACCCGGTTGGTGGACCGCTCGACGATTGCCCAGATGCCATAGCCGCGAAGCTGCCAGTGACCGATGTAACGCGCCATTTGCCACCAGGCCTCGACGCGGGAGAGCGGCCCCGCGCGGATGTAGCGCATGACTTCCGGATCGGCGCAGATCTCCGCGTGCCTTTCGAAGTCGTCGGGTTGGAAGATCCGAAGCTGGAGGCGATCGGTCAGGAGATCCGTCACCTCGCGATCATAAGGTCGGGATATCGTCCTGCGCGCCCGAGGGAGGTCTCATGAAACCGATCTGCCGCGCTCGAACGATCGCGTTCTCCGTCTGTCTGTCCGGCCTTGTTCCGTTCGTCCAGACTTCGGCGGCGCAGGACCGGCCGAAGCCACCGGCCGGCTATCCCGACCTTCCGAGCGAGATGCCGGCGAAGCTCGAGCCCACGAACTTCGGATTCGACTACGTCCGGCGCGACGTCATGATCCCGATGCGCGACGGCGTCCGGCTCCATACCGTGATCCTGGTGCCGAAAGGCGCCCGGGGCGCTCCGATCCTCCTGACGCGGACGCCGTACGACGCGACCGAGCTGACGAGCCGGACGCACAGCTCGCACCTCGGCCCGAGCCTCTTCGGCTACGACAACGCGACCGAGGTCATCGTCGAGGGTGGGTACATCCGCGTCGTGCAGGACGTGCGCGGCAAGTACGGCTCGGAGGGGGACTACGTCATGAATCGTCCCCTGCACGGGCCGCAGAACCCGACGCCGGTCGATCATGCGACCGACACGTACGACACCATCGACTGGCTCGTGAAGAACGTCCCGGAATCGAACGGGAAAGTCGGAATCCTCGGCATCTCCTACGACGGCTTCCTGCCTCTCATGGCGCTCGTCAATCCGCACCCGGCGCTCAAGGTCTCCGTGCCGATGAACCCCATGGTCGACGGCTGGATGGGCGACGACTGGTTCCACAACGGCGCCTTCCGCCAGCTCGGCGCGTCCTACATCTACGAGCAGGAGGCGGACCGCAAGAACGACGTTCACTGGTGGACGAGCCACTTCGACGATTTCGACACGTTCCTGCAGGCGGGATCGGCGGGCGAGCTCGGCAAACAACGCGGGCTCGAACAAGTCGGCTTCTGGAGGAAGATCGTCGCGCATCCGGCGTACGACGCCTTCTGGCGCGACCAGGCGGTCGACAGGATTCTGGCGGCGCAGCCGCTGAAAGTCCCGGTGATGCTGGTCCACAGTCTCTGGGACCAGGAGGACATCTACGGCGCGATCGCCGTCTACAAGGCAATCGAGCCGAAAGACACGGGGAACGACAAGGTCTTTCTCGTCATGGGACCCTGGCATCACGGACAGGAGATCCGGGACGGCAGCTCGCTCGGGGCTCTCAAGTTCGAAAGCGACACCGCGCTCTACTTCCGCCGGCGGATCCTGCGGCCGTTCCTGGACCACTACTTGAAGGACGGGGCGCCGAAGACCGACGTGGCGCCGGTCTCGGCGTTCGAGACCGGAACCAATGCGTGGCGAAGGCTCACGGCGTGGCCTTCCGGCTGCGAGAGCGGGTGCACGGTCCGGCCCGCGCCGCTCTACCTGAAGGCGGGCGGCCGGGTCAGCTTCGACGCGCCGAAAGCCGGCGACGCCGTGTTCGACGAGTACGTCTCCGACCCCGCCAGGCCCGTGCCCTTCCACGCGCGCCCGATTCCGCCCGAGAGCTACGACCATGGCCAGGGATGGCGCGAATGGCTGGTGACGGACCAGCGGGAGGCGTCCGGAAGGACGGACGTCCTCGCGTTCGTTTCGGACGCGCTCGACGCGCCGGTCAAGATCAGCGGGCAGCCGATCGCGAACCTTCTCGCTTCGACCAGCGGCACCGACTCCGACTGGGTCGTCAAGCTGATCGACGTCTATCCGGACGAGGTCGCCGGCGATCCGGCGCTGGGCGGCTACCAGCTCATGGTCTCGGCCGACATCTTCCGCGGCCGCTATCGCGAGAGCTTCGAGACCGCCAAA